>NZ_RAWA01000001.1 GCF_003611675.1 Corallococcus sp. CA053C
CGCCCGCCCCAACCCGAACCGCCCCCTGCGCGAGGACCTGGTCCTCCAGGCGTGTCTGGAGGCCTACGGCGGCGTGCGCCGCGAGGGCCGCCTGTCCGACCGCGCGCTGGAGTTCGTCCTGCGCCGCAAGACACTCCTCTACTCCACCGAACGCCGCGCCGTGGCGGAACGCGTCTACGCGCTCCTGCGCCGCCAGCGCACCGTGGACTACCTCCTGGAGCACTCGCACCGCAACTTCGAGACGCTCGACGGCACCCGCCAGGACGTCATGCGGCTCGCCACGTCGCGCATCCTCCACGGCGAGGACCCCAACTACGTCGCGCGCACCTGCGGCCTCAGCGGCCCGGACATCACCGTGCTCGACCGCCTCCCGGACGCCGCCGCGGAGCTGGACGCCCTGCCCGACTCCAAGCGCTTCCCCATCGCCGCATCGCTGCCGGACTTCCTCGCGGAGAAGTTCCGCGCCGTCTTCGGCAAGGACGCCAGCCGCGCCGCCGAGGCGATGAACGAGCGCGCCCCCCTCTTCGCCCGCGTCAACGCGCTCAAGGGTGACCGCGCCCAGCTCCAGGAGCGGCTCGCCGCGGAGGACGTGGAGTCCACGAAGCCCACCGCCCTGTCTCCCTTCGGCATCGTGATGGAGACGCGGCTCAACATCTTCTCGCTCCAGAACTTCAAGGACGGCTGGCTCGAAATCCAGGACGAGGGCAGCCAGCTGCTCGGCATGCTCGTGGACGCGCCGCCCACCCGCGTCGTGGACGCGTGCGCGGGCGCGGGCGGCAAGACGCTCCAGCTGGCCGCGCAGATGAAGAACCGCGGCGACCTGCACGCGCTCGACGTGGACGAGGGCCGCATGGAGGACCTGCGCAAGCGCGCGCGCCGCGCCGGCGTGCACAACGTGCGCACGCAGATCATCCCCCCGGAAGGGCCGGAGGCGGAGGCCGCGCTCGCGCCCCTCAAGGGCCTGGCGGACCGCGTGCTCGTGGACGCGCCGTGCAGCGGCACCGGCACCTTCCGCCGCAAGCCGGACGCCCGCTACCGCCTCACGCCGGAGTCCCTGGCGGAGCACGTGGCGCGGCAGAAGGCCCTGCTCGCGCGCTTCGCCACGCTGGTGAAGCCCGGCGGCCGGCTCATCTACGGAACGTGCAGCGTGCTGCGCGAGGAGAACGAGGAGGTGGTGGAGGACTTCCTGTCCCAGCACCCCGAGTTCACCGTGCGCCCCGTGGCCGAAGTCCTCGGCGCCGAGCTGGGCGCGAAGGTGAGCTCCGGCCCGTTCCTGCGGCTGGCCCCGCACACCCACGGCACCGACGGCTTCTTCGGCGCCGTGCTCGTCCGCGCGAAGTAGCCCCGCACTCCCCCCGAAAGGCACCCCGGCCATGTCGCCAGCCGTCCACTACCGCGTCGCCATGCCCCGCCCGCATGCGCACCTGTTCGAGGTGGAGGCCACCTTCCCCGCCGGGCCCGACACGCTCGACGCGGTGATGCCGGTGTGGACGCCGGGCAGCTACCTGGTGCGCGAGTACGCCCGCCAGGTGCAGGACCTCACCGCCACCGACGGCGAAGGCCGGCCCCTGCCGGTGCGCCGCGTGGACAAGCGCACCTGGCGCGTGGACGCGAGGGGGCAGGCCGTCACGCTGCGCTACCGCGTCTACGCGAACGAGCTCACCGTGCGCACCAGCCACCTGGACGGCAGCCACGGCTACTTCAACGGCGCCACCGTGTTCCTCTACACGGAAGCCACACGCGCCCTGCCCCACCACGTCACCGTGGACGCGCCCCCGGACTGGCGCACGTTCTGTGCGCTGGACGCCGAAGGCAGCACGTTCCACGCGCAGGACTACGACACGCTGGTGGACAGCCCCTTCGAGGTCGGCCCGCACACGCCGCTCACCTTCACGGTCGCGGGTGTGCCGCACGAGGTGGTGGTCTGGGGCGACAGCGTGCCGGACGCGGAGCGGCTGTGCGCGGACATGCAGCGCGTCTGCGAGGCCCAGGCGCGCATGTATGACGGCCTGCCGCTGAAGCGCTACCTGTTCCTCGTCTACCTCACCGACAAGGGCCGGGGCGGCCTGGAGCACCAGGCCTCCACCGCGCTGCTCTTCCCGCGCCTGTCCCTGTCCACGTACCGGGGCTGGGAGGACTTCCTCACGCTGGTGGCGCACGAGTACTTCCACCTGTGGAACATCAAGCGCGTGAAGCCGCGCGCGCTGGTGCCGTTCGACTACTCGCAGGAGAACTACACCACGCTGCTGTGGGCCTTCGAGGGCGGCACCGCCTACTACGACAACCTCTTCGTGCGCCGCGCGGGCCTGATGTCCGCGTCGCGTTACCTGGCCCGCCTGGGGGAGACGTTCAGCCTGCTGCACTCCACCCCGGGCCGCCGCGTGCAGACGCTCACCGAGGCGTCGCTCGTCAGCTGGGTGAAGCACTACCGCCCCGACGAACACTCGCCCAACAGCGCCGTCTCCTACTACCTGAAGGGCGAGGTCGTCTGCGCGCTGCTGGACCTGGAGGTCCGCCGCGCCACCCGCGACGCGAGGTGCCTGGATGACGCCATGCGGTTGCTGTGGCAACGCCATGGCGACGGCTCCGGCGTGCCCGAGGATGGCGTGGAGAAGGCCGCGAGCGAAGTGGCCGGTGTGGACCTGACGCCCTTCTTCGACCGCGCGGTGCGCTCCACCGGGGACCTGGACTACAGCGTCTTCGAGCACGTGGGGCTGGAGGTGTCCTTCCGCGTGCGCGAGGCCCCCAACGACAAGGGCGGCACGCCGCCGCGCCTCAAGAGCGAGCCCAAGCCGAAGGGCTGGCTGGGCGTCACCCTGCGGGGCGCCGCGACGCTCGCCACCGTCCCGGAGGGCACCCCCGCGCTGGAGGCCGGCCTCTATCCGGAGGACGACGTGGTGGCGCTGGACGGCTGGCGCGTGGACGGCGCGGGGCTCATCGCGCGGTGCGAGGACAAGCGCCCGGGCGACACGGTGAAGGTGACGCTGTTCCGCCGCGACCGGCTGGTGGAGGTGCCGGTGGTGCTGGGACAGAAGCCCGCGGATGCCGTGTGGCTCCAGCGCGTGGAGCGCCCCACCGACGCGCAGAAGGCCGCGTTCCAGGCGTGGCTCGGCGCCCCGTGGGACGAGACCCCGGGCCCGGCGTAGTAGGCTTCGCGGCCCCATGGTCGCACCCGCTTCCGACCGCTGCCCGTCCCATCCCACCGTCGCCGCCGGCTGGCGGTGTGAACAGTGCGAGTCCCTGCTCTGCCCCGCGTGCGTGGAGACGCGGCGCATGGGCCCGGTGGAGTACTTCGCCTGCGGGCACTGCCAGGGAACGGCGAACGTGCTGCTGCGCCGCCGCTCGCACCAGGACTTCATGGAGCGGCTGCCGGGGGCCCTGCGCTTCCCCCTCACCGTCCCGGGCCTGCAGACGCTCGTCGCCGTCAGCCTGATGCTGGCCGTGCTGCGCTCGCTCGCGGTGGGCATCCGCCTGTTCCAGGTGTTGCCGCTGACGCTCGCGCTGGGCGTCTTCTGGTCCGCCCTCTTCGCGCTCGTGCGGGGCGCGGCCCGGGGCGATGCGGATCCGGAGCTGCCCGGCTTCACCGACATCGTCCGGGACACGCTCCGGCCCGGGCTGCGGGGCCTGGCCGTCACGGTGGGCGTCTTCCTGCCCGCGTCCGTCCGCGCCCTGTCCCTGCTCGCACCGTCCGAGCGCGCCGTGCTCAAGCTCATCGGCGCCCCGCTGGAGGCCCTGCTGTCACCGGCCGCGCTGGAGGATCCGCTCACCTGGGGGCTCGCGCTCGGAGGCTTCCTGTGGCTGCCGTGGGCGTGGCTGCTGGCCGCCGCGGAGCAGCCGCTCCTCTCCGCGCTGCATCCCCGCAACGCGCTCCGGTGCATCCGGGCGCTGGGGCGTGACGCGGGCATCGTGATGGGCGTGTTCACGCTGCTGGCCCTGCTCCACGGGGGGATGCACCAGCGCGCGGAGGTGGTGCTCGACTTCGGAATCTTCTTCGTGTCGCGGTGGATCGCGGAGGCGCTCACCTGCCTCGTACCCTTCGCCGCCGCGAACCTGCTGGGGCTCGTGCTGTACGTGCACGGGGATGCGCTGGGCTACCTGCCCGCGCGCGACGTCCTGGTGCCCGTGCTGGGTGACGCGCGTCCGGAGCGGGGCCCGCAGGCGCTGCGCGAAGCCGCGCCCACCGGGCCTGTTGCCGCCACCGACGAAGCACCGAGCACCGGGGACGACTCCCCGGCCGAACAGCTGGCCGCGTTCACGGCGGCGGTGGAGGCGCGCGACGTGGCCCGGGCGATCGCGCTGTACGGCATCCTTCGCGTTCTGCCCCGCATGAAGCTTTCACCCGCGCACCATCTGTTCATTGGGCAAGCCGCGGCAGTGGAAGGAGATTTCCCACTGTCGGTCCTCGCGCTGGAAGCCGCGGCGGACGTGGCGCCCGAGGATCCGCTCGCGCCCCGCGCCCTGGTGCTCCTGGCGCGCGTGCAGGGGGAGAAGATGGGAAACGCGGTGCGCGCGGAGGAAATCTACCGGTACATCCTGCACCGGTATCCGGACACGGAGGCCGCACGTTTTGCCCACGCGCGGGTGAAGCCCGCTGCGTGACACAAGCATTGCCGCCCCCGTCCTCCGGTACCACATTGCGCGCATGGGATGGGTCGGGGGCGTGGGGATGGGAAAGCAGCTGCGGACGTATGGATGGTTGGGGCTCCTCGCGAGCGTGCTGGTGACGGGCTGTGACGAAGCGCCAAGCGCCAATCGCCACGAGGACTCGTGCGCGGAGCCGGTGTCGTTGCGCGTGGAGGTGCTGTCCTCGGATGGGGCGCACATCCAGGGCGCCACCGTGACGGCCACGAACCTGGAGAGCAACGTCAGCATCACCGGCGTCACGGATGACCGGGGCGTCACCACGGCCATCAACGAAACGCTCGCGCCCAGCGCCATCCGAGTGATGGCCACCGCGGGCTCGCACGTCTCTCTCGCGCAGCACGTGGAGTGGACGTGTGATGCGTGCCACTGCACGCCCGTTCCCGGGACCCTCACCCTCGAGCTGAAGGACTGACCTCGAAGACAGGCCCGAACGGGCTCCCTTCGGCTCCGACGACGGGAAATCCGCCGTCCCAGCCCGTCGCATGGTTGTATTGACCCGCCTGCGTGCGGTACGGATTGCGCCATGCGTCAAACCTGCATGCGCGCCTCCGCTCCGGTCAGGCATTCCTTGCGCCAGGTCGCCCGCTCGGTGGGCCTGACGACGGGCTTTCGGATGTGTTGTCGCGGCACTGGTGTTCCCCCGCTCCAGTAAGCCGTGCATCCGCGCTACCCGCCAGGTAGGCATTACCGAAGGTCCCCCATGCCAGCAGACAGTGTGGAAACGCTGCTCCGATGCTCGGTCTCCGAGCTGACGGAGCGCTTCGTCGCCCAGGCCCATCCCGTCCCCCAGGGGATGCTGGAGGCGCTGGACGCAGACCCCCGCCAGGGCGCGCAGGGGCTCGCGAAGAAGCTGCGCTCCCGCCAGGAGAAGAACCGGGCGGAGGGCCAGCGGCTGCGGCACCTGCTCAAGTTCGAGACGGAGCTGTGGGAGCAGGGGCTGCTCAAGGTCGCGGGAGTAGACGAGGCGGGCATGGCGCCGCTCGCGGGCCCCGTCGTCGCGGCGGCGGCCATCCTGCCGCGGGGCTACCGGCTCCGGGGGCTGGACGACTCGAAGAAGATTCTGGACCCGGACAAGCGCGAGGCCCTGGCGGAGGCCCTCAAGCGCGACGTGGTGGCGTGGGCGGTGGGCCAGGCGGAGGTGGAGGAGATTGATCAGCTCAACATCTACCACGCGGGCCTGCTGGCGATGCGCCGCGCGGTGGAGGGGCTGGGGCTGACGCCGGACTACGTGCTGGTGGACGCGCGCACCATCCCGCAGTGCGCGGCGCCGCAGCGGGGCATCATCAAGGGTGACTCGCTGTCATTGAGCATCGCGGCGGCGTCCGTGCTGGCGAAGACGACGCGGGACCGGCTGATGACGGAGCTGGACGCGCGCTATCCGGGCTACGGCCTGGCAGCCCACAAGGGCTACCCCACCGCGCAGCACGTGGCGGCGATCCAGGCCCTGGGGGTGCTGCCCATCCACCGACGGAGCTTCGGACCGGTGCGCGAGGCGCTCGGTCTGGGGCAGCCCTCTGCGCCGGTTCCGATGCAGGCGGAGTTGTTCGCCGCTACTCCCACTCCCATGGCGAAGCGATGAGCGCGGACCGGGACATCGACGGGTGGTTGGCGGAGCGGGGCGTCACGCTGAGGGACGCGCGCGTACGGGCGCGGGGCGTGCTGGAAGAGGCAGGGCTCACGCGGCCGGGCAAGGCGCGCATGAGCGAGCCCAAGCTGATGCGCGCCGCCGAGGTGCTGACCGAGCGCTTCTTCCAGGTGTGCGCCGACCCTGCCTGCTTCCAGGTGGCGACAGCGAGCGGTCGTGAGCCTTTACGGGTGGAACCCCGGAGCCACTGCGCCCGGTGCGGAGGGTCCGCCAACCGGAGAGCGGAGGTGGCGTTCCTGGAGATGTGCCGCAACCTGAACGTCCACCGAGTGGTGGTGGTGGGCGGGTCGCCCGCGGTGCGTGAGGAATTGGAAGCAAAGCTGGGCAATCACATCCAGCTGCGCATGGTGGACGGCACCGAGCGGCGCACGTCGGACCGCGCGAAGAGCGACTTGGAATGGGCGGACCTGGTGCTGGTGTGGGGCGCCACGGAATTGCATCACAAGGTGTCTGGCCATTACACGCACGGCCCGCCGGCGCATCACCACAAGGTGGTGCACGTGGTGCGGCGGGGCGTGGCCGCGCTGCTGGATGAGGCGATGATCCATTTGCAGCGCGCCGCCGTGCGCTGAGCGGTGTCTTCACGGCGGCGGGTTCGATTCCCGCCGCGTCCATCCAAGAAACCCAGCCATCTTGAATGAGCCGTCCGCACGACAGCGGGTGCTAAGTGCGGGTCAGGCTTCTCAAGCCCTTCGCCATGTCCACCCGCCCCGACACGCTTCTGCTGCTGCCAAGCAGGAGCAGCGTGGCCGCGGCGGCCAGGGCGAGCAAGGAGACACGCATGTGGGGCTGCTCGGGAAAATCCGAGCGCAGTCTGGCGGCAATCTGCTGGGGGCTCCAGCGCCGGGCCAGGCCCTGATCCACCTCGTCCCGATGACACGCCGCCGAATCTCCAGCCTGTCCTCCCCCGTCAGCCTTGCTGCTTTCCCTCGGCCTCGCACCCAGTGCCTCCCGTCGAGCAGGGTGCCATGGTGAGCACCCGAGTGGCGCGTTCACCGCTTGAGACCGCCGCCGGTTCGGTGGCCACTCCCAACCTGCCGCGCACCCGCAGGCGTCCACACCCCCGGGACGCCAACCCCGCTCCCTACGAGCGCGGAGGAGCAGGGCACTGCAGGCTCCTGGTGTTCCGGCAAGAAGTTGCAGGCCCGTAGCTGCCGGGCCAGGCCTCTCGGCAAGAACTTGCCGGGTCCCTGTGCTCCGAGTCCCACAAGTGCTTGCCCCGGAAGTAGCGGCGCCGCTGCAGCGGTGGAGGAAGAGCATTGAACCAATAGGCGCAGCTCGGGGCTGGCGCGCGGCTTGCTCTTGTCTCAGCGCAAGGACAGCCGGCGCGTGCCCGGTGGCGCTCAAGCCCGTCCTCAACCCAGACGCGAGGATTCACACCATGAAGACCCAGACGGCGGCGGTCCCATCCATCCAGGCGGTCAGCCTCTTGAAGTCGCTCGGAGCCGACAAGGGCACCGTCGCGGAGGGCTACATGCAGGCCCTCATCGCCCAGCTGCGCAGCAGCATGCCCCAACTGCCCGACAACCTCAGCGCCGTCCAGAACGCGTGGTACTTCAACTACAACTACCTGGACATCAACGGCAACTTCAACGCCGCGACCTACAACTTCATCAATCCGTGCTTCGAGGCACCGAGCCCGGGCACGGTCCAGGCCAACACCAACAACCCCTTCAACAGCGCCTGGCTTCAACTGCTGGCGGGCATCCGGTACGTGCTCTCCTCGGCGGACCAGTCAGCGTACAACAAGGCCCAGCTGGTCGCGGCGCAGCAGCAGTTGGCGGTGGTGAGCGTGTACCAGAGCCAGTTCAATACCATCACCCAGGACCAGATGGCGGCGGCGCAGACGGCGCTCGGCTGGCCTGCCGCCAGCCAGCCCGTGAACAAGATCAACTACGTGATCGACTACATGATGGGGCTGGTCTGGACGGGGGGCACCGGCCAGGCCGCGCTGGCGCTCACCTCTACGCAGATGGCCAATGCCGACGATCTGCCCAGCCTGCTCATCAAGATGCCGGCGGGCGGTGACTCCGTCATCAGCGCCGCGACGGACTACTTCAGCGTGATGGGCTCCAACCTCCAGTACACGTCCGAGCTGACGTACAACAATTCGATCCTGACTTCGCTCACCCGGAACACCAAGGCTCCGAGTGCGAGCAACGGTGGCATGGCCCTGAACAACGCGGGGACGGTAGAGCCGGGCCTCGTGCCGGGCTACGCGGTGGTGCCGTCCGTCCAGGCGCTCCAGAATGCGCTGAGCGATCCGCAGGCGTCGGCGCCCACGCTCACCCTGTCAGCCAGCCTCGTGAGCCAGGGGCAGTACCAGGTGAGCATCGGAGCGCAGGGGGGCTTCTCGGTGGGGTCGCTCATCCAGGTGAGTGCGTCGGGCTCCATGAACTACGATCTCGCAAGCCTCAGCGGCGCTGGCTCCAGCTACACCGTGTCCATCAAGTACCCTGGCGCGACCCTGGTCAAGTTCACGCCGAACGCGTGGAACGGCTCGGCGCTGACCGGCTGGTTCTACCAGCAGGTGCTTCAGCAGGCCTACCGCAACTGGAACCTGAACAAGCGGACGCCGGGCAGCGCGCCCACGGGCTTCAGCTTCATCACCGAGCCCGCGTTCGACCTGGATCCCATCGAGAACGGCGGCAACTTCGGACAGCTCCAGTCGCTGGTGGTCAGCCAGTTCCCCACGATGCAGATCACCTTCAACAGTGGGAACTTCTCCCAGTTCCAGCAGAGCTTCTCCCAGAAGGTGGCGGCGGATGTCTCGCTGTTCGGCATCATCCCGATCGCCAGCGCCAGCGAGAGCTCGGCGCAGTCCTGGATCCTGCAGCAGCAGTCGGCCACCTCCTTCACGCTCACCCTGTCCGCGCCGACGATGACCTACCCGGTGTCGGTGCTCGACGCGACGTCCTTCGTCGTGGCCGCCTCGGTGGATTCGCCAGCCTCGGGGAGGTAGGCGCCCCCGGAGATGCTCCTCGCGGTGCCGGTGTTGCCGTCACCGGCGCCGTGTCCCGCTGGCGGGTTCGTCCGCTTCAGCTTTCCTTCAGGTTCGAATTCTCCTCCGAGGTGAGCGACGCGAAGCTCGCGGCGGACCTGAAGAAGCTGAAGCTGCCGACGATGCTGCCCAGGGCCAGGAACGACTTCACTGCGACGAAGCTCCTGGAGAATCCCTGGGGCAAGTTCAGCTTGCGGAGGTCCTCCTCGGTGCGCCCGCGGCCGGGCCGCGACGCCAGCATCATCACGTCGAGCACCTTGCCCCCATGCGGCGCGCCGCCGAGCGGAATCACGGTGTCCACCACCAGCACCCGGCCGCCCCCGGCCATCGCGTGGCGGCAGTGGCGCAGGATGTCCACGCACACCGCATCACTCCAGTCGTGGAAGATGCGCTTGAGGACATACGTGTCCGCGCTCGAAGGCATTGTCTGGAAGGCTTGTCGATGGCTCAATCTTTCGATTGAGTTTGGGCAAGAAAATTCAGGTACACGCGCAGCTTTGCCTTCTCCAGATTGAGCGTCACCCGCTTTGGTGGCTCTCCCGCACTTCGTGTGGTTCCCCTCGGGGGAGTAGGCAGACGCGGCAAGCTGCCAGCGGGGCGAATACACCCTGGGAATGGAAACGCTGTACCCACTTCCTGGATGTCGGGTGGACCGAGTGACCCCCGGTAGCTCGGCGGGTGTTGTCCTCGGGGTGCGCATGGAGGGCACGGGAGCACGATGTCCCTCCTGCCAGACGCCCAGTACTGCGGTGCATGGCAGCTATGTCCGACGCCCGGCGGACCTGCCCGCCGCAGGACGCGTTGTGCAACTCGAACTTCGCGTGCGGCGCTTCTGCTGCCGAAACCCGGAATGCGCTCGTCGTACGTTCGCTGAGCGGCCGGTGCGCCTGCTGGCCGCTCGGGCTCAGCGGACACGGCGGCTGGCCACCGCGCAGTGCTCCGTTGCAATCACAGCGGGAGCAGAGGCTGGAGCCAAGCTGCTCAATCCACTGGCCATGCCTACCAGTCCCGACACCCTCCTGCGGCTAATTCGCCGCGCTCCGCTGCCTCCTCCCAGCCCCGCTCGCGTCCTGGGCATCGACGACTGGGCGTTGCGGAAGGGACGCACTTACGGCTCCATCCTCGTCGACTTGGAAGCGCACTGCGTCCGAGACGTATTGCCAGACCGCTCGACTCCCGCGGTGAGCACCTGGCTGCGCCATCATCCCGGCGTGGAAGTCATCGCTAGAGACCGCTCGACAGAGTACGCAAGAGCGGCGGTACTGGGCGCTCCAGAGGCGCAGCAGGTGGCGGACCGTTGGCACTTGCTGCAGAATGGACGGCAGATGGTGGAACGCTGGCTGACCGGAGCGCACCCTCGACTTCGAGCACTGCCAGCTGTGTCGAGCGAGGACGCTCCGCCAGCACGCCGTCACACCAGCTTCTCGCGAACTCACGCCGAAGCTCGCGCTCAAGAGGAGAGTCGCTCCCAGCGTGTCGCTGCATACGAAGCCGTCCGGCATCGTCACCTGGAGGGGGAACCCTTGCTGAGAATCAGTCGCACGCTGGGGCTGGCCCGAGGGACCGTGCGCAAATATGCCGCCGCGGAAGCTTTCCCCGAGCGCGCGGCGCGCGTGCCCGGACGGAGCATCCTCAACCCCTATCTGGAGTACCTGACGCGGCGACAATCCGCGGGGTGTGAGAACGCCTGTGAACTCTGGAGGGAGATTCGCGCCCAAGGCTTTCGTGGCACCTCGCGGCAGGTCCACCGTTGGCTCCAGATGCGACGGACCGTTCGGCCTCGCTCAGGGGCGCGCAGCTATCCCGGCGGCAACTGGTGGGCGAAGGGCACGCGCCCCGATGCGCTCCCCTCGCCGAAGCAACTGGCATGGCTGTGCGTGAAGAAGCCCTCCGAGTTGAACTCCACGGAGACCGCGACGTTGGCGCGCATCGGGCAGGACGAGGAAGCGTCGCGTGTCGTTGCATTGACCCGGCGGTTCTGTGAACTCGTTCGCTCGCGGGGCGTTTCACAGAGAGCAAGGCCGACGAGGTCCTGTCGACCCTTCGAAGCGTGGCTGGACAAGGCTCGCGGGTGCGGGGTACGCGCGGTAGAGACCTTTGCGGAGGGCCTCAAACAGGACGGCGATGCCGTCCGGTCCGCCCTGACCTCTCCCTGGAGCAACGCCCAGGCCGAAGGCCAAATCACGAAGCTCAAGCTCCTCAAGCGTCAGATGTATGGCCGCGCCAACTTCGACCTGCTGCGTCGTCGAGTGTTGCTCACCGTCTGAGCCTACGGTCCACACGAAGTGCGGGAGAGCCGCTTCGGTGGACAGGTTGACTACGCTGCCTACCTCTGCGCCTCAGCCGTTCGCTCGCGCTCGGTGGGACTGATGTAGCCGAGTGAGGAGTGACGGCGCTGCGATTGTAGAACACCTCGATATATTCGAACAGCGCGAGCTTCGCCTCGTCGTGCGTCCGGAAACTGCGCGTGTGGACGAGTTCCATCTTCAAGCTGCTGAAGACGCTCTCCACTACAGCGTTGGCCACCACGTTGGGAGCGACCGGATGGGCGTGCTTGCTATCGGTGGTCCGCACGAAGGGGCGTCTCCTGCGTGCCGCCAGACCCTCTTGCCGCATGAGGCGGGCGACGCACTTTTCAGAGACGCTCCGGCCTCGTGCGCGCAGTTCCACACGGACGCGAGGGCTGCCGTAGGTGCCGCGGCTCTCCTGGTGGATTGCCCCGACCTCCACGGAAAGCTCACGGTCGCTCTTTTGACGCTGCGACTCGGGCCGCTTCGCCCAGGCGTAGTAGCCGGAGCGGGAGACACCCACTGACTCCCACTTCAGCTCCTGCACTGCATATTGGACGCGTGGGGGCCATGAGGAGTTCAATCCCGAGCCTGCTCAGCCGCGGACGGCAGCCAGGCCTTCCGTCCCTGGACCCTGAGCGCGCCGCTCCGCGTTCGCGCGGATGTACTCCCACGCATCCGTGCGCTCGAAATGCCAGCGCACCCGCTTGGGTTCCAGTCCCTGGGCGGTCCGCTCCCGCAGGACCCGGAGCATTGAGAGCGCATCCTGGCGCTTCGGGTTCACCCGACCCGTGGGCAGGAAGGCACGCAGGGCCTCCACCTCCGCGGAGGCCATCCCCTCGGCCTTCGCGAGTGAGAGGACGGTGGGGTAGCGCCGGTCCGGATAGAACAGGGACTTCGCCAGACGCTCCAGGATGGCGCGGCTGCCTGGCGAGATGACCTCGGCCCGCTCGGCGGCGTGCAGCGTGGCCCTGATGTTGACCATCGCTTCGCTCGTGGCGCGGAAGCCGTCCTCGGCGGCTCCATGGGTGACGGCCACCTCGTCATCCGCCTCCACCCTGCCGCTCCGGTAGTCGTCGTAGACGGTGCCCACGCCCTCCATTCCGAAGGGCGCCAGCTCCGCGGCGCGCAGGGCGCCCATGCTGGAGGCGCCGAAGACGTGGATGCCCTGGGACAGCGCCCAGAGGACCTCCTTGTGCGACACGGAAGGCACCCGCTCGAAGTAGCCATCGATGATGCCAATGGCCACGGGCTTCTCGCGCGCCGCGAGGTAGACGTCTCCCTGCGCCGCGGGAGGCAGGAAGACGGCATCCAACAGGGTGCGGCCCTCGTCGGCGGAGAGGGTCGGGCCGGTGAAGACGAAGAGCTTCATGGAGGGGCCTCCCGCAGACACGCGCGCGCGCGGGCCCCCGGCACGTAGCCGGGAATGTCATGGAGGGGCTCCAGCCCCGGAATCACCACCCGGACGACGGGGATGCCCAGCTCGTGCCGGGTCAGGTCCACGGCGATGACCTGGGTGAGCCCCCTGGCGCGCAGCTGCTCCACCTCCCAGCTCACGTCCTCGTCGAAGGTGTCGCTCGCGTGGTCGGGCGCCTGGAGGAAGCTGCGCCGCGCGGGGACGGCCCCTTGCGTCGCCAGACACCGGCGCGCGGCCTCCAGGTCCTCCTCCAGGCTGCCCATCCCGAAGCGCACGTCGTCACGGGCCCCGGTGATGAGGGTCAGCCGGCTCTGCGCCGCCTCGGTGAGCGCGCGCAGCAGCGCGATGCCCCGCGACGGGTGGCAGCCAAAGCCTCCCATGGGGCCAATGGGACGGTAGGGGTCCGGCTCGCGGTCCACGAGCGTGCATGCGAAGGCCGCGATGCCGACGTCCGAGGTCACCTCCCAGACGAAGACCGTGGCGCCCGCGCGCTCGTACCGGTCGAGCACTTCGCGGCAGCCCGGGTCCTCCACGGTGGAGAGGTCGACGCGCCGGCTGTCCTGGTGGGCCTTCCCCGCGAGGCGCCAGAGCGTGACGGCGTCGCGCTCCACCAGCTCGCACACGGCGTGGCTGACCGCCTCCAGGCGGTGGTTGCCCGAGGCCAGTCCGCTCGAGGTCATCAGGAACGCGCCGCTGCCCGCGAGGATGGGCAGCGAGAAGTCGGTGTGCACCAGCTCGAAGGGCACCCAGGTGGGCGTGCCGCCCGCGGCGAGGTCCGCGCCCGCCACCCAGAAGAGCCGGAGGTTGTCATGGAGCTCCGTCGCGGCGTGCCGGGCCATCAGGTCGATGGCGGCCAGGTGGTGTCCGAAGCGCAGCTCGTTCACCGTCCCCAGCTTGAGCGGTAGGGTGATGTGCTCCGCATGGAAATGCTCCACCGACTCCATCAGGCCCGACGCCCGAGCGGCGGCGAGCGTCAGCCCCTTGCCCTGCGATACGGACAGCGAGCGGGCACGGGGCCGGCACACCATCACCACGGGAATGCCGAGCGTGTCGAGCCCGGTGACGTCCGCGACGCGGGTGATCCCCATCAGGGGCAGCAACGGCCGCACCCGCTCCACGGTCGCTTCCGGAGATGTCTGTCGATGCGTCCCGTGACGGTGGTGTTTCGCCGAGGGCGTTTCGGGATCCTCGCTGCGGCATGTTTGGATCGTCACAAGGTGCTCATTTGTCATCATCCCGCTGCAGCGACTGGAGGTCCAGCAGGTAGCAGGTGACGTACGCAGCTTCATTGGGGAGACGATCGATCAGGAGGGGAGGATTTTGGTCCACCTCATTCTTGTGCTTGCTGATGGGCGTCGGCTTGTCTGGACCCGGATATTCGTGAAGGATCGTCACGACGGGGTCCGCGCACTTATTGTGGCTGAGCAGATACATGTTGCCATCAACACCGAAGAAGAAGACCAGCACGCGATTGGAGCTGGGCGCTGGCATGCCGACGACATGCGCGTTCAGGCTGGCGCCACTAGCCTTGTCTTTGATGGTGTAGATGTAAACCTCGGGTTTACTGACATCCGCGAGCACTTTCAGTTGGAGGGTGCAAGCGCCGTCCGGGCTCGTCGGTCCAGTCGTGACACTCAGGGTCGAGGGGTCTTTCGGCGTCGCAGTGATGGGGCCTTTGGCCCCGGTCACCTTGATGGCGAACAACGCATTCTGTCTCAGGGCGGGGTACGGGTAATCCACGGATAGAGCCATGGCGTGTCCTCGGGCAGCGGTTTCCGGGGACGGATTGCAGTGCCCATGCCAGGGCGTGCCGTAGGAGGCGCGGGGCAACGGGGCAAGAAGGTGCCACGCTTCCCGGCAACTTCTTGCGCTCCGGCAACTTCTTGCCGGCGCCGCGGACCGCTACAGGAAGCCCTCTCGCTCCGCCTCTGTGAGCGCGCGCTGGAGCAGGTCGCCCAGGTGGGCCGTGGGGCCGTGCTCCAGGGTCTCCACGCACCGCGCGAAGCAGGCGCCAAGCGCGTCGGGGAGGCGCTGCTGCTTTGGATCCAGCGCCGCATGGAGCCGCGCCACCGCCTCGGCATGCCGGCCCCTCCGCTGTTCAATGCACGCCAGCGGGAGCA
Organism: Corallococcus sp. CA053C; assembly: GCF_003611675.1. Taxonomy (GTDB): domain Bacteria; phylum Myxococcota; class Myxococcia; order Myxococcales; family Myxococcaceae; genus Corallococcus. The sequence continues at coordinate 15,116 of NZ_RAWA01000001.1, forward strand.
GCGCCGTCCACTGGAAGGGGTAGACGAGGGACAGCGGCTTCCAGGCGTCCAACGCCGCCAGGCCCTGCCGCTCGGCATGCCCGAGGTCGCCGCGCCGCAGCGCCACCCACGCGAGGTTGGCTTGCGCCGCGCCGGCGTAGTCCGCCATCCGCGCGGAGGTGGCGACCTCGAGGCCCTGATTCGACCACTGACGGGTGGGCTCCGGCATCCGGCGTCGGCGGTGGAGCATCGCCAGGTAGGTGAGACACCGGGCCTGGATGGGCAGGTCTCCCGTGCGCTCGGCCGCGCGGAGCGCCTCCGTCAGGACGTCCAGGGCCTCGCCGAAGGCGTCGTGCCACAGCAGCACCGCGCCCAGGGCGAACCGCGCGGAGGCGATGGCGCCGGGTTCGCCCACCTCCTCGCGCGCCCGCAGGCTCGCTCGCGCATGCTCCACCGTCTCGGAAGAGGTGCGGTAGCGCTCCGCCCGCAGGTTCTTCTGCACGAGCGCCTGGAAGAAGCTGGCGCGCTGGACCGGGGCGCCCCGTTGCTCCACCACGGGCTGTACGCGCCGCACCAGGTCCTCCATCTCCTCCTGCCGGGCGGCGAAGTAGTGGACGGAGACCCGGTCCACCTGGAGCTGGAGCCACTCATGCCACCAGCCCTCGGCGCGGCCCTCCTGGGACGCTTCGAGCGCCCGCTCCGCGGCGGCGTAGGACGCCAGGGCCTCGTCGTGCTGGTGGTGGGTCTCCCGGGTCTTGCCCTCCTTGCGCAGGAGCCGGGCACGTCCGAGCGACGCTCCCGATGCGCGCATGAGCGCCTGCTGATAGGCCGCGCGCGCCTCCGCCTGACGCCCGGCGAGCGCGAGCACGTCTCCCAGTTCCTCCTGCAGTGCGCCCAGGGCGTCGTGCCTCCCCGGGTCGTCCCCTGACGCGAGCAGGGCCTGTCCCTCCGTGAGGGCGCTCCCATAGAACGCGATGGCCTCTCCGTTCGCGTACGCCGCGCGGGCCCGCCGCGCCGCCTGGACGAAGTAGTGACTGGCCTTGTCGTGGACCTCCCCCCGCGCGAAGTGATGCGCCAGCACCGGCAGCAGGTCCGCGGCCTCGCCGTGCCGCGCCTCGAGCAGCTCCCCGGCGCGCTGGTGCAGGGCGCGCCGCCGCGCCACGGGGATGCGCTCGTACGCGGTCTCCCGCAGCTTGTCGTGGCCGAACCGGAGCCGCCCGGCCCCGGCCTCCTCGAGGATGTTGCGGACCCGGAGCGCTTCCATCGCTCCCAGCAGGGCGCCTTCGGAGTGCCCGGTGTCCGCCAGCAGCAGCTCCGCGTCGAACTCCCGACCGAGCACGCTGCCCCAGGCCACGAGGGCGTGTCCCGTGCCGTCGAGCCGCGACAGGCGGCGGTCGATGAGCTCCGCCAGGGTGCGTGGAAGGGGGAGCGCCGCCAGCGAGTCCGGAGCGGTGCCCCGCTCATCGAAGTGCCAGCGCCCGCGGGGATCCCGGGTGAGCATCCCCTCGCTGATGGCCGCGCGCAGATACTCCGCGACGAAGAACGGGTTGCCGTCGGACTGGCGCACCAGCACGTCGAGCACGCCCACTGGCGGGGCTCGCAGGGCCAGCATCCCCGACACCATGCTGCCCACGCTGTCGCCATCCAGCCGGCCGAGCGGGATGACGGTGACGCCCGGGGCGCGCGCCAGCGTCTCCAATACCGGGGGCGTCTCCTCGGAGCGATAGGTGCCCACCACCAGCACCTGAGGGCGCGCGAGGGGCTCCTCCGCCAGCGTCTCCAGCACGCTGAGCGACAGCTCGTCCATCCACTGGAGGTCGTCGAGCAGCAGCACCAGGGGCGTGGAGGCCGCCAGCGCGAACAGCGTCTGCCGCACGGAATCAATCACCCGCGCCCGCGCCGCATCGGGGGGCAGCTCCGGTGGCGCCGGGGGTTCCCCCGGGCCTGCAAGCCCTCCCAGCGCGGGCTCGTAGGCCGCGAGCACCGCGGCCCGGGCGCCCAGCAGCCGCTGGGTCTCGGCTTCGCCGCCCGCGCGTGCCAGGTCCGCCACCGCGAGCAGCAGGGGCCGCAGCGGGTGGAGGGGCGCCGTGGACGGGCCCGGCTCCGCCGCCTCTCCGACGCCGAGCCCGACGCACTGGCCGGTGAGCACCAGCAGCCCCCGCTGCGCGGCCAGCCGGGTCACCTCCAGGGCGAGCCGGGTCTTGCCCACGCCGCTCTCCCCCCGGATGAGCACCAGCCCTCCCCACTGGCCCGCGTGGACGCGCTCCACGCTCCGCGCGAGCACCGCGAGGGCCTCCTCGCGTCCGGAGAAGACGGGCCGGTACAGGTAGGGCCGAGGGGCCGGGCCGTCCTCGCGCGCGTCCGGGAGCTCCAGCGTCCCCAGGACCGCGGCCACGTCCTCCGCATAGCCCAGCCGGTCCTGGGGCCGCTTCTCCAGCAACCGCAGGATGAGGGTGTCCAGCGCCTCCGGGACCCCTCCGGCCCGGCGGGAGGGGGCCACCGGCGCGTCATGCAGGTGCTGGTGGAGGACCGACCGGGCCTGGTCGCCGGTGAAGGGCGGCCTGCCCGTCACGGCTTCGTAGAGGATGCAGCCGAGCGCATAGAGGTCCGCGCGCGCGTCGACCAGCTCGCCGCGGATCTGCTCCGGGGCCATGTACGCCACGGTGCCCATCACCCCGCCCTCCGCGGTCAGCTCCTCGCGCCCCTCGGCCCCCCCGGAGAGCGCGGCGATGCCGAGGTCCACCAGGATGGGCCGCCCGTCCTCATGGATGACGACGTTCTCGGGCTTGAGGTCGCGGTGGACAAGCCCGCAGCCGTGGAGGAAGGCGAGCGGCGCGCACAGCCGGCGCAACAGCAGGAGCGCGGAGCCCGAGGACGCGGCGGTGCTGGGAGGGCGCGGCGAAGGCCCTCGGGAGCGCTCCGGGCCCGGTGGGGCGAGGGCGGGCATCGTCTCCGTGCGCTCCAGCGGCCCCAGCCCCACCCCGGCGGTGGGCTCGAACCACTGCGGGGAGACGGAGTCGCGCAGGGTGGGGCCCGGCAGCAGGGGCATGGCGTACCAGGGAAGTCCGTCCGCGACGCCCTGGGCCACGACGCGGATGATTCCGGGATGCCGCACCCGGCTGAGCGCATGGATCTCCCGGCGGATGGTGGCGAGCATCGCCCGGGAGGTGGCCCGCACCGTCTTGACCGCGGCGGCCTCCCCGGTGTCGACGTGTTCGCCCCGGTAGACGATGCCCATGCCTCCCTGGCCCAGCACTCCGAGGACCCGGTAGGGCCCCAGGTACTCCGGTGCCTCGGGCGAGAGTACGGGCGGAACACGCATGCCTTCAGGCCTCCCGCTTCTTGAGGCCCAGCACCTTCATCCGGTACGACAGGGTCCTCACCGGCATCCCCAACTGGCGGGCCGCCTCCGTCCGGTTCCAGTTGGCCGAGCGCAGCGTCTTCTCCAGGAGCTGGGATTCGTAGTCCTTCACCTGGGCCTTCAGCTCGGCTTCGGCCCCCGGGGAGTCCTCCCGCCGTGCGACGTCTTCCGGAGGCCGCTGCGCTCGCGGTGGGAGGGCGTCCGGCGCACGGGTCGCCCGCACCCGCGCCGGAAGGTCCTCGGCCGTGATGAGCTCGCCCGTCGCCACCACCACCGCGCGCTCGAGGGCGTTCTTCAGCTCGCGCACGTTCCCCGGCCAGGAGTGCGCCTTGAACAGGGCCAGCGCCTCGGGGCTCAGTCCCCTCACCTGCCGGCCATTGGCCTCGTTGGCCAGCGAGAGGAACCGGCGCGCGAGCGGCTCCACCTCTTCCATCCGCTCGCGCAGCGGGGGCAGCTCCAGCACCATCGTGCTCAGCCGGTAGTACAGGTCGTCACGGAACTGGCCCTGCGCCACCATGGCCTCCAGATCGCGGTGGGTGGCGGCAATCACACGCACGTCGACGGCGATCTCCCGCGTGCCTCCCACGCGGCAGAAGCTCCCCGTCTCCAGCACGCGCAGCAGGGCCACCTGCGCCGCGAGCGGCAGCTCCCCGATCTCATCGAGGAACACGCTTCCCTTGTCCGCTTCCTCGAAGACGCCCCGGTGCTGTTGCTGCGCCCCGGTGAAGGCGCCCTTTTCGTGACCGAAGAGCGTGCTTTCGATGAGCTGGGAGGGAATGGCGCCGCAATTGACGCGCACCATGCGCCGCTCCCGCCGGGGACCCTGCTCGTGGATGTAGCGGGCCAGCACCTCCTTGCCTGTCCCCGTCTCTCCCAGGAGGATGACCGGGATGCGCGCGCCGGCCACCCGGGCCGCCGTGGCCAGCAGCCCCCGCATCGCCGCGCCCGCGACGATGGCGGAGCCGACCTCCGGCGCGCTGCTGTCGGACCAGGCGTCGGAAGCCTGGACCACCGGCTCCCGCGCGGAGGTGCGTTCCAGGGAGCGCAAGGCCCGGTCAATCAGCTCCTCCACCGTGCTGGCCGCCCCCGGATAGACGGCGAGGCCCACGCGAGGGGTGCCACCCGCGACGCCCAGGGGCGAGGCCACGGCGCGCGCCAGGCCGAGCGCCGAGGCCGCGTCCACTTCCGGCAGCAGGACGAGCAGCCGGTCCGGTCCGAAGGCGCTCAGCTGATCGACGGGGCGGAGCCGCTCCCGCACGCACCCGATCCAGTCGCCTGGTGCGTCGCCGTCGGGAGCTCGGACCGCGAGGAGGGCGAAGCCGCGCCGCAGGTGCCGGGCCCGGGCCTCCTCGTCGTCAAGCTGGTGGCGGAAGCTCTCCTCTCCAGCCGTCCTCGGGCCGCCAGCCCCCAGCCCATGGACACGCGCCAGCACCTCGCCCAGCAGGACCTCTCCGCCAATGTCCAGCGCCACGCGCTCCACGCGCCGGCCGGAGAGCCAGGTGCCATTCCGGGAGCCGAGATCCTCCACGAGGACGCGATTCTCCAGCAGGGTGAAGCGCGCATGTTCTCGCGACAGCTTGCGGTCGGGGACGCGCAGGTCCGCGGGTTCGGCGCGCCCGACAATCACAGGCTGGCCGGGAGTGAGGAGCGCTGTCTCCGCGCCGCCCTGGTGATAGACAACGATGGACAGCCCCGCATGCGCGGTGGCCTGTCTCGCGACCTCCGCCAGAGGCTCCGTGCCCGTCAACTCCCCCTGCGCTCCGTCGGTCCCCGGCATCATGGGGCGTGATTCTAACGTGAATGGGCCGACAGCAAGGGACACCGCCTCCGCACAGATCTCGTCGAAATGGACCCAGTCTGGGAGTCCGAGCGTGACGGAAGGGTAAAGACAGCCGGCCCTGCGCCGCGCGGTGGAGGGGCTGGGGCTGACGCCGGACTACGTGCTGGTGGACGCACGCACCATCCCGCAGTGCGCGGCGCCGCAGCGGGGCATCATCAAGGGTGACTCGCTGTTGTTGAGCATCGCCGCGGCCTCCGTGCTGGCGCGGGGCGTGCTGGAGGAGGCGGGGCTCACGCGGCCGGGCAAGGCGCGCATGAGCGAGCCCAAGCTGATGCGCGCCGCCGAGGTGCTGGCCGAGCGCTTCTTCCAGGTATGCGCCGACCCTGCCTGCTTCCAGGTGGCGACCGCCAGCGGCCGTGAGCCTTTACGGGTGGAGCCCCGGAGCCACTGCGCCCGGTGCGGAGGATCCGCCAACCGGAGAGCGGAGGTGGCGTTCCTGGAGGTGTGCCGCAACCTGAACGTCCACCGCGTGGTGGTGGTGGGCGGCTCGCCCGCGGTGCGTGAGGAATTGGAAGCCAAGCTGGGCAATCACATCCAGCTGCGCATGGTGGACGGCACCGAGCGGCGCACGTCGGACCGGGCGAAGAGCGACTTGGAATGGGCGGACCTGGTGCTGGTGTGGGGCGCCACGGAACTGCATCACAAGGTGTCTGGCCATTACACGCACGGCCCGCCAGCGCATCACCACAAGGTGGTGCACGTGGTGCGGCGGGGCGTGGCCGCGCTGCTGGATGAGGCGATGATCCATCTGCAGCGCGCCGCCGTGCGCTGAGCGGTGCCTTCACGGCAGCGGGTTCGATTCCCTCCGCCTCCACTGTTTTGCGCTGTGATCACAGCCAGTCAGCAGCACCTTCCACCCGTGTTGCACGCATGTCGCACGCCGGAGCAAGAGGACGGTCGAGGACGTTGACCGCCTCTCTCCAGGTGTCCCCACCCGGACAAGGTTGCGACCGCACCCGCGAGCCGTGGAGGCTCACGACTGCGGGCCACGGCGACGCGCCACCCCGACGACGTGACGACAGTGCCAGGCCCTGGAGCACGCCGAGCTGGGAGTCGGCAGCCCACTGGCTGAAGTCCTGACTCCCGCCTCCCTCCATGCCCTCGGGGGCATGTGTCTTCCGGGTCCGGCCGACTTGTCGGACTCGGCGGGTATGACGGGATTCTGCACGCCACACCGGAGTGCAGTCAGGAGGCGCGAGCGATGGGCAACCGCGGCTGGGCGGTGCTGTGGTTGGGGCTCCTTTGCGCGCAAGGAGCGGCCACGGCGTCGCCTGACTCCGAGGCTTCGGTCCCCAAGGAGCCGACCCGCGCCTGGGCTTCACTGGCGCGGCGGGTCTTGCTGGCCCTGGCGCTGATGACCACGGGATGTGCCTCCGTGTCGCAAGCGCCTGGGCGAGGTCGAAGCTTGAGCTACGCGCCGCGAGAGGCCTCCTCGCCCGCGTGGGTGGAGGCTCCGAGCGATGAGCCCCCGCGCGCCCGGAACTTCCCCCCGCGCGCGCTTGCTGGGCCCGAGCAACGGCTCCTGCGCCGCCAGCAACCGCGTGACGACGTGACCGCCGTGGGAGACAGCGCTGTCCGGGGCGGGGCCCAGAGCGCTGAATTGACGCGGCAGGCAGTCCTCGACGCCACGGACGAAGTGAAGGGCTCCCTGCGCGGCGTCGAGGCCGCGTTCACCCAACTGGCGGCCCGCCCTTCAGACCCGTGGGGCTGGAGCCTCACCGGCGTCTTCACGCGCTACCTCGACCAGGGCTCCAAGCAGGTGACGTGGCTTCAGGGCGCGCTTGGGAGTGCCACCGCGTTGACGAAGGTGGCCTCGGAAGTCGGCGACACGGACATGGAGCTGGGCCTGCTGCGCATGGCGGGGCCGAAGCTCCAGGCGGCCCAATTTGGGACCCTCCTGCTGGCCACCTGGGTGGACTTCCTGCACCTCGCGGACGCCGTGCTCCGTCACTGTCCCATGTGCAGCGGCGAGAAGCTCTTCAGGGACCTGTATCGCGTGCAGGGGCTGATGGAGCCTGCGCTGACGGACCTCGCCTCACTGGATCCGGAGCGGGTGGAGGCGACGACCACCGCGATGCCGGAACTGATGGGGAAGCTGACGCGTGAGTTCGACACGCTCCAGCGGGAGACCCGCGAGACCCTGAAGTTCGGCGGGCAGGTCATCGCGGCGATGCAGGCGCTGGAGATGGTCACGATGATCTCCTCGATGAAGATGGCCCTGCCACGCGTGCCGCCCTCGGCCCGCGTAACGATGGGCGTGGGCCTCGTGATGAGTTCGGGTGGCGTCAGGGTGGGCTCGCGGATGGTGGTCTCCGCCGAGTGGGTGGAGATGATGCGAAGGCTCGTGCAGGCGGGCGTCATCTCCGTGCCCGCCGCCGGCGCGGCCGTCCTCATTCAGGGCGGACAGATCACGATGGCCCAGGCTCACCAGGACCTGCCCCAGGGCGTGCGCGAAGCGCTGGGCGACAGCCCAGAGGTGCGCGGCATGCAGGTGACAGGCAGAGCGGGGGCGGGCATGTCGGACGCTCCGAAACACCATGTGCTGCCGCAGGAGCACCGCGAGTGGTTCGAGCGGCGCGGCTTCAAGGGTGACATGGACATCGACCAGTTCTGCGTCCGGATGGAGCAGGCCCACCACGAGGCGATCCACGGAGGGGGGAACTGGAAGCTGGGGCGCACGTGGCCCGGTGAGTGGAACCGGCTGCTCATGGAGGTCCTGCACGACGCAGAGACCAAGGCCGGCCGGATGTTGACGAGAAACGAGATCCTGGACATCGTCGCAGTGACCATGGAGCGCTACTCCATCCCAATGAATTTCGTCCAAGGGAGAAGTCGATGACCGCCAGACATCCATGGGACGGCGACTGGAAGACCCGCCTGTATGAGCGGGTCCGCGAGCGTGGTTATGACTCCCTGACCGCCTTTGCTGAGGCGCACCCGACCGCCTCGCTGGTGAAGCTTGCTGCGGAGCTCAGCGAGGGCGAGATTGCTGGGGTGCAGGTGTTCAGCGGGCTCGTTGCCGAGGCGGAGCGGAGCAAGCAACTCTCGCGGTTGGTTCGCGGACAGCTCGTCCGTGAATTGGCTGAATGCCTCCCCAGTGGATGGCCGGGCGTGCTTGACGATGCCAACCGCTTCAAAGTCGCCAAGGCACTCGGCTTATGGACCGGCTTCACTCCAGAAACGCATAAGGAACGTGTCAGGCAGGTCGGCGACGCCCTTCTTGCCAAACCTCCCCCCGCGGGCTGGCGTCCACACGGGCCCGACGACGAGCTGCTCCGCACGCTCTTGCCAGACGAGGAGGCCTGAACGACAGCGGCGGCCCTGTGCGCGGATGCGCGGGGAGCCATGTCGCACGTAGGTCGCACGAGCCGTGCGGAATGGGTTGGGACGGTGAGCGTCAAGGTAGTTGTCGCGTGAAAGGGTTCAGCCAATGCTCTTCAGCTCCTGTACTTCCGGTGAGGGGTTGAGGCGCACGGGGCCCGCGGGCGTCCAGTCGCGCGTGTCGCGACTCCAACGCTCAGGATGACGTGCGCGTCCTGCGTCGAGGCGAAGGCGCGCTGGGGGAAGGAGGGGCGGTACTTCAGCGTGCGGAAGAGGGCTTCGGAGAAGGCGTTGTCGTCCGGGACGCGGGGCCGGCTGAAGGACGGCGCATGAGCCTCACGGCACACGGGTGAGCTGCAACCGTCAGTGCATGAGGTGCTCGTGACCCGGGACCACTTCTCTCCTGGCGGGGAGACACCCTGGCATATGGTGGCCGGGCAGCACTCACCTGGGAGATACACACATGCGAATGGCAATCATCGCGGGGCTGATGGCAGCGGGACTGTTGGCGGGATGTGGCGGCACGTCCGATGAAGAAGTGCCCGTTGCGTGCGCCAACGGCACCACGTGTACCGGTTCCGCCGCCGAGTGCGAGGCGAAGTGCGGTCCCACTGATGCGTCTGAGAAGAACGCGTCCTGGATCATGTGCTACTGCTGCGACGGCTCCGAGATCCTTGGCGTCTATTACTCGTCCTGCGTCGGTTACTGCTCGACCCGCGACGGAATCTGCGGGTAGCCGCAAAGGCGCCGAGGGAACACCTCTCGTTCTGTAGATGCGGCAGCCCACCCCGGGCTTTCGGGGCGGGCCGCTGTGTTTCCTACAGCCATCCCCAAGCCCGCTCCATGACGCGCCGAGCCCCCTGCCTGCCCGGAAGATGGCGCTGACACATGCCCATGCCGTCAGTAGGCTCGCAGGGCTGCCCCTTCCCCCCTCGCGAGACACGGCATGGCGTCTGCTCACCTGAATCCAGCACGCCTCCCCCCGGGCACGAAAGTGGGGCACTGGCGAGTCATGGAGCGGCGGGGAGGGGGAGCCTACGGCGCCGTCTACCGCGCCTTCGCCGAGGGGCACCCCGGACCTGTGGCACTCAAGCTGGCCCTGTACCCGGGAGACGAGCGCTTCGCGCGCGAGGTGGAGCTGCTCTCCCGCCTCCGTCACCCCCACGTCCCGCGCCTGCTGGGCCATGGATGCTGGCTGCCGCCAGGGGGCCCGCCCCACCCCTTCCTCGCCATGGAGTACGTGGAGGGCGTGTCGCTGTATGCGTGGGCGCGGAGGCAGCGCCCCTCCTCCCGGCAGGTGCTCCACGTCCTCGCCCAGCTCGCTCGGGCCCTGGAGGCCACGCATGCCGTGGGCGGCATCCACCGGGACGTGAAGGGCGACAACGTCCTCGTGAGCGCCGCGGAGGGACGGGCCTTCCTCACCGACTTCGGCTCCGGGCACTTCGTGGGCGCCGCTCCGCTGACGTCACCGCCCTTTCCTCCCGGGACCCCGCCCTACCGCTCGCCCGAGGCGTGGCGCTCCGTGCGCGTCCCCCTCCTCGAATCGGCCGTGCCCTATGCCCCTGGGACGGCGGATGATGTCTTCGCGCTGGGGGTGACCGCGTACAGGCTGGTGACCGGCGAGTACCCTCCGGCGGCGGCACCGAAGGACCCGGAGTGCCCTGTCTGGAGTCTGGAGGGCGCGGGCCCTCGGCCTCCGCGAGCGCTCAACGTTCGCTGCTGCCCGGAGCTGAGCGGGCTCGTGTCTCGGATGCTTTCCGTGCGCCCCGAGGCGCGCGGCGGTGCCCGCGAACTGGCGGAGGCGCTGGAGCAGAGCGCGAGGAAGGCGGGGCCGGAGGCGGATGGGCCGCTCTTCATCGCGGAGGTGTCTCACCCCTTGAGGACATGGGCCGACTCCCGACCTGTCTTGCCTCGAGGCACCAGGTCTCGCTGGCGCCCATGGCTCGTGGCAGGCAGCGTGGGAGGCGCGCTCATGCTTGGCGCCGGGGGGATGCTGCGCGTGCATCCCGGAGCGGCTTCCGCGAAGGAGCCGACTTCCCTGCGCATGGGTGCGGAGGATGGCGGCACCGTGGCCGTCGGGGACTCGGTGATGACCACCCCGGTGGCGCCCACCCGGGAACCGTCCGCGTGGTCGACCATTGGGGTGGACATGCCACCAAAGCCCTTTCCAGGGCAGCGACGTCCCGATGCCAACGGCCGCTGCCCCGGCAAGGCCCAGGTCGCCATCCAGGGCGGATGCTGGCTGAAGTCACCGGTCGATCCGAAGGACTGCGACCCGGACTCCTTTGTCTACAAGGGCGTTTGTTATACGCCCGTTCTCGCCGTCCCACGCCCCGCCACCTCGAATACCGCCGCTCCATAGCCCGACAGCATCCCTGTCGTTGAAAACAGTTGTGCCCGAGGCACCATGACGACCGGACCCCATCCGCTCGACCCGCATCCCATGCCGGGCCAGCCCCGCGTCGGCTTCCTCAAGGCCTTCGTGAAGCAGCCCAACATCGAGGTGGGCGACTACACCTATTACGACGACCCACGTGGGCCCGAGGGCTTCGTCGAGCGCTGCGTCCAGCACCATTACGACTTCATTGGCGACCGGCTCGTCATCGGGCGCTTCTGCGCGATCGCGACCGGCACGACGTTCATCATGAATGGCGCCAACCACGCCATGACGGGGTTCTCGACCTACCCGTTCAACATCTTCGGGCGGGGCTGGGAGCAGGGCTTCGACCTGGCCACGATCCGGGCCGGGTTCCGGGGCGACACGGTCGTGGGCAACGACGTCTGGATCGGTCAGGAGGCCACAATCATGCCGGGCGTGCGCATTGGCGATGGGGCGATCGTGGCCGCCCAATCCGTGGTGACCGCGAACGTGGCCCCTTACGCGATCGTGGGCGGCAACCCGGCGCGGGAGATCCGCCGCCGCTTCCCCGAGCACGTCATCGCCGAGCTCCTCGCGATCCGCTGGTGGGACTGGGACGCCGAGAAGCTCACCCGCAACCTCGACGCCATCCGGGGCGCGGACCTGGACGCGCTGAAGCGCGCGACCTGAATCACTCGGGCTGGTAGACGTGCGCGACGGTGCCCTTCTCGAACCGCGGGGTGCTGACCAGGCGCAGGTTCATCGGCTTCTCGCGCACCGGGAACAGCCGGAGCCCGCTTCCCAGCGCCACCGGGTGGATGACGAGCCGGTACAACGAGCACGGGTTGCTGGAGCGTCACCAGGTGTACCAGCGCGCCCGCGCCCGTCACCCCGAGCGCTGGAGCCGCAACACGCGCGACTGGACACCCGCGGGCCCCGTGCGCCTCAACCCCTCACCGGAAGTGCAGGAGTTGAAGCGCATCGGCTGACCTCTCTCACGCGACATCTACCTTGACGCTCACCGCCGGCCCGCGCAGGTCGTCAACGATACGTTCGCCTGCTCCTACTTGCGGATGCAGCCAGATTTATCAGTGATTGCCTTTGGACAGGCGACCTGCTTGAAGCTCATGGTAGGATTGTCCGCGTTCATGAACCAGTCGAATCGCCAATTGCAGCCCGCCCTCAATTGAGACGGCAGCTGGCTACATTCAGTTCGACTGGCGATGCCGCCGTATCTGGCACCCCAACCATCGGCTGGAGCACCCCACTGACTCGTACAGGCGTTGAAAATGCCCACACCCCCGCCAGGGACTAGCAGGTCGAAATGGTTCTGACCCAAATCCCCTCCCGTATTGACCGCCTGAACCACCATCTTCTTGCCCTTCACGGGCCCGCTGGTGAATGTCAATTCGTAACAGGCGCAGCTCCAGGTGGCTTCTGACCCGCCAGCCACATTCACTGCGGCAAACCCATACGCCAGAGTCGAATTAACAGCCCACGGCTGATTGTTGTTACACGCGTAGGCAGTACCACCATTCGCACCGCTTTGCGCATCCTGACTGACTACGGTGACACCATCCTTGGCGCAAGCTTTGACCGGACTGGTAACCGAGGCTTTCCCAGGCCACGAAGCGCTTCCTTTGGCACAATCCCAGTATCGGGTCGTTTTGCCCGTTTGTTGAGCCTCAGCCTCGTTGCCGATGCCGAGCAGGAGCGCGAACGCAGTCACTACAGCCAGCGCTTGTCGAAGGGAGCCTCTGTGACGAGTATTTCTCATCGTCGCAGCGTGGCCGTGACAGCACGCGAGTGTCAAGGAGCAACGCTGCCCCACGCTTCACACCTCGTGCGTACCCGGCAATGCGCTGTTCGGCACGGCCACCTCGCACCCGTTGAACCTAGAGCAGGAGGGCGCTGGCATGCTGCCAGACCTCAATCGCCAGCCCCGATGACGAGAACGACCCGCAGCGCGATCTCGTACTTGCCCTCGCGCTCTGAATTGTCGGTCTTCACCTCTCCCGCCATGCGCGCCGCCCGGCGCGGGTTCGATTCCCGCGGCCTCCACTGTTTTGCGCTGTGTTCAAAGTCCCGCACGTGCACTGCCAGCTGGGCGCGAGCTTCGGCACCGAGCACGTCGCGTCCGGCAGCATCGACAGCGGCGAGTACGTGGAGCCATGGCCAATACCCCACCCGCGAGGGTGCGGACCCGGATGAGGGCGGCGGAGGTGGGCTTCAGGCCCAGAGCGCCTGCTCAAGCGAGTCCAGCATTGCGAGCCCCACCTCGGCGGAGGGAAGGCCGGCGTCGGCGGTGAGCTCCGCGTCGAGCGGCACGGCCACCTCCGCGCGCAGCACGGCCACCGCCTGCCGCCGGGCCTTGTGAAGCGCCGCCTGGTCCTCCACGGACAGCCTGGGAGCGGCCCAGCCGGCAATGTCCCAGGACAGGCCCGCGTGCCGCGTCTCGTCCTCCGCGATGCGCGACATGGCCTTGCGGATCTCCGGGTCGCGCGCGTGCAGGGCCTGGTGGTGTGCCAGCAGTGCGCCATACGTCTCCCGCACGCAGCCCTCCACGGCGTTGTCGAGCAGCACTTCGGTCAAGGGCCGCAATGGCAGCTCCGCCACGGACGGCGCGGGAGGGACGGCGCCAAAGCGGAGGGTCAACCGTCGGGTGACGTCGGTATGCCGCACCTCGTCCACCGCGCTGGCGAGCGCCGCATCCTGCAAGGCCACGTCCGCGCCATGCAGCTTCAGTTCGTCGTGCAGACGGAGGAAGGCGTGGATGGAGGCAGCCTCCAGGCGGGCGGCCTCCGCGAAGTAGCGGCCCCGAGGATCCTCACAGGCACCGGACCGGGCGTCCTGAAGCCCCACGGGTCTTCGGCCCACGTAGCAGGTTTCGTCGCCGTACTTGAGGACGGTGGGTTCATATTTGACCAGCTCCCCCGAGGATGTGATTCGCAGGGCCTGCTGGTACAGATTTGATCCCTTCCCACAGGCAACACCCTGGGAGACCCGCACCGTGAAGCCGTCGTCGGGGTTGACCCCGACCCGCGGCGGAAAATCACCGCCACTGCTGCACACGTCGTAGCCGGATGCGAACGCCAGGAGGACGGCCTCCTGCTCGGTATCGATGGTGCCAAGCAATTGCTGGAGCGCTTCTGTCGTTGCGTAGGTCCTGACCTCGTCGCCGCGCGTGGTCACCACGTAATAGGACGAACACCCAGAATTGCAATGGCGACGAAAGCCTTCCTCGCCGCCGTCCTGCGTCCGGAGCGCTTGCTGACAGGCCGCCTTGTCGGAGGCTGTCTCGCACGCGGTTCCGGAGGTGGACGTGGGCTGGAATCCGGGGCTCCGCGTCGTCTTCAAGCGCGCTCGCACTGCCCCTCCGCGGGTTCGGGGTTGCGTCGTGTCCGGGACCCACTCCGCGACGAAGGAATACTGTCGCAGCTCGACGAAGTCCGGGGCAGGCATCAGCGAAAGCCTGTCAACCGGGGGGACGCGCCAGAGGGGAAGCGAGACGCCATTCAGCGCAAGCGAGTCCTCGCATTGAATCTGGCGGTAGGTCGTCGCAAGTGGCGCCGTCGGGGCGGGGCGATGGGTGTCAGGCTTCACGGACCGCTCACCCTGACATCCGGCGAGCACCAGCGGCGTGGCGAGGGATGCCTTCAGGACCCTGGAGAACAGTTGACGCAATCGCTGTGCGGTCATGAGCGGCTCATGCGGAAGGGGCACAAGGCCCAGGAGCCATGACGCTACCAGCGGCGGCCCCCTCCGCCAACGTGAGTGATTGCGGGACGCGAAGGCCCCCCGACGCCGCTGTTCAAGGTTCCTCCAGGCCCACCTTCGCGGCCACCTCTTCCAAGACATCGCGGGGAAGGCGGAGGGCCGTGACGAACTCCTGCCGGAGGGCCTCGGGGACTGGCGGCTCGCGCGTGTCGAGCGCCAAGAGCACACGCTCCGTCCACGCGACGAAGGCAAGCCCCTGCCGTGCCAGGGAGCGGGCGAAGGGGAGGAATGCCACTTCGACACGGGGCGTGAGGGGTTTGTCCGAGGGGCCCCGGTCCTCCAGGCTCAGGACCTCTCCGTGGCGCCAGAGCCGCAGATGGGATTCCTCCCAGGGCTGGGCGCCCGTATCCTCCGCGCCATCGAGCAGCGCCTTCAGCGCGAAGAACCAGCTCCAGGTCATCCAGAACTCATCCACCGAGCCGTCATCGCTGAAGGGCTGGCCTCCGACATCGATGAAGAAGCCCCCTGGAAGCTGCAACAGCTCACGCGCGGGTGACGCAGATACATGTCCACGGCTTCGGCTTCCAATCCCTCCAGGAATTCGAGCGGCACCCAGTCCGGACCCATGCGCACGCGGAACTCCACTTGGAAGGGTGAGGACGCCATTTCGGGGAGCGTAGCGCATCCGTCCGCCGCCAGTTCCCGGTTGGGAGCAGTTCGGCGCGGTGTCCAGCAGCGGCATCGCGCTCGCGAACCCGAACACGGCGCGCCGGTAGCCTTCGCGCGGAAGGGAGTCCGGGCTCCTCGTCGAGAGGAACCCGGACTCCAGAGGACTCAGGGCGCCGGGAAGTGATCGAAGAAGGGGTCCAGCGTGCGCGTGCCATCCGCCTGGTTCGTACCGGCCGTCAGCCACGGGGGCACGACGCCCCCCAGCACCGCCGGGACGTTCATGGGCTGGCGTCGCGGGTCCTGGAAGCGGGGACCCGTGCCCGCGCTCAGCGCCCCCAACCGGAGTCCCGGCAGCGGCGCGGTGGACGTGTGGCAAGACAGACAGAAGGCATTGCTGCTGGTGTCCGGTCGCGGCTGCGTGGCCTGGAGCACGGGCAACGCCATCATCCCCGCGCGCAGGCAGCGGGCGGAGAGACTGGCCGAGGCCTGGGGGTTCTTGTGGACACGGTCGATGCAGAGGTGTTCGCCGTACTGCGCCGGGTAGTCCAGCGGCTCCACATAGGTCCCCAGCCGCATCTGCTCGCAGAAGGAGGAACGGGTCCCCGGATATTGGCTTGAGCGCCAGCGAAGCGCGTCCAGCGCCGGATGCCATTGCTCATACTTGCGGAAGGACAGGTCCACCGACGTCCCGAGCGCCTCGTTGCAGATGAGCTCCTCCACCCAGGGCAGCCGCTGATCCTGCGGCGACATCGCGAAGATGCGCAGCTCATCCACCCAGCCGTAGAAGGGCAGCCGCGCCTGCCCCCGGACGAAGTCCGGGCCCGGGTCGCCCAACGTCATCCACGTCCAGCCATTCATCGAATTGAACATCGGGTCGAACCCCAGGTCCCCCGGGGCGACCGTCAGCGTCGAGTGCCGCGTCCCATTGATGTAGAACGCGAGCGTGCGCTGGCCCGCCTCGGTGTAGATCTTCATGCCGAAATGGAAATAGCGGCCAACCTCCACCAGCTCCCCCAGGTTGACGGTGGACGTGGTTCCCGTGCTGCCGTTGTACACAGCGAGTTCATGCCACGCAAAACCGCTGGAATCCCTCGCCCGGACCAGCCCGACCCATGAGTTGTCGGAGAAGTAGAAGATGGTGCGCGGCACGCTGCGCACGACCGAGCCTCCGGGCTGGAGCGTGACTTCCTGGCGTGAGTCCAGCCAGATGCCGAAAACCCAGTCGCGCCGGGACGGGTCGACGGGGTAGCCCATGTCCATGAAGTCATTGATACCGTCCAGCCAGACGCCCTTCCCGCTCACCCCTCCAAGCGCCACGGGTTCGATGCGCGCGCCGCCCCGCAACCGCACCGAGGTGGGAGGCTGGGGGCCGTCCGTGCCGAACACCGGGCTGCCCGTGGCGGCGTTCTGCGCCAGCGGGTTGCGCTTGAAACGGAAGTCGGCGACGCCGCCGCCGCGCACGTAGGCCCCGGCGTCACGGACGGGCACGAAGCCGTCCTGGGGAAACGTCTCCGCGCGCCACGGCCCGTAGGGTGACACATCCATGCGCATGGCCGCGTTCATGTGGGCCACCACGAAGGCGCGCTTGTTGAGGTAGTCGTCGAAGGCCACCTGGGAGTTGCGCTGGGTGTTGGACTGCACGTTCCACACCACGTCGAAGGGCAGCGTGGGCCGCATCGCATCGAAGTGGTTGAGCTGGTTCTCGAAGGAGAAGATCTGCGAGCTGCCCCGGGGCGTCAGCGGCACGTCCGCGCCCGCGTAGAGGCGTAGATCATAGGTTCGCTGGTAGCGATCCTCGCCGTTGCCGCCCAGGTCGGAGATGCTCAGTCCGTTGTCCAGGATGACGGCCTTGCCGTGCGTCCACGCCCCCAGCACGGTGACGGCCTGCGCGGGTGCGCGGTCCGGGTTGAACTTCGCCCGGTCCGCGTCGTTGACGGGCGCGCCCCACAGCTGCTCCACGAAGCTCGCGGGGGAGTACCGGTCGACGTTGAGGACCTGCCGCGCGTAGTAGCCATCGTGTGGGTGGTTCTTCGCCGCGAAGAACAGGTTCTTGCCCTCGCGGTCCATCCACGCGTAGGCGCCCTGGTTCCTCATGCCGAAGGGGATGTTGTTTCCCAGCGTGTCCCGGAAGGGGCGCGGCTGCCCGCTGACGACCTGGGACCTGGCCATTTCGTACCGGGTGTTCACCGCGGGGTCCATGGGCATCATGCTGATGGGCTTGAAGTGACTCCAGCCCGCCGCGCGGCAGACCTGGTCGGAGGACGCGTAGTAGAGGCCGTTCATGTTGATGATGAGCAGCCGTCCGTCGCCGCTCGTCGCAGGCTCGAAGAGGGCGTACGGCTTCTCGTTGGTCCCCCACCCCGTGTTGCCATTCCAGGTGCTTCCGTTGCCAATGACCGCGTCCTCGTCGTCCTCGACCTTGAAGGAGGACTGGTAGCTCTGCCGATCAAAGAACTGGCACCACTTGGGCGCAGAGGCGGACGTATTGCGGAGGTACACGGGCGTGGGAAGCGGCCATACCTGCACCGGGACGTAGCACTGGAAGCCGGGGTTCGTGGTGAACAGGCGCGGCCAGTCGATGGTGTCCGGCGTCCCGGGGTAGCTGTACGCGGAGTTCGCGTTCATGTCCCCCCAGGGCGAGTCGTGGATGTTGAAGGGGCGGAACGGCGGCAGGTCCCAGGTGGGCAGCGACTTGACCTCGCCCTCCGGGTTGCGCGGATAGACCCAGAGCCCCGAGCCGGCGACGCCTCCCGCCACGGAGTCCCCCGCGGTCACGGACTTGGGGGTGCGCATGAAGACGGTGAGGTCCACCGACCGCAGCTCCCAGCGGTTCCCCGTGGACGCCACCATTCCGTAGACGAGGGACATCTCGTAACAGTCACCGGACACGAAGGGCGAGCCCACGTCATAGCGGGCCCTGCACGCCACGGGGTTGCGCCCGTGGCTGCCCATCTGCACGGCGGTCATCGAGTCCTCGCACGTGGTGCTGTGAAGCGCGTCGGGGAAGTCGCCGTTGTTCTTCGCGCTCAGCCCCGTGGCCATCGGGTTGAAGTAGGTGAAGGGGTGGAGCGACGCGGGGCTCAGCGGCTGCACGAACCGGTTGCCCTTGCTGGCGAAGTCGTAACGGAAATCCTGGCCGAGCAGCTCGGGACGGAATGAATACAACACCGACCCTTCCGTGCAGCCCCGACACCCCCCACGCACGAACAGCCGGCCGTCGTTGGTACCACGGTTGAACGGCAGGACCTGGATGGCATTGGCGGCGTCACTGACCTCGGGTGTCCGGGCAGGACTCCAGCCGTTGTCGTAATCATTGGGGGGAAAGGGCTGCATCACCCCGGACAACGTGGAGGGCTGGAGCGACAGCGGAGCGGAGGAAGACGCGCGGTAGGGCCGGGACGCCGGCGACAGCTCCCGGAAGATGCTGGGCCGCTGGGGGTTCGCTTCGTTGAAACAATTGTCAATGACACCGTAGCCAGCGCTGGAGCAGGGCCCGGTGCCCACCATCGCCACCTCGGAGAACCAGGTGGGGACATCCAGCCGCTGAGCCTGCGACCCGGGAGGATTCGTGGGCTGTGTTTCAGGAAGAGGTGCCCGTGAGTCGCAAGCAAGGCCAAGAGCGAGGAGGAAGACGACGAGGGACGGCCAGGGCGCACGGGGTACGGGTTTCAGGAGCATGGGCGGTTGTAGCAACGCACCCACACCCAGGGTCAACCCCGGGCAGCGCGAACCCAGCCGGTCCGGTGGGGGATTCGCCGCGGGGGGCTCCGATGTGTATCGGGACCATTGAGTCATCGCCCATGCCGAGGCGGGCCTCGAGCCGGTGGCCTGTGAACGCGGCGGAGCGGCTCCGCATGCCGGAGATGAAGGACGCGCCTGGCGTGTCTCGCTCGACCCGAAGTCCCTTCGTCCCAGAATCGCCTTCGCGGCGCTCTTCATGACCTGAAAGCCCTGGCCGGCGATCCTGACGAGATCGCCGGCCAGGGCTTCTCCATCACGGCTCCTTCGGAAGCAGCCTACTGGCACGACGCCGGATACGACGGGGTGACGACGGGCTGCCCCGCCTGCGTGATGGTCAGGACGGTGCCCTCCGTCGCGCCAGTCACGGCCTTCGCCGTGGCGGTGAAGCCAGTCGTTCCGTTCAACGTGACCTTGTAGATGAACCGGCAGCCTCCCACCCAGGACGCGTCCGGCACCGCTGCACGGGTGCCATTCGGGCACCCCTCCGGCACGAAGCCGATCAGCGGCAGGTTGGTGGAATACTGGTCCCTCTCCGCGAAGTACGACTGCTCCACCACATAGATGTAGCCCATGTTGGACCGGGCCTCCCGCAGCTGGGCTTCGCACGTGAAGGATTGCGGCGACTGGCACTCCGCGGAGTCCACGTAGCGGCGCACCCCCTGGCGCTCCAGCCAGAAGAGGCGACCGGAGACGGGGTGGGTGCCAATCTGGAGCGTGATGCCCGCGGACGCCGTCCCCGCCACTCCCTGCGCCACCGCCGTGAAGCCCGGCGAGGGATGCGGCGTGATGCCCGTGACCTTGTAGGAGAAGTTGCACCCGGACACCCAGCCCGCTCCCGGCACGGGGGCTCGGCTGCCGTTCGGACACGCCGCGGGCGCGAAACCGGCACTGGTGAGGTTCAGCGTGAAGACATCATGCTCTCCGAAATATCCAGATTCCGCGGCGTAGAGCGACCGCATCTCGCGGATGGCCTCGCATTCCACCGTGCCGCAGTCCACCGGCGTCCCCACGTCCGCCCAGGCGGTCGCGGACACTCCTGCCACTCCCATGCACACCACGGCCAGCCACTGCTTCAGGTTCTGCTTCATGAGGCGTGAGCTCCTTCTCGGGAAAAATTCGCGCGTTGGACACGCGCCCCCTGTCACCAGTTCCATTCACCGGTACAGGTCCTCCGCTCCCGCCCTGGGTTGTGACGGCGTGAACCGGGTTCGGAGGCTGGAGGTTGGAACGCTCCGACCCGCGCGCGGAGTCTTGATTCGGCCGCACCGCCAGGAGATGCTCCCCGGCAGGGTCTTCTCCACGCGACAGGATTTTATCATGCCCACACTGGCAGAGCTTCCCAAGGCACAGAAGAAAATCAACTGCGTCTGGATTGGGAACGGTCCCATCAACTACCTGTCAGCGTTCAACATCCTCAGCTGGATCGCGTGCGGCTGGACCGTCACCATCTACAAGCACCCCGCCCCCGTGGAGGGTGCCTCCGTGAGCTCGCTGTTCCCCATGGATGCCCGTCCGGCGTTCTACCATATTGGCGAGGGTGACCTCTCCGTCGTTTCCCTCGCCGCCACGCTCGAACCCGAAACTCCGGTCATGCCAAATGCCCGGACCATGCTGCGGAAGTGGATTGCTCAGATTGGCGTCGGTTACACCAGCTACGCCATCGGTGACCTGACCAAGTCCTTCATCGCGGGGACGCGTGTGGGCATCGTGCTGGACCTGAAGATTGGACCCAGCAAATGGATCCACACCTATCCCGCGGATCGCTTCCTTGACAGCTTCATCAGCTTTTCCCGCGCGGGTGCCGGTGGCGTGGAAAACCAATGCCTGGGCAGCTTTCTGCTTGCCGCTTCTAACAAGTACGGTAGCAACTTCGACCAGGGCGTGAACTTCCGCCTGGGCGGCGCCACCTTCGCCGGGAAGAACGAGGCAGAGGCGGTCTTCGGCTCCATCACGGGGATGCACCAGAACGCGTTCAACAAACTGCGGTTTGGCCCCGGGGCCAGAGGGACGGACGTCAGGACGTTGAACAGCGAGGCCACGTCGTTCACGGAACTTCGTGGCGTGAACAACTCGGGTCCGTTCCGTGTCTACCAGACCCCTGGTTATTTCAATTGGAAGCAGGGGGAGTATCCGGAACTGAAGAAGGCCAACGAAGTGCTTGTCGCCAACACGCTGCGGGATGACCACGGCTTTGGGGGGTTCGGGGCCGCGCCCGCGCCGTTGGAGACCAACGGCTTCTACTACATGGTCATCCAACCCATGGCCCGTAAAGCCATCAACTCCCTCGACCCGGGGTGATCGAGCGTACCGGGTAGCGCAGGTGGGTCACGCCGACGCCCGCGGTCACCGTCGGGTTGCCAAGGACGGCTGGCGTACCGGTGAGGTGGTCAAAGAGTCGAACTCCGGAGCCCAGAAGAACCGCCGCGATGTCGATGTGGAGTTCGTCGAGGAGGCCCGCATTCAGGCACTGCTGGATGGTGTCAGCGCCATGGACCCCCACGGCCTTCCCGGCGGCAGCGGCCTTGGCCTGGTTCACGGCGCTTTCGATGCCGTCGGTCACGAAGTGGACCGTCGAGTCGGGTCGCGGCCATCCGGCGGGGATGTGGTGGGTCAGGACGAATGCGGGTCCCCACGCGTGATTTCCGCCCCAGCCCTGGGCGACGTCGAAAGTGCGTCGGCCGGTGAGCACGGCACCCAGTTCGGACCAGAGACCGCGCAGGTGCTCGGCGCTCGGACCGGACACCTTGAACGTCATGGGGTCCGCCCCTCCGGTGGGGAATTCGACGTCCCCCGAGGTGAAGTACCAGTCGAACACTTCGGCCACGCCATCGTTGCGGTCAGCGACGTAGCCGTCGAGCGACATGGACATGATTGCGACAACCTTCGACATGGCGAGGTTCCTTTCGAGGGGCGGAGACTGCGTTCAGCGGTATGCGGGGCTCAAGGTTCGCTCAAGGTTGCTCCAGGCCCACCTTCGAGGCGACCTCTTCCAAGACATCGCGGGGAAGGCGGA
The DNA here is from genome assembly GCF_003611675.1 of Corallococcus sp. CA053C. Classification (GTDB taxonomy): domain Bacteria; phylum Myxococcota; class Myxococcia; order Myxococcales; family Myxococcaceae; genus Corallococcus. The sequence continues at coordinate 37,116 of NZ_RAWA01000001.1, forward strand.
GGGCCGTGACGAACTCCTCCCAGGGCTGGGCGCCCGTCTCCTCCGCGCCATCGAGCAGCGCCTTCAGCGCGAAGAACCAGCTCCAGGTCATCCAGAACTCATCCACCGAGCCGTCATCGCTGAAGGGCTGGCCTCCGACATCGATGAAGAAGCCACCCTGGAAGCTGCAACAGCTCACGGGCGGGTGACGCAGATACATATCCACGGCTTCGGCTTCCAATCCCTCCAGGGATTCGAGCGGCACCCAGTCCGGACCGATGCGCACGCGGAACTCCGCCTGGAAGGGTGAGGGAGCCATGTCGGGGAGCGTAGCGCATCCCGTCCGCCGCCACGCGCGAACGGAACCTCGGGGCACCCAGACGGTCTCCCGCGGAACCCGATGGCCCTGCTCATGGGGTGGTGCCCGACAGCCAGTCCGATCGCCTGGAGCGCGCTCGAGCATCACCACCGTCGGCGAACGGTCGCCTTGGGGCCGGTCACCAGGCTCGCCGCAGGCACGTCGTCGACGACGACCGCCCCGGCCGCGACCACGGCGTCACGCCCGATACGGACCCCGGGCATGATCGTCGCGCCCGCGCCGATCCACACGTTGTCCGCCACGTCGATGGGTGCGCCCGTGAGGTACAGCCGCCGCTCGCCCGGGTCGACCGGATGGCTGACGGTGATGAATGTGGCCTTCGGGCCGACCATCACCCCTTTGCCCAGCCGAATGCCGGCGTAGTCGAGGAACGTGCAGCCCTGATTGATGAACACGCGCTCGGAAAGCTCCAGATGAAGGCCGTGGTCCGTGTAGAAGGGCGGATAGATCGTCACCCTTCCCGGGAGCGGTCGGCCCAGGATCTGCTCGAACAGCGCTGCCTTGCCCGCCTCGTCGTCGAAAGGCAGGACGTTGAGGCGCGACGTCAGCTCGGTGACCCGCAGCACCCTCTGGCTCATCGCCGTGAACTCGGGGCTGAGAACCCTCTCCCCGATCGCCTGGGACTCGGGGCTGTGGATGCGCATGAGACGGTCAATGGGCATTCCACGAGCTTCGCGCCCTCCCCCCACGCACGTCCAGCGGTGCCTACCCAAGACCCGGTCGCTGCGTCATCGGTGCGTCAAGGACACCTTGCGCCGTGCATCCAGGCAACGGCGCGAACGCCGAACGGCATGGCGAATCCGCACCGGACTCCCCATGCCGCCCGAACTGGATCGCGACGTCGAGCAAGCGCACCCAATCCGCGCCTTACAGCACCCACGAATGACTGCCCATGAGGTGGTCAGTGGCGACGCACCTCCATGAGGCCCCTCTCCTGTCAGAACATCATCAGGCAACTGATGCCCACATCGACAAGCTCTGAGATGGCGCCAGGCGGACTGGACGTAGGCGGGATGTTGCTGATCGCGACAGGCGCAGACCACTGGTTGTAAAGCGGATCGGATGACGAGATGTAATACAGGTCCCCGCTCGTGCCACTCTGGTAGAAGCAGTAGAGCTGAGTCCCGCTGCCGTTGTCATACGAAACAAAGGCGATGTTTGTCGGAGAGCTTCCAACATCGATGACGTATTCGGTCGTGCTCGGCGTGTATGCCACCATGCAGATATAGTTTCCGGTGGTGTACGCCACGTAGACGTTGCCTGAGTACGTGCACGCCGCTGGCGAGGTATATGTGCTGTACGTCCCATACACACCCGTCAGGGCAGTGATGTTCACCTCGGTATCTGCTCCCCACCCAGAACTGGTGTTGCGCACCGAGCAGTACAGCTTGCCGTTGTCGTTCGCAGCCGCATGAAAGACGTAGAGATTATCGCCCAAAACCGTTGTCGCGGGTGAGCTCCACAGGGCTCTATCGGGCATCGGGCCCGAGGGATCCCAGCTCGCTCCACCATCGTAGGATTGGAGGTAGCAAAGTGCATTGCCAGGCTGCTGGAAGAACACGTAGAGCGAACCGTCGAATGCGACGGGACTGGGTGAGGCAGTCATACCTCCACCGCCCAGCAGGATGACCGGCGAAGACCAGCCGTTCTGGCCGTACGTGACATAATACAGTGCCCCGGAATTGCCTGCCCCTTGGTAGAAGCAATAGATCAGATTGTTGTAGGCCATGAGGCCCGGTGACTGAGAGAGCGTGCTCGGAGCCCCGGTCATATACGGTCCGCTCAGACTCCCGCCGGAACTTTGCGGCGCGAGCAGAGCATAGAAGAGTTGGCCGTCGGTTCCGGGACCCTGCATCATGCAAATGAGCTGGGAGTTCAGCACAGCCAGGGACGGAGCGACTGATAGCGCAGTGCCCTTGACCCAAAGCGGTGTGCTCCAGGTGCTTCCGTCCGATGAACTGACATAATAGAACATGTCGTCATTCCCGCCCCCCTCGTAGAGCACGTAGAGGATGCCGTTCACGACGGTGGCGCCCGGCACATTGGACATGGACACACTCGTTATCTGCTTGTCGCCGGCCCAGTTTCCCGCCGTATCCAGGACGTTGTACCAGAGCTGGCCATCAACCGATCCCCCTTGGTGAAAGACATAGAGTTCGTCCTGGCCGGTGGAAGGATTGGTGAACACCGCGGTCGCAGGGGATGTTGACATCCCGACGTTGGGCACCTGGGTGCTGCTGCTCCAAGAGCCAGAGCTTCCGTCGCTCGACTTCGTATACCAAAGGCTCCCGTCGTTATCAGCCCCCTGGTAGAAGACATAGAGCTCACCGTTGAAGACGACCGCGGAGGGGCAGTCGGACATGACCGGACCCGTGCCGATCTGCCAGTAAAAGCTCTGGCCCATGATGCAGTAGAACAGCGTACCGTTCGGCCCGTTGAGCCCCGTGGCTTGCACGCCCTGCCAGAAGACATACACCTGGCCATTGAAGGTCACTGCACCGGCTCCGGTGGCGGTTTCAGCGACCTTTACTTCCGTCTGACCCGACCACGCAGTCCCATTCCAGGTGTTGTAGAACAGGTATTGGGTATCCGATGGCGCGCTTGGATAGAACACGTAGGTCAGGCCGTTGCATGACGCTACCGCTGGCGGATTGTTCGCAATGCCGTTGACCTCGAACGCCGTCCATAACGGTTGCCAGATCAGCGATGAATCCGCCGCTTTTTCTCCAACAGCAATAAGCAGGCTCTTGCCATCTTCCGCGGGTGAAAAGACTGCCATGATTCCGTCTGTAACGATATCTACCATGGTGTTCTCCTTGCTTGGAATGGCGCATCGCGCCGGTGAACGGCGTCGCCTCTCAAAGAGCGACGTCGCCGTCTCAACAGGCACAGCCTGCTGAAATTCGTGAATGACAAGGGGCCTCTGTCAGCCTCTCCAGCCCCTCCCTGTCATTGGCATGCAGGTGGGTGGGTGTTGGCGCGCAGGGGAGCGAGGAGAGCAACCCAGGAATCTGGGTCACTCCAACGACACGCAAGTTTTTTTATCATGCGTCTCCCCGTGAAGCTTCCCGCACCGTGAGTCATTCTCTAACAAGTAATAAAAACCAATGCAAGTGACGACCGGGTGGATCCAGCAACAGGAGGGATTGGACTGGAATAATCCACCGCGCCAGACGGACGGAACGCTGGTACTCCAGGGTTCGAACGCCTGCATGGCTCCATGACACAGCGCCCCCGGACAATGACTAATCGGAATTACTGTGAAATGAATGGGTGACAGCCCTTGGTCTCAGGAGGCCGCGACACACAAAAAATACATGCACATACGTATCTTCACAAAGAATACTCATGCACCTGAAAATAGGCGCGTACACATAAAAATGGGTGCGGCTGTGAGGGTGGAGGGGCCGAGGAGGACTGCGGACGGGTGCAGCCCGGGCAGTGCGCGGGGCCTCCACACCGAGGGCAGGCGAACACATTCAGCGCGAAGTTCCTGCGCACCCTCCCTGGACGCCGTGGCCTCGCGCACGGGGCGACGGCTTCTTCCTTCAGCCCAAGCCGAGCGGCACCAGGCGGGTGGCCAGCGGCCGCCATGGACGCGTACCTCGCGGTGCCCACCCCGGCGAACTTCGATGGGCTGGTGCGCACCCTGGCCCTGGAGCAGGCCACCTCCATGCAGACGGCCCTCCAGGCCAGCCGGGACCGGCTCGCCGCGGATCCCAATGCGCTGCTTGGAATGCAGACCGTCGCACGGCAGACCCAGACGCTGGCCAACTACGTCCTGGCGTCCACGCAGCTCCCCCTCATGCCGGAGCGCTTCGACACCCTGCGGCCCTTCGCGCAGGCCGTGGATCCGTCGTGGGCCCAGGTCTCCTTCGAACAGCTCACGCAGGACCCGGCGCTCTATCAGCGACTCCTCAAGGACCTCGATACGGCGAGGGGGCCGCTCTCCGGCAGCGGCCCGCTGCTGCCCCAGGGCCCCAACCCGGAGCTCGCCTCGGCGCTCCAGGACTTCCGCCCCACCATGGATGTGCTCATGGGGCCACCCCACGCGGCCGGGGTTGCCCTGTCGGAGTCCGTGAAGCGGGCCGGGGAGCAGCTCGATTACGCGCGCAAGCAGTACCCGGAGCTGGCGGCGCTGGACCTCGGCACGCTGCTCGGAACGCGGGACGCCTCCCAGGTCGTCGCGACGCTGGATGCCCGGCTGGCGGAGGTGGACAGCCTCGTCGGCGCGCTGCGCACGGGGACCCCGGGAGCCTCGGACCTCTTCCCCATCGCCATGCTCGCGGCGCAGTTGGTGGGTTCGGAGCTGGTGGCCCACCCGAGCACGGCCAACCTCCAGGCCTTCGATGCGGCCTTCCAGAGTGTCCAGACGATCCAGCAGGCCCGCGTCGACGAGCAGCGCGTCGACCTGGCGCTCAAGGCGGTCAACCTGATCGCGGGCGCCGGCGCCTTCTTCGCGAGCGGCGGCCTGTCGATCCTCTTCTACGGCGCGTCCCTGGTGACGAACGTCGCGCAGGGCAAGCGACTGGTGGACCAGTACCAGGGCGCGCAGCAGCTCTCGCAGTACAACGCGGGAGGCATCCTGGACATGTCCGGCGTGAAGCGTCCGAGCGAGTCCGCCTTCGCGCTCGACATGGCGTTCACCGTGGCGTCGACGAAGCGTTCCAGAGACAGGGGATCGCCAGCCAGATGATTGGCCAGTCCTTCGACTGGGCGAAGAAACAGGGGGTCGACTTCATCACGGGGAACTTCTCGGACGAAGGAATGGCCGCGGTGCGCGCCTACTGCGAGCGCAACAACATCCCCTTCTTCTCGGTGTCCTACGCGCCACGGTTGACGCTCATCTACATCGGCGACCTGCCCGTTCCTCCCTGAGGGCTCGGCAGCTCCGACGGCACCGTCCGCGTCTGGTCGCTCCACTCGCCTGAGTGCCTCGCCGTCCACGACGTCGGTCACGCCGACCTCGAAGGCCTGCTGCTGCACGACGGCGCCATCTACGTGACCTGCCGGAGCGAGCTCGTGGTGATTCCCCTGCCTGCGTGAGCGTCTCGTTACCGAGATGCGTCAGGAAGGTGCTCGAGAACCTGCTTCGCACGCGCCCTGGGCGCACCTTCGACCTCGAGCACCTCCACCTTGAAGGCGTAGGAATCATCCAGGAAGCCACGGAAAAGCCCGGCCATCCCTCGCGGGCGCCGGGCTTTTCATGATGAGACCCTGGCCCGAAAGGCCTAGCAGGTCTTGTTGTAGAGCGCGATGCAGTTGTCCTTGAACTGCTGGTAGCTGCACTTGCCGTTCTGCTGACAGGTCGCCCAGCCGTTGTAGCGCGGGTCCTTACAGTACAAGAGCGTGACCCAGCATCCGGCCCCCATCGCGGAGACATCGCCGCTCGAGTCCTGCATCGACGCCAGCGGTTCTTCAGAGCTCATGGGGCCGAAGTCCAGGTTGATGCCCTGACCGGACTCGGTCGTCACCGTCTGCACCGTGTCCGACGAGGCGTCCTCCGCACCACATCCCATGAGAGGAACCGCGACCAGCATGAGCCCCAGGAGAAGCTTCTTCATTGTTGTTCTTTCTCCCTCAGTGAAATCAAAACGCCTGAGGGCGCGTCGCCACGTGGATGGACGGCATCCACACCCGACATCCTAGAATAAATACCAAAACGACATAAACGAGAAATACCCCAAATGTAAGCAAGAGCACGAACCTGCCTGGCCGCGACCTCGCAAGCCGACGGGCTCTGCACGAAAGAATGCAAAAGAACTCCCTGGGGCCCTTCCCTGGAGGAACGGCGGGCCGCACCGCCGCAACCCGCTTCCGCCAGGAGCCTCCATGTTCCGGATTCCGTCCCTGTGTCTCTGCCTGTTCGCCTCGCTCGCCATCGCCGACGATTCCTCCTCGAAGCCCGCGAAGCTCACCGTGGCCCAGAAGAACGGCTGGGCCGCCTACGACAAGGAGCTGAAGGTGAAGGAGGACGCGGTCAACAAGGCCTGCGGGTCGGCCTTGAAGAGCAGCTTCGACAAGGCGAGCTACCCCGCCTTCGACCCGCTGAAGGACCGGACCCAGGGCGCATGCAAGGCAGCCGTGGGCACCCTGGTCGCGGTCTGCGGCACCATGGATGGCAAGGCGGCGGTGAAGGAGGCCGTCACCCAGACGGTCTGCCGCCTGTCGACGGACGGAACCCGGGTCTCACTCGACGCGGGCGTGCTGACCGTCCACATCGACCCGGAGAAGAGCTCCATCGTGGGCAAGCAGGCCGGGAGCTACAGCTGGAAGAGCGCCCTCGAGGAAGTGCTGTAGCCCCGCCTGTCAGGCAGGGCCGGGACTCGGCGGAGGAGCAGAAGGTGGGCCGAGGCCCCCGTCCCAGCGGAGGCAGATGCCTAGCTTCTTCAGGAGCAGGTCCAAAGGTGTGCCTCCTTCAGCTGGTGCAAGGGTCGCGTGGGCGGCCTCCCGTCAATGGCTGAGCAACTGGCACCGACGGAGGGATCGCGATGCCAGGAAGACTGAGGTTGGGCGCGAACGGCCAGGACGTGGTCCTGCTGCAATCGCGGCTGAATGGGTTGCCGAGCGTGCTGCCCCTGCTGGCGGTGGATGGCGACTTCGGCCCCAAGACCTTGCGGCGCGTCAAGGAGTTCCAGGCCGCGATGCTTGCCGATGGCGTGGTCGACCCTGGCACGTGGTCGAAGCTGCTGGATGGCGAGCGGGCTCCACGCGAAACCCTCCAGGTCGAAGGACGCCACCTGCGTGATCCGCAGGGCCACAGGATCATCCTGCGGGGCATCAACCTGCCGCTGCTGGACGACTGGACCTTCCCGCCAGACAGCAAGCTGGCCGACCTTGAACAGACCGGCGCGAACGCCGTCCGGATTCAATGGTACATCGACTACCCCCAACGCAATCGTCCGGCGTATACCAGCGCGGATCTGGATGCCTTCCTGACCCAGTGCAAGTCGAATCGCATGATTCCAATCCTGGGTCTATGGGATGCCACCTGCAACTCCGAACCAACGGTGGTGAATACAAGGTTGATCCCCTGGTGGACCTCGGATGAGGTTGTCAGCATCCTCAACAAGCATCGACAATACCTGATCATCAACCTGGCGAACGAGCTGGGGTTCTATCGCTGGAAGGTGGCCCCCCCGGCCGCGCTGGACGAGTTCAAGGACGCCTACAAGACAGCGATCACGAGCATTCGCGAGAAGTTGCACATGCCGGTGATGATCGATGCGCCGGATTGTGGCACTTCAATCGACGCGTGGGTCACGATCGGACAGGAGTTGATCGACCACGATCCCGACCACAACCTGCTCTTGAGCGTCCACTCCTACTGGGCGGCCCACGATGGAATGCCGCACATCGAGAGCGCCGTCGCAGCCAACCTGCCAATCGTCTTCGGTGAAGTCGCCAACAAGCAGGACGAGGAGGTCGAGGGAAAGACGCAGCATTGCTTCTATGATCTCGATGGCCTCGGGCAGAACCAGCCGCCACAGTTCGGATTCACCTACCAGGACCTGCTGCGGACACTCAAGACGCATGACATCGGGTGGCTTGCATGGAGCTGGTGGCCGGATGGCTGCCAAAGCCGGAACATGGGCCTGTATACGCCGGGTTCCAGTCAATTCAAGGGCCTGAGCGAGCCTTTCGGCGACGACATCGTGAACAACCCTGACCATGGCTTGAAGGTGGACGCCGAGCGGTCCTCGGTCTTCAACCAGGGCGTAGACATCAGCAACTCAGCCAACAGCATCACCACCGCCGAGGGCGGCACCCGCCATGATCCGGAAGAGCTTGCACCGGACCGGCAGGTCGATCTGGTCACCTGGAAGGATGCGCGCAACGCGGATCGCACGCTGCATCTGGGCGCCTACCTCTACCAATACGATTTCAGCTTCAATGACGGTCAACAGGTCATAACCCGCAGCGCCAACGATGATGCCTTTGGCCATCCGGGCTTTGGCTATGTCGTCTCGCACAACAACCAGAACGGCAATTCGCCTCTGGGCAAGGTCGTTCCGCCGACCCGCGTGGAGACGACCGTCTTCCTGGGCGGACACCATGCCATCCATCGCGTTGAGCTCGTGTACGACCGAAGCCGCGAGGACGGTGGCTTTGGAATCCAGATCCCCGTGGTGATTGAATGGTTCGTGGCGACCGGCCGCGACCACCCCGTGTGGGCAGTGACCTGGAAGATGGGCTTGACCGCCAACCCGCAGAACCGTGATTTCGACAAGTTCCGAATGGATGTGCGCGGTCCGTATGGCTCGCTCAATTTCGATGGTGCGGCCAGCCGGAACCAGGGCGACGCGATTGGCGGCGTTGCGTGGGGGGATTTCGGGCTGAAATTCACGACCACCGATGCGCAACTGACCTTGAGATCGCAATGGACCTACAACACCCCCAACGCGGTGTGCTTCACGCAGGCGTGGACAGCCAACGAAAACGCGGAGATGGGGATCGTGCAGACGCGGGTCGCAGACAAGGAAATGGGCAACCCGGATCGGGTCGTGGGGCGGGAACGGGGTCACACGTCGGCAGAGGACTTTCCGGACAGAGGCAATTGCACCCTCCTCGGATCCGACAACCGCCACTACTCCCTGCCTTGCATCAGCGGTTGGCCCTACCAGTTGATGAATTTTGATTGGGACCCGGGTTCCAGCAAGCCGGCTGCCGAGGCGACCGGCACCAAGCTGATCGCCTGGGGCTCGCCGTATGGCTGGCTTGGAGCTCCCGCATTCGATGTGTTCGATGGGTCCGCCAGCGCCGACGGCCGTGATGATCGGTCATATGCGACCTTCATCGTCCTGGGGCCCCGATTCCGTTTTGCCCCGGAGGGTGATCCGGCGGGGGACGTGGCCACCACCCTCAAGGAGGTCGAGGCGCTCAATGCCGCGACCCTCGGCGATGTCCTGTCCGGTTCACTGGTCACGGAGCTGGCGCGGGGGCCTGGCGCAAGCCACCTCAAGAGCCTCACCCAGGGCTACAATGACACCTATGCCGCCTACTACCTGCGCGCAAGCGACAACCAGGTGGCCTTCTCGTTCACGCCAGCCATTGACACGGTGGTGAAGAACCCCATTTTCGTGGTTCAGGACTACACCACCCAGGAACTGCCAGACATCACCGTCGATGGCAATCCGCTCAGCGTGAACAGTGGCGCGGACGCAGGCGCTTTTGTCTCCCTCAATCCCGCCACCCACGAATTGTGGGTGACCCTGAACGCAACGATTCAAGGCCCGACGGGCATCCAGATCAGGGCTTGAAGCGCGCGCCGGGCGGGTCCTCCTGCTCGCGGGGCACGAGCGTGACGGGGAAGCGGTAGCGCTGGTCCTCCGGAGCCTGCGCCCCGCGGTCCTGGCGCTCGCCGACCTTCCGTGTCCACTCGTCGGGCCGGTGGCCGCCCCCAAACGCCGAGGCGAGCACGCGGTCGACGTCCGCGGGGTCCTTCACATCGAAGCGGATCCCCTCGAAGCGGACCGGGCCCTCGAACAGGAAGGCGAAGTCCCGGCAGTACTGCGAGTAGCTCGCCTCCCAGCGCAGCCTCAGGTCCGCCCCCGAGCGCTCCAGCACCGTCAGCCGGTTGTCCTGCAGGCTCGGCGCGTCGTTGCCGTACCACGCATCCCAGTCACCTTCCGGTCCCACCACCAGCGTCGACCACTCGGCGAGGCTCGGATGCCGCCCTCCGTTCGCCGCGGCGACCGGGAGGGTGCTCGCGTAGGGCTCCGGCACGCCATCCTCGCCGGAGCTCTCTTCCGCGTGGATTTCCAGCGAGTACATCACCGTGGCGCGGTCGGGCTGGTAGCGGTACTCGCGGGCCTCGAGGTCCGGGACCCACGTGCTGACGTGGACGTCGAGGCGCGAGGATTCAATCGCATGCCCATGCCCGGCCAGGACGAGCGGCCTGTCGGGAGTGGGCGCGTCCGCGGGGACCTTCTCGAGGGCCTCGGGATGGCGCCAGGGGTCATCCGGATCATCCGGAGCGTCCCCGGCGGGCGCGGGGTCCACCGCGGCGTCCGGAAGCGGCGTGAGCTGCGCGAGGAACGCGCTGAAGGACGGCGCGCACTCCCGCGCGACGAAGAGGTCCTCGGTCTCCGTCGGTGCATCGCTGTCGAAGAACCAGATGGTTCCCCGAGGCGAGTCCGGCCGGTCCGCGAGCTGCAGGCCGAAGCGGTTGATGGCGCCGTACTGGCGCGCGAAGACCACCACGTCGGAGGGGAGGTGCTCGTTCCCGTACTCGAGTCCGAACCGGTCCTCGGCGCGCAGCCCGAGGAGCTCATCGATCCGCACCTCCCGGTCCAGTCCGTCGCGGAACCCGGCGGTGCAATTTCCCAGGAGCGCGCCGTTGAACCGGACGAGGAGCTCCCGGAAGTCAGCGGGCAGGGGGTGCGGAAGGCCACGCTCGAACTGCTCCAGCTGCTCCGGCGTGAGCTCCGGAGCGCAGGGGGCATGCTGGATGCGCGAAGCGAGGCCGGGGGGCAGGAAGTGCAGTGGCATCACCCCCCCTCCTCTAACATCGGCGGCGCTCGCGGTGTCCGACGTTCAGCGCCCCGCCCGGGCAGGGCCGCTACCGCGCCAAGGCCCAGGCCAATTCCTACCACGACCCCTGACCTATTTCACGCCCAGAGTGTGTCTTTACCGAACCCCGTGGAAATCCCTTAGACTGGCATTTCAACGAATGAGCAACACGCCCGGGCCGAAATCATTCATGTGCATTGGAACTTCCTGAATTGCTCGTCTTGATTTGCAGTTGAATCGAGTGCGGTGTTAGTAAGGCATTGGCTTCGGCCAACCCCGTACCCACACCTCAGGAGAAGTCCATGACGAGCAACGCGAAGCGTTTCCTGGCGGTCTCGCTGCTGTCCCTCACTCCGTCGATCGCGCTCGCCGGGCAGATCGAGTCCGGCTTCCCCGACTTCCTCTCCACGCGTGACGAGTACGTCAGCGTCCGTGAGGGGGCGGTCCAGCTTCCCACGCGGAAGGGGGAGTCGGTACAGTCCATTGGCCCCGCCCTGGAGAACCTCTTCGTCCTCAACCAGACCGGCGTCAACATCTCCCTGGGCCTCCAGGTGGTGACGGGGACGTTCAACGGCGTGTTCAATCCCTACCCTGTGCCCACCGCCAACTATGGCGGGTTCCAGGTCAGCGCCCCCGCTCCCGCCCCGCTGATCGCGCAGCAGTACTACTGGACGGTCGACCCGGCGAACCCGGCCGGCACGAAGACGTGCGTCTGGCGGGTGGAGGTCAGCGACGTTGCCGGGACCTGCTCGGCGCAGGTCTTCTTCGGCACCTACGGCGGCGCCGTCTGCACCGTCGACGCGGCCCAGTCCTTCATCGACCCGACCACGTGCCAGACGCAGATCGTCACCGTCATCCAGTGAGCTGAGCCTCGCTGACAGCCCCCCTGGGCCCCTGTTGGGCCTGGGGTGGCCCTTGCGCAGATGTAACAGCGCTTATACAGTCTGGCCATGCCGCTCCCAGATGACGCCACGCTCGGCACCCTGCTCAGGCATCTGACCGAGCTGATGGATGGTGCGGTCGAGCAGGCCTATGGCTCACTGTCGCTCGAGTACCGACCCCGCTACACACCGGTCGTGCGCACCCTGCTCGAACTCGGCTCGGCGTCGATCCGGACGATTTCGGAGCATGCCGGCATCAGCCATTCGGCGGCGAGCCAGACCGTTTCGCAGATGGCCAGGTCCGGGCTGGTGAGCCTGCGCGCCGGTGGAGATGCCCGCGAGCGCATCGTCGTCCTGACCCCGGCCGCGGAGGCCGTCGTTCCGGCGCTGCGCCGGCAATGGGCCATCACCCAAGCCGCCGCGCAGGCGTTCGACGAAGAGCTCTCGATGCCGTTGTCGCAGCTGCTCCGCGAAGCGATCGCGGCGCTGGAGCGGCGCCCCTTCAGCGAGCGCCTCGCGTCGACAAAGCCGCCGAAGCCCCCCAGGAAGAACGCACAAGAATGAGACTCCCCACATTTCTATTGTGGGCGGTGCTGGGTTCTGCCGGTGCGCCAGTGGAGGCACAGCAGCGCCTTTCGCCCAAAGAACGCGACGCGGCGTTGCAGGCCATCACGACAGCCTTCAAGGAAGGCTACGTCTTTCCCGAGATGCGGCCGAAGATCGTCAAGGAACTCGACCGGATGCGGAGGTCGGGCCGCTGCGACGTAGACGACCCGATCGTTTTCGCCGACAGGATCACCGAAGGCCTTCGCAGCGTCAGCAACGACCGGCATCTCTCGTTGCGGGTGGATCCGGCAGCCTATGCCGCGGCGCTCGCCGCGCCGGACAGCGACGCTGGCGAAGAGGCCTGGTTCCGACGCCAGGCCCTCCGCGACCATCACGGCCTGGTGGAGATGAAGATCCTGCCCGGCAACCTCCGCTACCTGAAGATCGCCGGGTTCTCGTGGGTCAACGACGAGACCGGCGCCGCCTATGACGACGCCCTGCGCTTCCTGAAGGATGGCGACGCGATCATCATCGACCTGCGCAACAACGGCGGGGGTTCACATGCCGCGGTCCGCTACCTGGTCAGCCACTTCATGGAGCCCGACACGCTGGAGTTGACCTTCCTGGAGGGCTCGGAGACGCCCTCGCAGTCGCGGACCCTCGAACATCTGCCGGTCGGACGGGTGAAGGGCAAGCCGCTCTACGTTCTGATCGACGGACAGACCGCGTCGGCGGCTGAAGCGTTCGCCTACGACGTGCAGCAGTTCAAGCTGGGCCAGCTGGTCGGCGCCAGGACCGTGGGCGCGGCCAACAACAACAAGCAGCTGCCGGTGGCGCCCGGGTTCATGCTCAGCGTCTCCTACGGTCGTCCAGTGCATGCGGTGAGCCACGGCAACTGGGAAGGCACCGGCATCACGCCGGACGTGGAGACGCCCTCCGCGCAGGCCCTGGACGCCGCGCAGAAGCACGCGCTGGACAGGCTCTCGCGCTCCCCCGCCGCGACGGCCGAACAACGGCGGGACTACCGCTGGGCCGAAGTCGGCATCGAGGCACGCCTGCATCCGGTCAGCGTGGAGCCCGCCACGCTCGCGACGCTGACCGGGCACTACCGCAGGAGCGGCCCCGGAGCCGAGCCGATCCAGGTCGTACAACGCGACGACGGAGCGCTCTGGTTCGCCTTCCCCCGTCGCCCGGCCGCGCGCCTGTCGCCGCTCGCGCAGGACGTCTTCGCGGTCGAGGGCTATGACGCCCTGCGGGTTCGGCTGACCGGAAGGACCCTGGAGATGCTGTGGCGCGACGAAGCCGCTCCGCGCGTGTATCCGCGTGAGTGAAGTGCGGCTTGCTCCAGTGCGCATCCCCCCTCGCGGCTCAGCGCTGGCAGTAGCTCGGCATGGTGCTCGGCAGTCCCCCCGCGTAGGGCGACGGGACGGTGCCGAAGGGGTGGGCCTGGAGGAACTGCCAGACCGCCGCGCGCGCGTCCGTGGGGATGGTGTGCCCCCGGCCGTGGTTGCACAGCATGGCGAACTGGTTCTTGGACTTCAGGTCGTTGTAGTAGTTCTGGCTCGCCGTCTGGAAGTTGATGACGACCTGGTCGGACGCGCCGCCGTGGAAGATCATGGTGGCGAACTTGTTCGACGGGTCCTGCGTCGGGAGGGTGGACATCCTCCCGCCCGAGTAGGTCGCCACGCTCGCGATGTATCCCGAGCGGCGGTAGCTCATCTGGGTGGTGTTCAGGCCTCCCGCGCTCATCCCCATGCTGTGGATGCGGCTCACGTTGATGCCGATCTTCTGGATGGCACAGGCCAGGACCTCGTCGGCCACGCGGAAGTCGTCGTCACGTGACGTCGACGAGACGTAGAACCAGGGGAAGGTGCCCGCGGCGGGATCGTGCACCGGCGCCGCGACAATGCCACCCTGGGCCTTGATGGCTTCAATCTGCGTCGTGCCGATGCCCGTGGTGGCCTCCGTGGGCTGGCTGCCCGTGCCGTGCCAGTAGAAGACGAGCGGGCCGTCCAACGTCCTGGCCGCGTCCGACATCCAGATGCGAACCGCGCGGGCCGGGATCCCCGCCGGCCGGAACGTGAGCGTCCCGTCCACGAACTCGGGACAGGGACCGGTGGGCTGTGGAATGAAGGTGGGAGAGGGCCAGGCCAGACTGGCGCTCGTTCCCGCCAGCGCCTCGGAGGCGCTGGCCTCCGCGCCTCCATCTTCACCACCACAGGCGGACACGGTCACGATAAGAGCGGCGGCAAGGACCCTCTTCATGGCAGATACCCTCCGGGCAAAGGCACCGGTCAATGGGAAGACATCATTGGGACACCCTTTTCCAGGGAATACAAGCAAAACACCATAGACGGAAAAATACCGCGACTTATGCCTTTGACCTCCACCGTGGCCATCCCCCCTGCCGCAACGAGCGCGCTCCGCATCCCGGGTTACCGGACCTTCCTCATCACGTTCATGTTGGCGATGATGGCCGACAACATCGAGCACGTGATCAGCTACTGGGTGGCGTTCCAGAAGTTCCACTCGGCGGCGCTGGGAGGGTTCGCGGTGGTGTCCCACTGGCTGCCCTTCTTGATGTTCTCCGTGCCGGTGGGCGCGCTCAATGACCGGTTCGATTCCAGACGCCTCATCCAGGCGGGCATGGTGCTCTTCATCACCGCCTCCGCGGGGTGGGGCTACTTCTTCGTCACGGACTCGTTGCAGCTGTGGCACGCGATGGTGCTGCTCACGCTCCACGGCTGCGCGGGGGTCCTCTGGGGCACCTCCAGCCAGATGTTGCTCTACGACATCGTGGGCACGGCCTCCCTGGCCAGCGCGGTGCGCCTGAACGCGACGGCCCGCTACCTGGGCGTCCTGGTGGGCCCCGGGGTGGGCAGCATCATCATGCGGACGCTCGGGCCCACCCGGGGCATCTTCGTCAACACGCTGTTCTATCTGCCCCTCGTGCTCTGGCTGGTGGGCGCACCCCATGGCCGGCACTTTCGCGGGGCGCGGACGGGCCCCAAGCTTGCCGTGCGAGGCTTCGCGGACATCGTCCAGACGGTCCGCGACGTGCGCGGGATGCCCGTGGTCGCGCCCATGGTGTTGCTGGCGGGGGCCGCCTCGTTCTTCATTGGCAACAGCTATCAGGCGCAGATGCCGGGCTTCGCCCATGAGCTGGGCCATGGAGACCCCGGCCTGGCCTATACGCTGCTGCTGGGCGCGGATGCGGCCGGCGCGCTGCTGGCGGGCATCCTGCTGGAGACGCGCGGCACCTGGCTGCCGACGACGGCGGCGTCCGCATTGAAGATTGCCTTCCTGTGGGGGTGCTCGCTCTTCATGTTCTCGTTCATGCGCTGGTATCCGGCGGCGATCGGCGTGCTGTTCCTGGCCGGGTTCCTGGAGCTCTCCTTCAGCAGCATGACGCAGGCCATCGTGCAGCTGAATGCGCCGGATACCATCCGGGGCCGCGTGCTGGGGCTCTTCAGCATGTCGGCCTCCGGCCTGCGGGCGTTCAGCGGCGTGACGGTGGGGCTCTTGGGGAGCGTGACCAACATCCACCTCTCGCTCGGCCTGTCCGCCGTGGCCTTCGTGGTGGTGGCTGGACTGCTGCTGCTGCGCCAATCCCAACCGGACGCGCAGGCCCCTTCGTCACCTCCTGTGTGAGTGCTCGCATTTCAATAATTCTCTCATCGGGCGCCAGGGCCCCCCGCACAGTTGCATTCTGCTCGCGCGGAGGGGACGTGCGGACACTGACCCGCCAGGGGGACAGGGAATAGATCCAGGCGCTGCCCAGAAAGAGGGGCAGGCGTCCGCCTGCTCTCTTTCGTTCACGGTCGGCACACCGCCCGAAGGAGAATCGACGTGCAAACTCCCCACATGGTCTCCCTGCCGATCCAGGTGCGCAGACGCACCCTGGGTGCCATCGCATCGCTCGTGCTGGCCACCCCATGGATCCCGCTCCATCAGGCTCACGCGGAGCAACCGCCGCCGCCGTGTCATCCCAACCCGAACGCCGACGCGGATGTCGCCACCTTGGGAAGCCGTGGCGACATCGTCGCACTGCCCACGCCGCTGAAGGACCGGCTCCTCCGACTCGCGAGCCGGCCGCACACCTTCCTCCCCATGCAAACCTTCGCGGAGGCGGACACGCCCAGCCAGCTCTTCCAGTACTACCTGCTGGACACCCATGGCTTCGAGCGCAACGTCTTCGTCAGCATCATCCCCGGCGTCAATGACACCGCGATGTTGACGGCCACGGGCGGCAACTGCGGGCTGCCCACCGTCGCGGCGGTGCGGCTCGTCGTCGAGCCGAAGCCCGGGCTTCCCACCGACCCGAACGACGTCCGTGCCTTCATCGACGTCTTCACGGACATCTCCGGGCTCTTCGTCATCAACAACGAGAGCGGGTGGTACGAGGGCTGGATGATCCACGACCTGGTCGTCCCGCCGGTCGCGCCCGCGCGCCCTGACGGGCATGCCCGGTTCGGCACGATGACCCCCTCGGATGCCGACGTGATGGCGAGGATCGGACGCCACAACAATGTCCCCGGGAGGCTCTTCACGACGGATGGTAATGCCGTCCGGTTCCCGAGCGAGAATGATCGCTTCCCGTGGATCCAGAGCAACGTCGTCCCCATCCAGCTCAGCATGGGGGCGTACAACGCCATGCAGCAGTTGGACGTGCACAACTACTGGGAGTTCAACTACACCACGAACTGGGTCCACCCGCTCTACGAGCTGCCGTTCACCGGTGGCTTCCCCGACAGGATTGGAGCGCCGCCTGACACCTTCGAGGACGGTGAGCTTGGCTTGCTGAAGTCAATCGTCCCGGGCTCGGGGCCCAAGGGCGTGAAGAACCTTCCGCAACTGTATGGAGACAGCCCGTATCGCCCCCGCGATCCGGACCTCTTCGACGCGGAGGTCGACTCCCAGCGGGAGTTCCGCCAGCGCTTCATCCCGAGCGGGCTCGCCAACGAGATCTTCCTGGATGTCTATGTCCGGCTGGCGTCGTTCATGCCCTGGGAGAAGAGCCTGAACCGCCGCCTCTTCCACGCCTACGCCCAGGAAGTCGCGAGGGTCGACCTGAATGGTGACGGCGTCGTCTCGGCCGCCGAGGGAGACGTCGACGCCGCCTCGGATGGCTTCGCGGACAACACGCGGTTGTTCATCCCCGCCACGGCGTTCAATCGCTTCGCGGTGACTCGCGAGATCAACGATGGCTATCTGGCACCTCGCTTCGCCCCCAGTCAGCGCGCCTGGTTGCTGACGGGCGGGCGCGAGGAGGTCAGCCCCACGGTTCCCGCGTCCGCGGGGCGCGACGGCGACGACCGCTGAAGGCTCCCTGAGGCAGGGGGGCGCCCTTGTCGCCCAGCCGGGGGTTGAAGGCGGGCGTCGAGGTTTCGACATCACGGGAGGCACATGAGCTTCTATTTCCGTTGCCTCTCGCTGTTCGTGATGGGACTGGTCCTGTGTGAGTCCGGCTGCGCGGTCTGCACCCTGGGGGCGCCCCCCTCCGCGCGGAATCCGATTGCGGGGGCTTCGAGCATCATGCGCTGGAGCAAGCCCCAGCGGCTCTCCGCCGGGCCGTCGCTCTCGTGGGAGCACACGCGCGCGGTGGCGGGCCCCTCCGGGAGCGCGTTCGCCGTCTTCGCGCATGTCACGACCCAGAACGCGCCCCACGACTACACGGCAATCTACGCCAGCCGCTATGCCGCCACGTCCGACACATGGACGTCCGAACAGCCGCTCCAATCCCAACCCGGCAACCTTCTCCGGAGCAGTCTGGCC
The DNA here is from genome assembly GCF_003611675.1 of Corallococcus sp. CA053C. Lineage (GTDB taxonomy): Bacteria > Myxococcota > Myxococcia > Myxococcales > Myxococcaceae > Corallococcus. Next base: position 55,188 of record NZ_RAWA01000001.1, read on the forward strand.
GCGGATGAGCAGGGAAATGCCCTCGCTGTCTGGCTCCAGCAGACCCCGGCCGGCAACACCTTCTTCGCAAGCCACTTTTCGGCGGCGACGGGCCAATGGAGCCCCGCGCTGCAGCTCACGTTCCCCGTCGACGACACCCCCACCATGCGTCTGGCCATGTCCCCCACGGGCGATGCGGTCTTCGTCTGGACGACGTTCTGCAAGACGCTGTGCACGCCCGCCGAGCACCGGGTGATGGCCATGCGCTATCTGGGGGCCAGCAACCGGTGGGTCCAGCCGCCGGTGCCCCTCAACTCGGCGCGTGAGACCCAGTCTCTCTGGCCCGCCGCCGCCCTCGACGCGAACGGCAGCGCGCTCGTGCAGTGGCAGCAGGCGGACGCCCGCGGTACCCAGGCCATTCATGGCAGCTCGTTCAACGCCGACAAGCTCCAGTGGTGTGGCGATGCGATCCTGAGCCGGACGAACTACGGCGCGGCCTCGACGCCCGCCATCGCCATGGACGCGTCGGGCAGCGCGCTCGCCGTCTGGCCACAGCGCTTCTCGACGCTGACCGGCGACTCGATGCAGGGAATCGACGCACGCCGCTACGACCGTGAGAGCAACACATGGCAGCCCGCCGAGCGCATCGACTCGCACCTCTCCGACTACGGAGGCATGTTCAACCCGTCCATCGTCGTCGCGACGAACACGGGCGATGCACTGGCCGGCTGGCTGTACATCCCCAGCCCCCCGCCCCTCACCGGGGCCGCCGAGGGACGCGTGTACAGCGCGGCGAAGGAGGCTTGGGACATCCGTCCGCGCTTCGACCGCAGCGTCGACCCGAACAACCCGCGGCTCGGCGGCACCGTACTGGGCGGATTTCCAGTGCTCGCCTCCGACCCGGCCGGTGACCAGGTCGCCCTCTGGGCACAGTCCGACCACACCGCCTGGGCGAGCTACCTCTACGCCCCTGGCAACTTCCGGCCCCCGGAACCCCTGCGGTCCGCGCCGGGAGCCGTCGTGGGCGCCATCACGGGGGCCATCGACCTGAATGGGCATGCAACGGCGGTGTGGATTGAGACCGCCGCGGATGGCGACAGCCTCTGGGTCGCTCGCTACCAGTAGCCCTGTCGGGCCCACGACTCCGGGGCCACGCCCGAGCACCGCGCAGCCCTCGAACCGGGGCTGCGCGGAGGGTGGGACGCCAAGGCCGGGTCAGCGGACCCAGGACACGTTGCTGATGGTGAACTTCGAGCCGTCTGTCTTCTCCGCGTTCGTGTACGGCGAGTACACCCGCGTGGAGAAGGTGTTGGCGGCGGTGTCCACCTCGATGATGCGCGTCGGGTTCGTCGACGCGTCATGGTAGGTGGTGAGGATTTGATAGATCTTGTTGCCCTGGGTGCCGGTGACCTCGCTGTACGCCGAGGTGCCCACGTGGCCGGAGAAGATGAACTTCACGTTGGGGTACAGCTTGAGCGAGTTGTCGAACACGTACTGCGGGCTGTTGTTGCCGTAGCCGCCGTTGCTCTGCTCGATGCCGCCGCTGCCCGTCTGATGCGAGTGGGTGATGACGATGACGTTGTGGCGGGGATGCGCCGCGATGACGGTCTTGGCCCAGTCAACCGCGCCCGTGCGCGCCCACAGCTCCAGGTTCAGCACGAGCCAGTCCAGGCCGCCCGCGGTGAACGTGTGATAGGCATTGTCGCACTTGCCCGTCTCGTACACGCCCGCCAGCGCCTGGAAGCGCGACACCGGGAAGTAGGTGTTGAACGTGGTGGTGTTGCGGAGGTTGGCGTTCACGTTGCCGGGGCAGGCGCTGCCGCCGGGGCAGGTGGCCGCCGTGTCATGGTTGCCAATGGCCAGCGCGTAGGGAATCCGGGCGTCGTCCAGCTTCTTGAGAGCGTTGCTGGCGCGCACGTACTGGATGTGGTCCGGCGTGTCCCAGTTCATCATGTCGCCCGTCTGCGTCACGAAGCGCAGGTCGAGCGCGGACCGGTTGTCCACGAGCCACTGCATGCGGTGGTCGATGAGGGTCGAGTTGCTGACCACCTCGTTCTGAACGTCCGGGATGACGACGAAGGAGAACTTCGTGTCCACGGGAGCCGGGGTGGTGGGCGCGGCGTAGAGCTTGATGCCCTCGTCCACCCAGCCGGCGGCGCTGAGGCTGCTGCGCTCGGCGTCGGTGATGGCGAAGCGGTGCTTGCGCAGCGTCTCATGGGAGTAGCGGTACACGGGGACGAGGCACGGGTCCGCCGTCTTCGAGGCGTAGAAGCCGATGCCCTCGTCGGTGGTGTAGCCGCCCGTGCTGACCAGGTCCTGCTTCTCCGTCGCGTCGATGGTCCAGAAGTGCTCGGCGCGGCTCGGGCTGTAGATGCGGTAGACGGGGGACAGGCCCGTCCCCGTGGCGGCCGCGGCCTTGAAGGCCACGCCCCGGTCCTCGGTGTAGCCGTACGTCGTGGCGGCGTTGGCCGCCTCGTTGGCGTTGAGCGTGTAGAGGCTGTCGCCCGTGCTCGCCTTGATGCGGTGATACATGGGGCCGCTCAGGGCGGCGCAGTCCAGCGCGGACCCGGTCGACGCCAGCTCCGGCGTCTCGGGCGTCTCCGCCGGAGTGCCACCGCTACAGGCGGTAAGCGCGGCGGCCAGTGCCACGGATGCAATGATTCTCAGGTGCCTCAAGGTGTGTCCTCGCAAGATGTCTCGGGTTGGAGCCCACCAGGAATTTGGCGGGTTTTACCGATTTCGCCGGTTGATTCGGCGTTTCTTGGGCGCGGATACCATTGAGGGTTTGGTCCTGGAAGACCCACCTATAAGAGTGTTCCGATTTTATCAGAACAGCAGGGAGCGCACGGGGACGCTCGCGTACCGCGTCGGCTTCCCGGGGCCGAGCTGGCCGTCGGTGTTGGAGCCCCAGGCCCAGAGGGTCCCGTCGGTGCGCAGCGCCAGCGCGAAGGTCTCGCCCCAGCGGTCGGGTGAGCTTGAAGCCACGGCCTGGACGCTCATCATGGCCGGCGCGGGGGTCGCGTTGGAGCTGAAGCTGGTGGTGCCGTTTCCCAGCTCGCCAGAGGTGTTCCGGCCCCAGTTGAAGAGCCAGCCGCTGGAGTTCACCACCATGGAATGGGTATTGCCCGCGGCCACGGTGACCACCCCGCTCAAGCCCGGCAGCTGCGCCGGAGTCGTCCGGTTGGCCGAGGCGGCGCTCCCCAGCTCCCCATTGGAGTTGCTGCCCCAGGCCCACAAGGTCCCGTCGGAGCGCACCGCCAGGGTGTGGGTATTTCCCGCGTCCAGGGCGACAACGTTGCTCAGCCCCAACAGCCGTACGGGTGTGGTCCGTTGGAGGGTGGTGCCATCGCCCAGCTGCCCCGAGGCGTTGTCGCCCCAGGCCCACACGGTGCCGTCGTAGTGCAACGCCAGCGAGTAGCGCAGCCCGGCGGCGACCGCCACGATGCCGCTCAAGCCCAGCACCTGCGTGGGCACGGTCCGTCCAGTCGTGGAGCCGATTCCCAACTGACCGTACCAGTTGTCGCCCCAGGACCAGACGGTGCCGTCGTAGCGCACCGCCACCGTGTGGCTGCCTGCCGCGGCCACGGCCACGATCCCATCGAGCCCCGGGACCTGCGTCGGCGTCGTGCGCGGGCTCGTGGACCCCAAACCCAGCTGCCCCGAGGCGTTGTCTCCCCAGGCCCACACGGTCCCGTCGTAGAGCAGCGCCAGGGAGTGACCTCCCCCCGCCGAAACCGAGCCCACATTGCCCAGCCCTGCGACCTGGGTCGGAGACGCGCGGGTGATCACATCGCCCAGGCCGAGTTGGCCATGGCTGTTGTCGCCCCAGGCCCACACGGTGCCGTCGGAGTGTTGCGCGAGCGCGTGGTTGCCCCCCGCGGCCACCGCCACGAGGGCACTCAACCCAGGCACCTGCGCCGCCCTCGTCTGTGCACCCGTGGTCCCATCCCCCCGCTGACCGTACTCGTTGTCACCCCATGCCCAGAGCGTGCCGTCGGCGCGCACCGCCAGCGAGTGCTCGCCGCCCGCACTCATGGAGACGATTCCCCCCGGCCCTGAGACCTGCTGGGGGGTGATGGCGACCTGCCGGTTTCCGGTGCCCAGCTGACCACCGAGGTTCTTGCCCCAGGCCCACAGGGTGTTGTCGGAGCGCAGCGCCAGCGAGTGATACCAGCCGGCGGACACAGCCACGATCCCCGTCAGTCCCACGACCTGCGTGGGCGACCTGGAGAAGTATCCACCCCAGCCGCCATTCTGCTGGGACGTGATGATGTAGCCCCAGATCCACACGGTGCCGTCCGAGCGCGCCACCAGGGAGTGCTCGTTGCCCGCATCCACGGACTTCACGTTCGTCACCCCGGAGACCTGCAGCGGGGTGAGCCGGTCGCTGGAGGTGCCATCTCCCTGCTGACCGGAGTCGTTGCCCCCCCAGGACCAGAGGACCCCATCCGAACGCAGGGCCAGGACGTGGGAGCCGCCCGCGCTGATGGAGGTGACTCCGCCCAGGTTCGACACCGGCCCCGGCAGGAGGCGATTCGTCGTGGAGCCGTCTCCGAGCTGTCCGTGGGAGTTGTTGCCCCACGTCCTCAGGGTGCCGTCGTCGCGCAGGGCCACGGAGAAGGAACCGCCCGCGGCCACGGCCACGACCCCGCTCAACCCTGACACCTGCACCGCCGTGAGACGCTGCACCGTCGTGCCATCCCCGAGCTGCCCCGAGGTGTTGTCCCCCCAGGCCCACACGGTGCCATCGGAGCGCAGCGCGAGTGAGTGGCTGTATGCCGTGGACACGGCCACGATCCCGCTCACCCCCGACACCTGGACCGGCGTGGTGCTGTTGACCGTCGAGCCGTTTCCCAGCCTGCCGCCGGAGTTGTTGCCCGCGGCCCAGACCGTGCCGTCGGGACGCACCACCAGGGAATGCGAGTAGCCCGCCGCAACACAGCCATTGAGGCACGGACGCGGACGGTTGAGGAACTCCTCGAGCACGGCCTTGCGGTGCGGCAGGAAGACGTCCAACACCGCCGGAGAGAGCCGGAAGCGGACCCCCTCCGGGCCTGTCTCGGTGATCTCACTGGTATGGGTGAAGCCCAGTGAGCGGGGCCAGGTCTGCGGGGTGCCCACGTTGGCGCCGTTGCTGAGCTCGTGACAGCCCGCGCACGACAGCGCCTTGGCGCGCTGGACGAGCTGATCCGGCGTCAGGGGGCTTCCGATGCGCGTCAGCTCCGTCTGGAGGGCGGACCTGAGCGTGCCGCCGGCTCCGAACTGGACGCTGTAGTTGTTCTCCGAACCCTGCGCCAGGCTCTGCCCGCCGTTGAAGCGCTCCGGCACCTCGTAGTTGAAGAGGTTGATGTCCGGCGTGGCCAGCATCGCCACCTGGCCCGGCAGGAAGGCCCGGAAGTCCGCCGCCAGCGGGTGCGTGGACGTGGGGCTGAACAGGCCCCCGAAGGGGTTCACCTTGTCCGTGACGATGACAGCCTTGAGCGCGCTGCACCCGGACGTGTCGCAGGTCTTCTGCAGCTTGAACTCCCGCAGCAACCAGGTCGGCTGCATGAACATGTTGGTGCGGATCTGCCCCGTGCCCCGGTTGACGTCCGCGCCGTAGTTGTCGATGTGCACCACCGGCCGGAAGCCGGGCAGGCCCTGGAAGTAGAACGTCCGGAGCGCGGCGGCGCGGGACGCGAGGTCGCTGTTGTTCGTCAATCCCTGCCAGAACTTCGCCACCGGCAGACACCCCTCCAGCCCCAGGGTCGGATTCGGGTTGGGCAGCGCGGCCTCGAAGATGAGGAAGTTGCGATTCGTCCCGCTGGTGGCGCCCGAGCGTTTGGCGAAGACGATGCGGTACTCACCGCACTCGGCGCCGTTCACCGGGGCCAGGTCGAAGCGGTTGAAGAGGCCCACGGCCATGTAGGCATTGCCCGAGTTCGGGTCGGTGAACGGATCCGTCTGGGCCTGGGCGCCCTCGGGGGCCCGGCACGCGTAGGGATAGCCGTTGAAGGCGGGGTTGCCGCCGGTATCCACCTGGTCGTTGCAGTGAGCGCCCAACCCCAGGCCGGGCTTCGGGTTCTGGGTGTCCCAGAGCTGGCGGAAGAGCTGCAGGCTCGTGAGTCCCGGCACGCCGCTCTGCGCGACGAGCTGATCCATCACCGCCTTCAGGGTGAAGGTGCTGACGATGGCCTGTTCGGTGACCACCAGCGAGCGACGGGCATCCACCGCCACCAGCGCGTCCAGCGTCCTGGTGGAGGAGTCATGGAGCTGCAGCCCGATGCCGCTTCGCTCGGAGTGGAGTGGCGTCACCCGGGTCGCGGTGAGCGCCTGCGCCACCGTCTCCCCGGACGAGGTCGGGACAGCGGTGGCGTCGGTGCCGGCGGGAGGCGCGGAGCAGCTCGCGAGCAGGGCGAGGGCGAGCGCCAGGGGCAGGCGGATGGAGGCTGGGAGCATGGCGGGAGGTACGGCGGAAGGGGCGCGGTTCACGCGTCAAAGACAGGCCACCGGCCTCGGGACCGGCGACGCAGGCTTTACATTATGATGCCACTTTTCACGCTATTCTAGTCCTGGTGTGTCAATCCGAAGGCACTCACCGACCTGCCTACCCGGGGGAAGCCGACACCCAGAAGCAGCTTCACCACTTGCATGCCATCAGCCTCTCAACCGGGATGAATTCACTGTTTTGCACTCACCGGTTGAGTGTGCCATCGCCAGCTTTGCAGGGCAGACCTGGGGATGCGGCATTGAATTGCAAGAGCATCCTTTCTTCCGATATTCAGTCAGGCGCAGTTCTCACCGAGAGGAGCTCCCGATGCTGCCGCGTGTCGTGAAGAGTGCTTTCGCTGTGATGGGTCTGGCCCTGGCCCTGGCCTGTGGTGGAGCGGAGACGACGGACGTCGATCAGACGGAAGGCGTCTCGACCGAAGCCCAGACGCCCACCACGGAGGCCGTGTCGGGCGACACCTCCGCCCAGGTACTTCCGGGCTGTGGCGGCTTCAAGCAGAGGTGCTGCGAGCTCAAGTACTGCAACACCGGGTTCGAGTGCGACCCCTCCACGTTGAAGTGCCTTTACTGAAGTCGTTCCGGTGAAGCTGTCCCGAGGCACCTCGTGGCTCCACCCGAGGTGCCTCGCCGTTTCGTGAAGCCCCTCTCTGGACCGCACCGGATTGCATCCACCGTCCCGGGCGAAGCCATGCGCCTTCTTCCGCACTAGACCCTGGAGGCCGCGGCCTCCAGCGCCGCGAGGATGACGGGGAGGTCCGCCTCCGCCGTGCGCCAGTTGGAGAAGGCCGCGCGCAGGCCGGGGCGGCCGGCGTACTGCGTGGGGGTGAAGTGCGCGCGCCCGTCGGCCTGCAGCGCCGCGAGGAGGCGGTCGCGCCGCGCGGCGTCCCCTGTGCGCAGCGCGAAGCAGGCGATGTTCAGCATCACCGGGGCCAGCAGCTCGTAGTGCGGGGACGCCGCTATTCCCTCCCCCAGGCCGCGGGCGAGCGCGCAGCTGCGCTCCACGAGGGCGCGGTGCCCGTCACGGCCGTAGGCCATGAGCGTCATCCACGCGGGCAGCGCCCGGAAGCGGCGCGAGTTCTCCGGCGTGCGGTGCAGCAGGTCCGGCCCCTGGCCGAGGTACGCGGCCACCGCGCGGAAGACGCGCTCCTGCAGCGCGAGGTGGCGCGTGAAGACGAGGCCGGAGTCGTAGGGCACGTTGAGCCACTTGTGCCCGTCAGCCGCGACCGAGTCCGCGTGCTCGAGCCCCCGCAGCAGGTGCGCGTGCGCCGGGCTGCAGGCCGCGAAGATGCCGAAGGCGCCGTCCACGTGCAGCCAGGCCCCATGGCGGCGGCACGCCTGCCCCACCGCCTCGATGTCGTCGAAGTCCCCGGTGTTCACCTCCCCCGCGCCCGCGATCACGATGGCCGGGGCACCGCCGAGCGCCTCCAGCCGGGCCTCGAGCGCCTTCGGATCCATGACGGGCCGGCCCGGGAGACACGGGACGGCCTCCACCGCGCGCCGCCCCATGCCGAGGATGGAGAGCGCCTTGAGCACGCTCGCGTGCGGGGCACCACCCAGCACCGCGACCCGCGGCAGCCCCCACAGCCCCTCCTCGCTCACATCATGGCCCAGCCGCTCCAGCGCCCACTGCCGCGCGGTCGCCAGCGAGACGAGGTTCGCCGCCGTCGCGCCGCTCACGAAGGCGCCCTCGAAGGTCTCCGGCAGGCCGAAGAGGGAGCGCAGAAGCCCCAGCGCCTCGCGCTCCACGCTGGTGGCGAGCGAGTCGCCGCTGTTGCTCAGGTTCTGGTCGTACGCGGAGACGAGCCAGTCGCCCACGAGCGCCGCGGGCGTGGTGCCGCCAGTGACGAAGCCGAGGTAGCGTGGCCCCGCGGAGCCGGAGAGCCCGGCCTCGTAGCGGCGGCGGAAGAGCGAGAGCGCGTCCTCGGCGCCCAAGCCCGCGTCGGGCAGCCCGAGTGGCGCGGGCGGCTCGGGGCGAACGCCCGCGGGGCGCTCGGGCAGCGCGGTGAGGAACTCGAGGGCGCTCGCGCGGGCCTGCTCGAGCAGGTCCGGGAGCCGGGAGAGGTCACGGGAGAGGAGGTCGCTCATGGGCACCTGGGGGCCCCGCTCCCTCCTGCGAGAGGGACGGGGTGCGGGAAGAGGACGGATGACCGCGCATCATGCGTCAGCCCCTAGAGAACGCGCGAGCCCTCGTCGGCCCACGTGCGCCTACGGCAGGCAGTACGAGGTGGGGTACTCGCACTTGTACGGGGTCTGCCAATACCAGACCCCGTAGATGCAGATCTGCTGCTGGAACTTCGTGGCCGTCTGCGTGCAGCAGCCGTTGCGCACGTACTGCGTTGAATAGTTCGTACAGGCGGAGGCGGTCACGGTGCCGGGCTCGGTCTCGACCGGGACGAGCTCATCCATGTTCACGGTCGAGGGGTCCACCAGGCCCGTCGCCCCCTCGTGCGAGATGGCGCTGTCGGGAGAGGGCTCCGGCTCGGAGCCGGTGCCGCAGCCAGCAATCCCGAACACGGCACACGCGAGAGCGACGACGGCGAAAGAATGAGAGGTCTTCATGGCAGGGCTCCTGGGTTGGAGGATGAACCACCGGGGAAGACTAGGATAGCACGCTTTCATACCTAAACACGAATCCAGGATGCCTGTGATTGGACCTGTGCGCCCCAGGTGGGACCTATGGCGCCGGGGGGCCCCAGAAGAGCCCGGTCCCCTCCTGGGTGGCGCTCCACAGCTCGTCCGACGTCAGCCCTTCGAGCGTCGTGAAGCCCTGGGTGCCGAAGAGGAAGTCGCGCCACTCCTCTCCGTCGAAGCGGACGAGATCGTCCGTGTCCAGGCGCGCGATGACGACGCCCTGCCCGAAGGCCACCACGTCGAGGATGTCGGGCGAGACGCCACCGTCCACGAAGATGGGGTACGGCGGCTTCCTCGTCCAGGTGCCCGCCGTGCGCTCCAGGAACAGCCCCTCGTCTCCGGCCGCATAGGCCAGACCCGGCGCCACGACGTGCACGGTGTGCAGGGCCGCCTGTCGCGGGTACGGCGGCGGCAGTGTCTCCCCGAGCCACGGGCCTCCGTCCGCGTTGACGTGGTACGCGACGGGCACCCCGCCCGCGGAGCCCACCGTGATGAGCGTTCGCGGATCCAGGCCGTGGACGGAGCGGAGGTCCGCGTCCACGTGCTCCACCCGCACGGGCTCCGCCGGGTAGTCCCAGCGGAGGATGTCCCCGGCCTCGCTCACCGCGTAGAGCGTCGTGCCGCCGTCCGTCTCGAAGCCCACCAGGTCCTGGATGGCCGCCCCGCCCCCGTCGAAGGACGTCTGCGCGCAGGGCTCCCCGGCGGCCAGCGTCCGCGTGGCGAGCTGCCCCTCCCAGGAGCCCATGAACACCCGCCCGTCGCTCGGCCGCGCCCACGCGGTGGACCACGCCCCGTGGCAGTCGGTGAACGACGCGAAGTTGAAGCCGCCGTCGGTCTCCCGGACGACGTGGGCGAGCACGTCGTGGGTGTCGCTCACGAGCCAGGCCTGGTTCCGCGCATGGGGCGCCACGTCGCGGAAGCTCGCGCCGGGGATGGATCCGGCCGTCCTCCAGATGACGCCGTCACAGACAGGCGCCGGGTCCTCCCGGCCGTCGCAGTTGTTGTCCAGGAAGTCGCAGCGCTCCTCCATGCCCGGAGAGATGGAGACGGAGCGGTCATCACAGTCCGTGCCCCGGGTGGCCGTGCTCACGTAGCCATCACCGTCATCATCCTGTGCGCGCAATGCCAGCTCGACCGTGGCGGTCCCCTCCTCGGGCACCTGCGTCTGCGCCGACGCGGTGGCCACCTCCTGGCCCGCGCACGAGCGCTCGCGTGCGGAGACCGTCACCTTCACGGTGTCACTCCACCCGGCCCGGCGAATGAATCCCACCTCCGCCGTCCCCGGTCCTCCGGGCACGGGCGGATCCACCGGCAGCTCGAAGGTCCTGGAGCCGTCCTCCGCGTCCACCGCTCGCAGCGTGACGCAGCCCGGACGGAAGCCGTCGTAGGTCAGCCTCACCTGGACCTGGCAGGGGTGGCTTGCGTCGCACCCGCTGGGGCGCTCCTCCTCCAGCTCCTCGATGTCCGGCACCGTGCAGGTGATGCAGAGCAGCCCGAGTCCCACGGCCACGGCGCGCTTCATGGAGACACCTCCGTCCGCGGCGAGGGCGGGTTGTCCGTGAGCAACCAGGTGACGGCGGCTCCGGCGGCGGCGGTGACGGCCGCGCCCAGCAGCACGTTGGCCGCGAGCGCCTGACCCCGCGCGCTGTCCAGGTGCTCGGTCCGGTCGCTGTAGAAGGCATCATCGCGCGCGGCGTTCACGTTGCTCCGCGACTGGAGGCCGAAGATGCCGCCAACGCCACCGAGCACCACGCCCCCTCCCAGCAAGGCCAGCGGAAGCACGGGCAGGGAGCGCTCGGGGCGCACCTCCGCCTGCGCCGCGGACGGAACGAAGGCGGGCGGCGGAGGCGGTTCGGGCGGCGCGTCCGTCATCGCACGCGGTGCGTCCGGAGGCGGTCGGGGATTGCGTGCCAGGTCACGCTGCACGGACCGGCGCACCTCCTCGAAGTCGCGTGACACCTTGGGTGACACCTTCACCGGAAGGCTCGCGTCGGGCAGCAACGACAGCCCTTCCTTGAAGGCGGCCAGGGCCTCCTGACGGCGCCCCAGGTCCGCGAGCACGAGTCCCCGGTAGGTGGCCACCCGGCCCCGCTCCCTGTCGTCGCGCGCCACGGCCCTGGCCGCGTCGAGCTGTTCGAGGGCGCGCTCGTAGTCGAGCTCTTCGTAGGCGTGGGATGCGGCGGACATCCGGGCCTGGAAGTCCGGGCCCGCGGAGGCCGCCGGCTGGCCCCAGGCGGGCGACACCAGCATCAGCGCGAAGCCGAGCACGATTCGCAGGTCCATGGGCGCGCAAGATACCACCCGGCTCCCGCCCTGGATCGCATCGCAGTGCTGTTTTGACACCACAGTGCAGTTGTCATTGGCACTGTAATGACTCCCGCTAGAGTGTCAGGCCCATGAGAGTCCCGCTCGAGCTCCGCCGCGCCTACAAGCTGCTCAACCATGGCCCCACCACGCTCGTCACGAGCGCCGCGAAGGGTCGCACCAATGTCATGGCGGCGGCCTGGACCATGCCCATCGACTTCGACCCGCCCAAGGTCTCCGTCGTCATCGCCGAAGGCACCTTCACCCGCGAGCTGGTGGACGCCTCGGGCGAGTTCACCCTCTGCGTCCCCGCGCGCGCGCAGCTGGACCTCGTGTACGCCGCGGGCACGGACTCCGGACGCGACGAGGACAAGTGGGCTGCGTTGGGGCTGAAGGCGGCTCCCGCCTCCCGCGTGAAGGCGCCGCTCGTGGAGGGCTGCGTGGGGTGGCTGGAGTGCCGCGTGCTGCCCGAGCCGGACGTCCAGCGCAAGTACGACCTGTTCATCGCCGAGGTCGTCGCCGCCTGGGTGGAGGACTCGGTGTGGAAGGACGGTGGATGGGACTTCAGCGCAGGAGACGACTCCCGCCCCATCCACCACCTGGCGGGCGGCGTGTTCTTCGCCACGGGTGAGCGGTTGCAGGCACGCAAACCCTAGCGGCGAAGCCGTCAGAAGCGCACGGCGAGCAGGGGAATGGAGGGGCGGGGCTGCCACCGCCGGGTGCGCAGGCCGTCGCGACGGGCCTGGAGGTCACGCAGCTCCTCCTCCACCAGGGTGCGCTCCTGGATGAGCGCGTCGCGCCGGTCCTTCCGGGCCTGGGCCGCCCGCGAGCCCCCGCTGAAGCCGCCGATGATGAGCCCCACGCCCGCCGCGCCGGGCAACGCGAAGACCAGCCCCAGGGCCATGAGCGCGTCCCCGGTGCTTCCCGCCGTGTCCAGTCCCGCGGCGAAGACGGGGATGCCGATGAGCAGCAGCGGCGCGAGGATGAAGCCGATGATGGTCATGGCCTTGTAGCCACCGGGGCGGCCCAGGCGGCTGGAGCGGATCTGCCCATCGAGCAGGCTCAACTGCTGCGACAGCTCCGCGATGCGTCCGTCCAGGCCCTCGTCCGTGCCTGGCTGCTGCGTGTCCTGGTCCGGAAACGGCGCCGAGGGAAGGAGCTCCGGCTCCGACCCCGTGGGCGCCTGCGCCACGAGCAGCCGCGCGGACAACGTGCGCCCCTGGAACGACGGCGCGGGCGACACCAGGGACAGGGAGGAAGAGGTGGGGAGCGAGGCCAGCAGGACGGCGGCGACCAGGGACAGCATGGCAGGCGATCCTTTCGCGAGCGCGACGGAAGGACGAACCTACCATCGCGTTCCCCGGGAATGATTCATCGGGCGCACGGTTCCGCCCTGCTCGCCCTCCGTCTCCGAGGGAGCCTTGGATTGAAGCCCGATTCCGCCACATGGTAGGACGCAGGTGGCCGCTCTCCTCGACGGAACACCATGGAATCCCCCGGAGCTGGACGGCCTCGTCGGCGAATCAAGCGGATCATCGCGGGCGCGCTGCTCGTGCTCGTCACGACCGTCGTGCTGCTGCTGGTCGCCGGGGTGGCCGTGCTGCACCACCTCGACCAGCCCTGGCTGAAGCAGCGCATCGTCTCCTGGGTGGAAGCGGAGCGTGGCGTGCGGCTGGACTACCAGGCCGCCCGCGTCTCGGTGCTCTCCGGGTTGCACCTGGAAGCGCTGGTGGTGCGGACCCCGGCGCCATTCGAGGGTGCCGCGCCCGAGCTGCTGCGCGTCGGGACGCTGGAGGTGCACTGGTCGCTTGGTGCCCTGCTGAGCCGGACACCCCGCGTGGAGCGGGTGGTGGCGCGGGATGTGGTGTTCACCCAGGTGGCCGGCGATGCGGGCCCCACGTCCCTCGACGCCTTGACGGGGCCGGAAGCCCCCGAGCCGATGCCCCTCGAAGCCCCTGTCGGAGCCTCCCGGCAGGCCGCAGCCTTCCTCGCCTCCGCCCCGCCGTTCGGGAGGATTGAGCTGTCGGGCGTGTCGTTGGGCTACGTCCGCGTCCGGAACGGAGCCGTGGTCGATCGCTGGTCCCTGCGCGGGCTCGCGGCCGTGGTGGAAGCGAAACGGCTCGACGGTGCCTGGAAGCTCTTCGCGGAATTGGGTCAGCCCGGAAGGCCCCTGCCGCTCGTGCTGAACCGTGAAGGGCCCGCCACGCCCCCGGCCCAGGCCGAGCTGGAACTGGCCCTCTCGGCGGAGGTGGGTGCCTCCGCCGCACACGCACAGGTGGACCTCGACGTCGCACGGCAGTCCTTCGCTCCGGGGTTCACGGTCCGCACGCTGCTGCACGGCGCGGTGTCGGCGAAGTTCGACGGCGAGAAGCAGCACATCACCGTCGACCTGGACCGCACCCGACTGACCGACAGCGCCGAGGTGCAGGTACAGCTGCTGCTCCCGGATGCGGAGGAGCTCCCGCCCGTCCTGATCCGGGCCCTGGCGGACGTGGATCTCGGCCGGGGGTTGCAAGCGATTCCCGCGGACCTGCGCCCCATCTCCCTCGAACGCGGCAAGGCGCACCTGGAGGCCCGCGACGTCACGCTCAGCGCCATGCCCCAACTGGGGGCGCAGGGCAGGCTCGGGCTGGAGGTGGAGGTCGCGGCGCTCCAGCGCCTCCAGGACACGCTCCGGCTGTCACTCGGCGGAGGACGCATCACCCTGACGGCGACACCGGATCCGCGGCAGGGGCTCACCGCACAGCTTGCATTCGCGCTCCAGGGGCTCGACGTCCGGGGGCCCACCGCGCTCCGCATCCCCAAGGCCTCCGGAGAGCTGAAGGGTCAGCAGTTGCGGCCCGACCTCGCATCGCCCCTCCAGGTCGCGGGCGACGTGTCCCTGACGGGAACGATGGAGGCATTGGACATCCGAACCTCCGGGCTCCAGGTGATGGCGGAGCGTCTGGGATTGCAGCTCCAGGCTCCGCTCGCGGGCAAGCCTCCCTTCACGCTGAAGGCAGACATTCCCGTGGGGATGCTCCAGGTCGTCACCGCGGACGGACGTGAGCTGCTCAAGGGCCCGGTGACCGTGAAGCTCCACGCGTCGGAGGCGTTCCCCCACTGGGAGGAGCCCCGGCTCAGCCGCGCCCGCGCCCGGCTGGACCTCGACGTCGGCACGCTGCACGCGTCGCTGGATGCCACCAAGGGGACCGACGACGTCGCCTACTCGCTCGACATGCAGACCCCGGACCTCGTCGCCGCCCGGCCCTTCATCCCGGACGCCGTCGCCGCGCATGTTCCCTGGAAGGGATTGGGTGTGGCCCTGGCGTCCAAGGGCAGGCTGACGGCGCTCTTCTCCGCGTCACCCCGGCTGGAGCACCGGACGGAGCTGCGCTTGCAGCGGCCGGGCTGGGACGACGTGACGGCGCGCGACGCCACCCTCGTGCTGAGCTCCCACGGCGATGCGTGGCGGCACCAGGGGGAGCTGGACCTCCAGCTCGAAGGGCTGCGCATTGGCGACAGCGACGCGGGCCCGCAGCATCAGCGCCTCACGCTGGACGTGGATCGCCGCAAGCCGTCGCTTCGACTGGGACTCACCAGCCAGGCAGGACTGAAGTTCGACGTCGACGCCGCGCTGGCCTTCGACCGCAAGGCCCGGGCACTTCGCGTGGATGTGAAGGGCGACCTTCCCCCCCTGGGTCCCCTCGCGCCCCTCCTGACCCGGGCCCGGGTGCCCAGAGAGCTGGAGCCCTCGAAGCTGGCACTCAACGGTGAGATCCACGGCACGCTGTTCGGCGTGCTCACGGGCATCGCCGCGGACGGGACCCCGCTCCTCACGCCGGATCCGCTGCGCACCGCCGCCTTCGACGGAACCGCGGTGGTGAACGCGCGCGGGCTCCGCTGGCGACAGGATGCGTGGTCCATGAACTTCCCCGAAGCGCAATGGAAGGCCGAGTCCCACGTCGACGGGCCCCGGCGCCGCGTCCACAGTCACCTGACGGCGGAGAAGCTCTCCGTCGGCCTGCCCGACCGGCGGCTGTCCTTCACCGGCGTGTCGAGCGACACCACCCTCCGCTTCACCGACAAGCTGGAAGCGGCGGAGGTGGAAGGCAGACATGAGATCAAGGTCCGCACCCTCGAACAGAATCCGGCACTGCCCTACCCCGCCCAGGACCTGGAGGCGTCCTTCACCGTCCGCCACCAACCCCAGGGCGTCGTCCACGTCCCCGACCTGAAGCTGATCAACCCGGCGACCGGCACCGAGCTGAAGGTGCAGGGGCGGCTCGACCTCAGCGACGGCCGGCGCCGGCTGGCCTTCCGCGGAGGACTGGAGCAGGACCTGTCCCGGCTCGCGCAACCCGGCCGCATCGAGAGCAGCGGAAAGGTCTCCGTGGACTTCCAGGTGGCTTCGCCCGACCTCGTGATCTTCCGGACCCTCTCCCACCTGGTCTTCCAGGACGTGAACCTGCGGCTGCCCGAATCCGGCGTGGCGATTGAGACGCTCGATGGCGACGTGCCGCTGGCGGAGAACGTGGAGTTCTCCGAGGGCCAGATGCAGCTCCTGAGCGACATCGACGTCAACCCCTACTCAATGCTTCGCTTCGCCGACCAGCATCCCCTGTACTCGAGCAGCAGCTTCGTTTCGGTGGGCCGCATCACCACGCCGCGCTTCACCATCGCGCCCCTCGCCGGCAACCTGTCCATCACCCAGAACGTGGTGTCCATGAGCCAGTTGGAGATGGGCGTCCGGGGCGGGCGCATCACCGGACAGTGCCTGCTGGAGTGGAAGGGCAAGCACTCCACGCTGGAGGCCCACGTGCGGGCGACGGGCGTGAAGTCGTCCCGGGGCGAGCCCTTCGACGGCAATGCCGCCGTGGTCATCTCCGCCAGGGATCGCAGCGTCAACGGCCGCGCGGAGATTTTGCGCATCGGCAACCGCCACCTGCTCGACCTGCTGGACCTGGAGGATCCACGCCACGTGGATCCCGCCACCAACCGCGTCCGCTACGCGTTGGGACTGGGCTACCCGGAGCACGTGCGGGTGAGCTTCAATCACGGCTTCGGCAGCCTGCGCATCACCCTGGGCGGCCTGGCCCAACTGGTCAGCATCGATGAGATCCGGGGCATCCCCCTGGGCCCCCTCGTCGACCGGATGCTCCTCTCCCTGTCTCCTCCCGAGGCCCTGCCATGAAACACCGTGGGTTGCTGCTCCTCGCCACCCTCGCCGCTCCCGGCTGCCTCCGCGCCCCGGAGATCGTCATGGTCGACCGGGCGACGGCGCTCGAAGAGCAGGCGTCGGGTTCGTTCAAGGACGTGGAGCAGCGGCTGGCCCGCGCGGGCATGAGCCCGACGCCGGTGCCGCTCACGCCCAACCAACTGGAGGAGCTGGGCATCCAGCCCACGCCGCTCGTCGAGAACATCGGCAAGACACCAGCGGACCGCGTCGACGACCTGTTGCGGCGCCACTGCGTGGGCGAAGGCAAGGACGGACTGCTGGTGGTCACCCGGCGCCAGTGTCAGGCCGGGCGCATGTCCTCCGACGACGTCGCGCTGGTGGAGCGGGTGAACCGGAGCCGGATGCAGCTGTGGCAGTGGATGCGGACGGTCCGCCCGGGCGTGTCCGAAGCGGCGCTGCGTCAGGGCTGGCAGCAGGCGCACGCGGAAGGGGTGGTCTGCGGCGGCTGGGTCGAAGCGGGTGACGGCACCTGGGGAGAGAAGAAGTGCTGACCTCCGGTGGCCGGTGGTGCGTGGCCCTGGCCGTGCTCATCGCGGGCGCAGCCGCGGCCCAGGACGACGAGAGCGGCGCGGGCCTGCGCACGCTCTCGCGGCTCACCGTGGGCGTGGGGGACCAGTTCCTGGGGCAGTTGGGGCCGGATGGAAACACGCTGCTCTTCGTGTCCAACCGCGACATCGCGACGGAGATCTACGTCCAGGACCTGGAGCAGGGCCGCGAGCGCCGCCTCTTCGACGAAGGCGCGGACGTGACGTGGCCGCGCATCAGCCCGGATGGCAGACACCTGCTCTACATCTCGTTCCGCGACCAGGCCAGCGGCCAGCTCTGCGTGAGGGACCTGCCGGATGCCGAGGAGCGCCGCTGCCTGGATGAAGAGACGAGCGCGCTGCAGGCGGAGTGGATCGACGCGTCGCACATCGCGCTGGTGAGCCGCGCGACCATCCAGGGAGACCTGCGCCTGTCGCGCGTCACCCTGGAGCGCGAGTGGACCGTGAGCCCGCTGCTCGAGCGCAACCTGACCAGCCCCACCATTTCTCCCGATGGGCGCTGGCTGGTGTACGTCCCCATCGAGCGCTCCGTGCGGCAGGTGGGCTCGGGCTTCGCCGCGCGCGCCGCATCCCACCTGGAGGCCGTGCGGCTGGACCGTCCCGGCGCGGCCCCCATCCCGCTGGCACTCGACCTCCCGGGGCAGACCGGGCAGCCGGTGTTCGCACGCGATGGACAGTCGCTGTACGTGGTGCAGTTCTTCACCGACTCCAACGCGGACGGGGTGATTGACGCCAGTGACAGCGGGTTGCTGTTCCGGGTGCCCTTCCCTTCCGAGCGCGAGGATGCGCCCGAACGGGCCGCCGCCTCCAGTCCGGATCAGCTCACCGGCGAGGGCTGGAGCTGCCAGTACCCGTCACCGGCGGCCGCGGCCCTCGTCGCGACCTGTTCGCGCGACCATTCGCTGGATGTGTATCAACTGCCCTTGGACGGCCTGGTCCCCAGCGAGTGGGACGTGCCCCGCATCAAGGAAGAGCTGGGGATGGTGGGCAAGCGCGCGGATCAGCTCCTGCTCTACCGTCAGCGCCTGCTGCGCGAAGCACGGCCCAAGCCCCGCCGACTGCTGATGATGCGCCTGAGCCAGCTGCACCTGGCGTTCGAGGACTTCGACGCGGCGGACTTCTACGCCCGCCACATGACCTCCGTGGAGGACCCCGCCACCCGGGGCCTGTCGGAGCCGCTGCGGATCCTCATCGACCACCGGCGGGCCATGAAGGAGCGCGACCGCGGGCGCATGGTGGACGAGCTGAGCGAAGCCGAACGGCAACGCATGGCCGCGTTGGACCCCGAGCACGCGCCCAGCCCGCCCTCCGCCGTCTTCCAGCACGTGGTGCGCAGTGAGCTGGCGCAGGCCGCGGGCGACTTCACCCGGGCACGCCAGGAATTGGAGGCGGCGCAGGTGACGGACACCACGCCGCGCGCGGTGCTGGAGGCGTGGTTCGACCGGGCAGACACGTTGTACCGCGCGCTCGACGACCGGGAGGCCCTGCTGGAGGCCGGCCACCGGCTGTCCACGAACAAGGTCTTCCATGACGATGATCAGCTCGACTTTGCCCGCGCCGCCGTCCGCGCGCTGTACCGGGGACGCCCCTACGCTGAGGCGGATGCCGCGATGGCCCGGGCGCTGGAAGCGGCGCCCGCCGGCTCCGCCTATGCGTTCGCCCTGGAGCTGGGCCGGCACGTCAATGCGTTGCATGAAGAGCGCCCGCCCCGCCCCGTCCGGGATGCGCTGATTGCGTTCTACCATCAGCAGAAGGACCCGCTCCGCCGGCGCGCGCTGGTGCAGGACGCCGTCGAGCGCGCGGTGGGCCTCGGGGCGGACGGGGTGCTGGAGGCCCTGGCGACGGCCTACGTCGAGGACGCCCCTGCCGGCACCGAGGAGGGCCGCCGGGCCGAGCGGCTGTTCCGCCGCGCGATGCTGGGCCGCGCCTACCGCCGGCTGGGACGGCAGCGTGAGGACGAGGCCCGCGCCGACTTCGACCTGGTGACGCGGCGGACGGGCTCGATGGAGAGCGCCGTCGAATCCATGAGCCTGCGCCTGCGGGCCGGCGTCAGCCCGGAGGTGGTGGAGCAGGAGGTCACCACCACCGCCGCGAAGCTGCGCGTGCCGCTCGCGCACTTCGTGAAGGCGTATCTCCTGGCGCGCCAGCTGCCCGGGCTGGAGGGCAGCGCCCATGCGCAGACGGTGGCGGCGGCCGTGAAGGAGCTGCGCGCGGCCTGGCCGGAGCTCAAGAACCAGCGCGCGGCGCGGGCCCTGTATGGCGCCATCCAGCACGAGGACTTCCTGCGCGGACACGACCCCGCCGCCGCCGAGCGCGCCAACCGGCACTACCTGGTCGCGCTGGACCTGGTGCGCAACAACATTCGCTACAAGGCGATGATCCTCGGCGCGTTGGGGCTGTTGCACACGCAGGTGGGCAACTTCCACATCGCCCTGGGCTACCTCGATCAGCGCGACGCGTATCCCTACGTGGACAACGAGTCGGGGGTGGCGGTGGCGCTGGCCCGCGCCCGGGCGCTCCTGCACGTCGGCCGCGAGGCGGAGTCCGCGAAGGCGGCGGATCAGGCCTTGGCCCTGGTGGAGGCCTCGCCGAAGCTGGCCCCGTTCGCCACCCTGACCCTGGATCGCGCGGCGCTCTACAACCTCGCGGCGGGCCGGTTCGAACGGGCGTTGGAGCTCTACGCCCGCGAGCTGCCTGCCGTGGAGGCCGGTCCCCGTGACGCGGAAGGACTGCGCAACCGGCTGGTGGTGCGCCTGTCCCGCGGCGCCGCCGCGTTGGGCGCGGGGCAGCCCCAGCGGACGTTGGAGGACCTGGCTCAGGTGGAGCGAGACCTGGCGCTCCCCGCCGTGCAGGCCACGCTGACCCAGGCGCGGGCTACACCCCGACAGGTGCAGCGCGCCTACCGCATCATCGCCGCGGGCCTGCGCGCCAACGCGGAGACCCGGCTTGTGCACCTGGACGCCGCGGCCCGCGCGCTCGAACAGCGGCGCGCGCTGTTCCTGGAGCAGTTCGAGGAGACGGACCGCGACGAGGACGTCCGCGCGGTGACGCTCGCGGAGCTGCGGTTGGCCGAGAACGCCGTGGACCGTCAGGACCCGGCGCGGGCGGCCCGCTGGCTGGGCACGGCGCTGGAGCATGCCGACGCGCTGAGGGAGCGCACCCACGCGCCGGTCGACTCCAACCAGTTGGATGTCCTCTGGTTCGCGGCGCAATTGCACGCGGAGGGGAACACGCGGCTGCCGTTCGACGTGCCCCAGCGCATGGGCCAGGCGCGGCGCACGCTCATCGAGCAACGCGACCCCGTCTGGCGCGCGTATCGGGCGTGGTTCGACATCTACCTGGCGCTCGGAGCCACGGAGGGTCCCGCCGTCACGGCTGACAAGAACCCGGGGCAGGCGCCCGCGACGCGATAGGCGTTGTCACGGGGAATGCGTCTACGTCTTTGATGGGAAGGGTTTCAGTGCGTCCACCGCATCAGGGCGCACGGCACAGCCGGTCCACCCGGGTCAGCATGGTCGGCATGCGCGAGGAACCGTGCATCCGCCGGACCTGCTGCGCGGCGCTCGCGGTCTCCATCCCGATGGCGGTGATGAGCAGGGGCTTCAGGCTGTGGCCGCGCACGATGGGCTGGGCCGACCCGGTGGTGACATAGGGCGTCTTGGCCACGCCGACGATGGGCACCGTGCGGCAGAGGGCCTCGTACAGGTGGGCGCCCAGGCCCGGCTTGTCCTCCCCGAGCCACACGTAGCCGTCCACGATGATGGCCTTCAGCGGCTCCTGCACCCCGGCGAGCACGCGCAACAGGTGTGGCAGCTCGCGGCGGTAGAACTGGCCGGGCTCGTAGGGGGCCGCGATGGGGCCCCGGTCCACCAGGTGCCCGGCCTCCGTGGCGTCGGGCCAGTCACGAAAGAGGACGCACCCGGCCACGGTGACGTCAGGCCGGTAGTCCACATCCACGCAGGCGAGCATCCGGTCCTCCTCGGGGCAGTGCCCAGGGTAGGCGATGCGCGACGGCCCCGCGAGGCCGTCCGTCAACCCCAAGGTGGGCACCCGCGCCGGAGCAGGCAGACCGGCCGCCCGGCCCGAGTGCCCGCCTCCCCCTCGGTCACGCTCAGGGCTCCTTGAAGATGAGCAACCCGCGCGCGGTGTCCACCGCGTAGATGAACCCATCGCCCGGGACGCGCATGCCGATGGCGCCTTCGTAGGTGTGGCCCTGACGGCCCGGGTCGAACTCGCGGTAGTTGTTGAACCAGGCAATCTCCTTGGGCTTCGTGGGGTTGGCCACGTCCAGCACGCGCACGCCTTCGTGGTACCAGGCCACATAGAGGCGCGTGCCCTTCAGCACCATGTTGTGGATGGAGCTCGACTGGCGCAGGCGGTGCTCTCCGATGAGCTGGATGTGGGCCGGGTCGGTGACGTCCAGCACGCGCAGGTGCGTGCCTTCCCCTTCCCCGCCTTCGAACGCGATGGTGCGGCCCGCGAAGGTCCCCACCGCGCTGGCGTGGCTGTACGCGAGCGCGTAGGCGTAGCGCCCCAGCTCGCGGACCTGGTAGGGGTCGCTCACGTCGGCGACGACGTAGCCGCTGTTCGTGTGGCTGATGTACAGGCGGCCCTCGTAGGCGAAGGCGTCATGCGGGTAGCTGAAGAGGTCCTCGCCCGTCGCGATGGTGATGCGGTTGAGCAGCACGGGAACCAGCGGGGTGGAGACATCGAAGATGAGCGTCTGGCTTACGGGCCAGAGCGCCATGGCGTAGAGCCGATTTCCGTCCACGAACAAGGTGTGGATGTCCAGGGGAGCGCCGCCGGGCAGGCTGCGCACGAAGACCGGATCCGCGGGGTTGGAGATGTCGTAGACAATGACCCCCGAGGCCTGGCTGGCGATGTAGAGGGCATCGTCCTTGGCCCAGGCGGCGTTCCAGTAGGAATCCCCGGGCAGCGAGATTTGCTTCTTCATCACGGGGTGGTGCTTGTCGCTCACGTCGAAGACCGTCAGGCCGCCCGCGGGCCCGGTCTTCGGGATCCGGACCGACACCACGTAGGCGTGGTTCTTCGTGACGTAGACATCGGCCGGGAAGCCGAGGCTGACGAAGGATTCGGAGGCGAGGTCCAGCCCCCCGGACTCGGCCTCGCCGCGGCCCCACTTCATCCGCTCCGCGTTGAAGGTCCCCTTGTCCACGAGCTTGCCGTTGATGCACCGGGTGTAGCAGCCGGTGATGTGGTTGGCTTCGGGCACGCCACAGCCCGCGAGCGAATACTGCCGCGATCCACCGTCAGCCACGCTGGTGGTGAGCGAGAGGTAGAAGCCCTGGTCGTCGAACTGCTTCCGCGTGGCGGTCTGGCCGGCCATGAGGTCGACGCCGCCGTCCGGAGGGAGGATGAAGCCCAGATAGAATGGGTAGACGTCGTCCGAACGCAGCTCGGTCTGGTAGCCACCGTGCCGGTCGACCCCGGCGAACGCGCGCGGGTCGCACTTCGACAGGTCGAAGAGGGCCGGGGTGTCGCAGTCGAGCTGCGCGCCGCGCGTCCCGTTGAAGCTGCACGGGGCGAAGACGCCGCGGTCGATCCAGTCGGTCTTGTCCTCGATGGGGGTGGACATGCCGTCCCAGACTTCACCGGGCGGAGTGCCGGCATCCGGGGTCACCTGGAGGTCATCGTCACACCCTGCCGCGAGCGTGAGGAGTACGACGGGGAGGCACACCCATGACGGCCTGGTCCTTCGTGTCATGAAGTGGATGAGTCCCCGGCGGGGAAAACGATGCAAACATGGCGCGGGCCCGGCTGGAGGACCCGGCCAGCAAGGCCCCGGGCCATCGCCATTTCTCGGGCTTCGAGAATATCCGGCAACACGGTCATTGTTCACTTCGGCAGCAGATGTCTGGGATTTATTCCAATCTCTCCCATGTTTCAGAATGTATTGACCGGGCAGCGGCGACCCGCTACCGTCACATTCAACGGTTGCTCAATAACGCATGGACTCACACGAGGCGGAGGTCCGACGGATGTCGAGACAGGAGCCTGGGGTCCAGTTTCAAGAGGATCCGTTACGGTTCATCGAACAGTCGCTCCCCGCCGGAGGAAACTCCCTCTGGCTGCCAGGACGGCGCTTGTGTGTCGCGGAGCCGGCGGCCGCCAAGGCAGCGCTCTCCAATGCCGAAGGGCTGTATGAGGAGCACGCGGACTTCTTCCAGACAGAGGAAGGCATGTTCGGCCCGCGCTCCGCGCAGCTGGAGATCAGCCGCGAGGCCCGGACGCTGCTGAAGACATACCTCGCCGCGCGTGCGGGGGAGCTGCCGGACGTCCTCCGTCAGACGTTGGTGCCCACCAGCGAGTGGCCCGACGCGGGCAACCGGCTCATGCATCGCTACCTCGCGGATGCGCTGGTGTCGCCCGACAGTCCCGACTCGCTGCGGAAGATCGTGGGCGTGGTGGTGGAGCGCGCGGTCCTCGCCGGGGCGCGGGAGCGGGCCTTCCGGCTGTCCCGTGCGCTCCTGCGCTTCCGCGTCCGCCGGGAGCTGACGCGCGCCATCGCGGCCCGCCGGGCGCAGCGCCGCGATACATCCGCCGACCTGCTCGACGTCGTCGTCCGCGCATCAGGCGCCGACGTGCCGGCGGCGCTCGTGGCGGAGGTGTTCCTGTCGTGTGTGTTCGCGGTGGCGGGCTCGGTCGGGTTCGTCCTCGGCTGGTCGCTCTACCTGTGGGGCACGCACCCGAGCCCGGACGCCCTGCCCTCCTGGGTGGTCCGCGAGTCGCTGCGGCTGTGGCCGGTGGCGTGGCTGCTGTCCGTCCGCCCCAGGAAGGCGCACGAGGTGGCGGGCGTGGCGGTGACGCCGGAAGACAAGGTGCTCGCCTGTCCCTACCTGGTCCACCGCCACCCGGGGCACTGGCCGGATCCGGAGTCCTTCCGTCCCGAGCGGTGGGCCGACCTCAAGTCCCCCCCGGCGTTCATCCCGTTCGGCTGGGGGCCGCATACGTGCCCCGCCGCCCTGCTCTCCATGGGGCTGGTCGAGGACGTCCTCCGCATCCTCTCCGAAGGCTACCAGTGGACGGTCACCGCCCACGGCACGCGCCCCTTTGTCGGCTCCGCGCTCGCTCCGCCCCGCTTCACGCTGAGCGCCCGGCCGCGCACGCTGTAGCACCCACCCACAACCCGGAGGCAACACCATGAAGAAGCTCGCCCGCGCCCTGCTGACCGCCCTGTCCATCCGCAGCAAGGACAAGACGTACGAGTGGTTGGACTACCGCAGCATCTAAGCATCCCCGGGAGGAAGCGGCGCTTCGCCGCTTCCTCCCACCCCTTGGAGGGCAGGCACATGGACGCGGCACCCGAGGAGTCGGAGTTCGTTCGCGAGGTGCGCGCCCGGTGCCGTGCGGAAGAATCCGGCGTCTTCTGGGTCCGGGACGGTGAGCTGGGCGTGTTCGATCCGGAGGTGGCGCGGAAGGTCCACGCGCGGAACTTCGCGGACCTCACCCTGGCGGACAAGCTCACCGACGTGGTGCGCGGTCGCACCAGCGAGCCCTTCACCTGGAAGGACGTGCGCGCCGCGTGGCTTCCGCAGCTCCGCCGCCTCTCGGACGCCGAGGGCATCCGGCAGCTGGGCGCCCGCATGGAGGTCCTGCTGGAGGCCCGGGCGGGGCGTCCGCTCGACCTGATGTGGGTGGCGCAGGAGGTGATCACCCAATCGCTCCTGCCCCTCATCGTGAAGTCCCTTCCCGCCGCGGACCTGGCCCGTGTCCTGCGCGACCAGGAGTTCAAGCTCACGCGGCTGTTGAGGACCGGGCCCTCGCGCACGACGTTCTGGAGCGAGGTGCGCTCCATCCTCGCCCAGATGCGCAGCGGGGCCGCGATCCGCCGTGAGCTGGGAGGGCGTGCCTCGGGCCGCAGGCCCCGCCAGCTGGACTTGACGGACCCCATCGTGGACCTGCTGCCGATGCTGGGCATGGACCGGGCGGTCGACTCGGTCACCGCCGTCATCACCGCCACCGCCGGGCCCCCCGGCGCCGCGGCGGCGAGCCTGCTGTATGAGCTGGCGCGACGGCCGGACTGGCTGGCGCGGCTGACGGACGAGCTGGGAGCGGTGCCGCTTCCGGACTTCCACGCCGAACCCACCCGGGCCGCTCCGGTGACCCACCGCTTCGTCAAGGAAGTGCTGCGGATGTGGGGCCCGCCGATGTTCCTGACCCGGAACGTGAAGACAGACCTCCAGGTCGACGCGGTGAGCCTCAAGAAGGACCAGCGCTACTTCGTCAGCCCGTACCTGCTCCATCACGACCCGAAGCACTGGAAGGACCCGGACACCTTCGACCCGGAGCGCTGGCTGCCCGAGGCGCCCCGAGGGGCCTGTCCCCGGGCCAGCTACGTCCCCTTCGGCTGGGCGCCCACGGCATGCATCGGCGCCGGGCTGGGCACGGCGCAGTTGATGCTGTTCTGCCACCTGCTGGTCACCCGGTATCGCATCCAGTTGTCGGAGCCGGGGGCCGTGCGGATGCGGCTGGCCGCCATGCCCATGCCGCTGGACTTCCGAGGCACCCTCACCCCGCGCTGAACGGCGGGTCTGACTCAGCCCGTCACGTACAAGCGGTTCGGGACGCCGTCGTAGTCGATGAGGCGCTCCAGGCGCATGCCCAGCCGCTCCGCCACGCGAACGGACGCGGAGTTCTCCGGGTGGATGATGGCCACCAGGGGCACGTGCGGAAGGTGTCGGGCCGCCAGCGCCAGGGCGACACGGGACACCTCCGTCGCGTACCCGGAGCCCCACGTCTCGGGCGTGAAGCGGTAGGCGAGGTTGAGCACGCGCCGGCCCTCCAGCTCCTTGTGGCGCACGCCGCCCAGGCCCACGACGACGCCGGGGGCCTCCAGCCGCTCCACCAACCAGTAGCCCACGCCGTCGCGCGCCCAGTCCTCCAGCCAGAGGCACAGCGTCTTGCGCGCGGCCTCCCGCGTGCGCATGTGGCCGGCGCGGGTGAACCGGTTCGTCGCCGGATCCGCATGGAGGGCGAAGACCGCCTCCAGGTCGCTGTCGCGGACGGCGCGGAGCAGCAGCCGCGCGGTGGTCGTGCGTTCGAAGTCGGGAATCATGGCGACAAGCTTGCGCGAAGCCGCGGCCCCAGGCGACGCGCTTTCACACGAAGCCCAGGGTGAAGCGCACGGTGGCGCCCCGGCGCTCCACCTGCTCGGTCGTGACGACCTTGCCGAAGCCGAGCAGGAAGCCGCGGAACATGCCGGTGAGCAGCGAGGGCGGCAGGCGCGTGTCGCTCTCCAGCACCACCTGGTCGCGGGTGAAGCGGATGGTGCGGATGGACTCGGCGGCCGGCACGTCGCGCACCACGTTGCGCGTCAGCGCGTCGAAGTTGCCGAAGATCTTCTCCAGGGTGTCGAAGCCGGCCGCCTTGTTGAGCGGCAGCGTCTGCAGCACCGACGTCTGACCGATGGCGGAGAGGGTCAGGTCCCCCAGCTTCGCGTGGAGCTCCCCCGCCATCGTCACGTACTCGTCCCACTCGTACCAGGCGTCGTCCCGCATCGCGTTGATGCGCTTGCTCTGCTGCGGGAAGAGCAGCGTGGTGCTCGCACCCAACATGGAGCCAATGACGGCCTTGAAGTACGCCCCCAACAACTGTCCTGCCATGTGAAGCCTCCCCCTACGCGCGGTGCGCGTGATGCGCCTGCTCCGTCGATCATGACGGATCCGCGTCACTGAACGTATTGGGTCGAATCAGCCCCGCAGGACCTTCAGGGTTTACCTGGAAAGTCCGGCGGGAGGAGGCCCCTTGCTCGCGGCCTGGGGCGTCTGTGCGGCCTGGCGCTCCGCGTGTCGGCTGCCGTGCCAGCGCGAGTACACCTGCGTGAACTCCGCTCCGAGGAAGAGCAGCTGCGAGGAGTAGTAGACCCACAGCAGCAGTACCGCGAAGGAGCCGGCCGCCCCGTACGAGGAGGACACACTGCTCTTGCCCAGGTACAGGCCAATGCCGAGCTTGCCCAGGCTGAAGAGGAAGCTCGTCACCGCCGCGCCCAGCCACACGTCCTTCCAGGCGACGCGCGTGTCGGGCAGGACCTTGTAGATCATCGCGAAGAGCACCGTGGTCACGGCGAAGGCGATGGCCAGGTTCACGAGCTGGAGCACCGTCTCCCAGCCGGGCATCAGGCCCATGAGGAAGGTGCCGGCGGCGGACAGCGCCGCGCTCAACACGAGCGAGACGAGCAGCAGGAAGCCGATGCCCAGCACCATCGCGAAGGAGAGCAGGCGCTGACGCACGAACGCGAGCACCCCGTTCATCGGCTTCTTCTTCACCTTCCAGATGGTGTTGAGCGAGTCCTGGAGCTGGGCGAAGACGCCGGTGGCGGCGAAGCCGAGCACGAGGATGCCGACGACGGTGGCGAGGATGCCCGAGCTGGGCTTGCTCGCGCTGGCCACCAGGTCCTGGACGACCTTCGCGCCCGCGTCGCCAATGAGGCTCTGCAGCTGCTTCTGGATCTCCCCCTGCGCCGCCTCCTGCCCGAACACGAGGCCCGCCACGGCGATGGCGATGATGATCATCGGCGCCACGGAGAACAGCGTGTAGTAGGCGAGCGCCGCCGCCTGCGCGGGCACGTTGTCGTCCATCCACTCGGAGAGGGTCTGCTTCAGCAGTGGCCAGACGTGGTGCTGCCTCATCGACCCCTCGCTCCCCTGCGGCGGCATGCGCGCTGGGATGGAACAGGACGCCCCCACCGTCATCGTGATGGCCGTGGACGCGCGCAACGGTCGGCCTGCTCTTCCCTCGCGGACCTGCCGGGCATCCGTTGTGTTTCGAGCAGGGAATACCCTCCGGAGCCACGCCGCCGTCCAGCAGCCGCGCCTCTCCCCGTGATTGTGAGGGGCCACGATCCGTCCTAGGGTCGCGGACCTGTGATTGGAAGCACCCTTGATGGTCGCTACCAGCTCGTCGGCCTGCTCGGGCAAGGTGGGATGGGCCGGGTGTACGAAGCCCGTGACACGGCGACCGGGAGTCGTGTCGCGGTCAAGGTGATCGCCGCGCAGCCGGCGGACGCGGCCGGGTTCGCCGCACGGCTGGGACGGGAGGCTGAAGCCACCGGCCGGGCCACCTCACGGCACATCATCCAGCTCTTGCGCACGGGGACCGACCCCGCGACCGGCACGGTGTACATCGTCACGGAGTACCTGCCCGGCGCGAGCCTGCAACAGTGGTTGGCGCGGCTGGGCCCGTTGCCCCCGGAGCTCGCGCTGCGCATCGCGGCGCAGGCCTGCACCGCCCTGGAGAGCGTCCACGCCGCGGGCCTCGTGCACCGCGACATCAAGCCCTCCAACCTCTTCGTGGAGGAGGTGGAGGGCGGGGAGCGGGTGATCAAGCTGCTCGACTTCGGCCTCGCCAAGCTCCAGCCCGGCCTGGCGGCGCTGGAGGACTGGGGCCACCTGACGAACACCGGGGAGCTGCTCGGCACGCCCTTCTATATGTCCCCGGAACAGGTGCGCGGCGGGCAGGACGTGGACCACCGCAGCGACCTGTGGTCGCTCGGAGTGGTGCTGTACAAGGCGCTCACCGGCGTCACCCCCCACGAGGGCATCCAGGGCCTGGGCAAGCTCATCATCGCCCTCTGCCAGGAGCGCGCCGCACCGGTGGAGCACCCTGCCCCCTGGGTGTCGCCCGAGGTCTCGGCGGTGGTGGCGCGGGCGCTGGCGCTGGACCCGGACGAGCGCTTCCAGAGCGCCGTGGAGCTGCGCGCCGCCCTGGACGCGCTGCTCCCACGAGGCGCCTCCCTCGACGCGTCGCTGTTCGTGCCCCTCGCCCCGGAGCTGAGGCTCGCCGCGCGCGGGCCCGTGCCGCGCGGGGCGAGCCATGCCGGGCCCCAGGAACAGACGGCCACGGTGGGGCGCGGGTTCGCGGGGGAGCCCACCGCCACCCGGCTCCCCGCGTGGCGGCTGGATGCGGGGCCGGTCCGGCTGGGGCAGCTTCCCGCGCCCGTCCACCGCCTCATCGGCCGTGAGCGGGAGACCCAGGAGCTGAAGCAGTGCGTGGCCAGCTCCCGCCTCGTCACCCTGCTGGGCCCGGGAGGAACGGGAAAGACGCGGCTCGCCATCCACGTGGCCACGGAGGTCGGCGGCGGCTTCGAGCATGGCGCGGGCTTCGTGGACCTGGCGGCGCTCACCGACCCGAAGGCCCTTCCCCAGGCCATCGCCCTGGCGCTGGGGATCCGCGAGGAGCCGGGCCAGCCCCTCCAGGACACGCTCGCGCTCCAGCTCCGCGCCCGGCACCTGCTCCTGGTGCTGGACAACTGCGAGCACCTGGTCGCGGCCTGCGCCGAGTACGCCGAGCAGCTGTTGGCCGCGTGTCCCCGCCTGTGGCTCATCGCGACGAGCCGCGAGGCGCTCGCCATCGCGGACGAGACGACCTTCCTGCTCGCGCCGCTGTCCGTGCCCGAGCACGCGGCGGAGGGAGACTTCGAGCAGGTCTCCCGCTCGCCCGCCATGCGCCTCTTCACGGAGCGCGCGCAGGCGGTGAACCCGGGCTTCGTCCTGTCCCCCGCCAACGCGGGCCCCGTGGCCCATGTCTGCCGGCAGTTGGATGGCATCCCGCTGGCCATCGAGCTGGCGGCGGCGAGGATGCGCGCGATGCCGGCCGAGCAGCTCTCGGCGCAGATTGGCGACCGGTTCCGGCTGCTCACCGGCGTGCGCCGCGGCGCCTCGCGGCGGCAGCAGACGCTCCGGGCGTTGATCGACTGGAGCCATGACCTGCTCACCGGGCCCGAACGCGCGGTGCTGCGCCGGCTGTCGGTGTTCCAGGGCGGCTTCTCGCTCCAGGCGGCGGAGGCCGTGTGCGCGGACGAAGGCGGCCCCTCCGGAGTGGCCCCCGCGCAGGTGATGGACCTGCTCCACGCGCTCGTGAGCAAGTCGCTCGTCATCGCCGGGGAGTACGGCGGCGGAGGCCGCTATCGGATGCTGGAGACGATCCGCCACTACGCGCACGACCAGCTCCAGGAGTCCGGCGAAGCGGCCCGCGCCAGGGCCCGTCACCTGGGCTTCTTCCTGCGACTGGCCGAGGAGGCGGAGCCCGCGCTGCAGCGCGACGCGCAGCTGACCTGGCTCGAGCGGCTGGACTCCGAGCACGGCAACCTGAGCGCGGCCCTGGACACCTGCGAGGCCTCCCCCGCGCACGCGGAACAGGGGCTCCAGCTGGCCGCCCTGCTGGGCCCCTTCTGGTGGCTGCGCGGCCGCCACAGCGAGGGCTGCGCGCGGCTGGAGCAGGCGCTTGCGAGGAGCGCGGGCAGTCCTCCCCTCTCGCTGGCCCGGGCGCTCGGCCAGCTCGCGCTGCTGCTGCCCGGACTCCAGCGCTCCCACCCGGTGTGGGAAGAGGCCCTGGCCCTCTACCAGGAGGCGGGCGACAAGCGGGGCGTGGCCTTCGCGCTCATCGGCGTCATCGGGTGGGAGGTCCAGCGCGGCAACCGCGAGGGAACGCTGCCCCGCATGCAGGAGGCCATCACGCTGGCGCGCGCGGCGGGAGACACCTGGCTCGTGGCCCGGCACCACGACGAGCTGGGCCGCTACTACATCCAACGCAAGGAGCTGACCGAAGCGGGCCGGGTCATCGAGGAGGGGCTGGCGCTGGCGCGCGCGCTGGGCGACCGCTGGCTGATGGGCCTGCTGCTGAACTCCCTGTCCCTGGTGATGAGCTTCCAGGGGGACTACGTCCGCACGAAGACCCTCCTCCTGGAGTGCCTCAAGCTCCAGGAGGCGATTGGCTTCAAGCGGGGCAGGTCGGAGACGCTCGCCAACCTGGGCGGCATCCTGCAACTGCTCGGCGATTTCACGGCGGCGGATCCGTGCTTCGAGGAGTCGCTGGCGATCTCGCTCGCCATCGGCAACGAGGAGCTCGCCGCGAAGGCGTACCTCAACCTGGCGGAGAACACGCTCTTGCGCGGCAGGATGGCTCAGGCACGGCCGCTGATGAAGGAGTTCCTGGAGCGGGCTCCCGGGCTCATGCGCAAGGAGCTGCTCGCCTGGGGGTTGCTCATCATGGCCCTCTTCGCCCGGAAGGAAGGCGCCCCCCAGCAGGCCCTGCGCTTCTTCGCGGCGGAGCAGACGCTGGAGGAGTCCCTCGGAATCTCGCTGCACCCCGACTGGCGGCGCAGCTACGACGAGACCCTCGCGCAGGTGCGCGCCGAGCTGGGCGAGGCGGGGGCGCCCGCGTGGGCCGAGGGGCGGGCGCTGCGGCCCGAGGAGGCCGTCCAGGCCGCGCTCGCGTACTTCTCCACCTGAAGCCCGCTCAGGACAGGCCCAGCACGCGGAGCATCTCCGGATCCGCCTCGGCGACGCCGTGGGGAGGCACGAAGAGCGTGGACACGGCCGACAGTCGGGCCTTGGGCAGTTGGGAGAGCGGAACGTACTCGAGGGTGGGCTCGGCCAGGGGGTACTGGGCCGCCTCGTAGACGCAGACGGAGTGGTCCGCCGGGTAGTAGCGCCGCAGGTAGTCCACGAGCACGCGCAGGCCCCGCGCGCTGTGCATCTCCCGCGTGTACAAGGCCTCGCCCACCAGGGTGAACTGCCAGAGGATCAGCGCCGAGCGCGGGTCGAAGACGCGGCGGTAGATGAGGAAGTCATTCGCCTCGAAGCTCTGGCAGCCCCCACCCGCCAGGTCGAAGCCGATGTCGGCGAAGAGGCAGTCCTCCGCGGAGATCCCCGGCAGCATGCGCGCCTCGAAGCCCTCCAGCCGGGCACGCCGGAGGGCCTCGTGTGACGAGTACACGAGCACGCCGGGGTGGCCGTACAACGCGAAGCACACCCGGCCCCCCTGTCGCACGGCCTCGAGCACGCGCTCGGTGATGGCGTCATAGATGAGCTGCCGGTCCATGCCCAGACGGTAGAGCGCGTGCAGCGACTCCGTGGTCGGGTTGAGCTGGGTCAACCAGCGCGCCATCAGCGGATCCAGCGCGATGGTCAGCACCTTGTCGGCCTGCTCGATGGCGGTGCGTGCCTCGAAGGTGATCTGGCTGACGCACCGGATGCCGGTGCCTACGACCGTCAACGAGCCGGTGGCCACGCGTTCGCTCCTGGAAGGACGTCAGGGCTTCTTCGACTTGGGCTTCGTCTTCGGCTTGGCCGTCGTCTTCGGCTTGGCCGTCGACTTCGGCTTCGGCTTCGGAAGGGGGGCCATGATCGCCGGGGGCGTGGCTGGCTTGCCCTGCTTCGGACGAGGCAGGGGGGCATGGACGGGCGGGGCCCCGTGGTGCGCCCCGTGGCCGGGGATCGGGCAGTTGACGCGGAACTGCTCCTCGTGGGGATTCGCGGCGGTGATCACCGCCTTGAGCAGTTGCTGATCACCCTGGGTGAGGACCTTCCGGTCCTTGGGGGACAGGCCCGCCCCGCTCATCGCCTTTCGCGGGTCCTGCTGGAAGCGACGGAGCGCCTCCGCATCGGTGCCAAGCGCAATCAAGAAGTCCAACAGCTGCGATGCATTGCTCATACCCGCGCGTGATAGCAGGCACGGAGCATTTGTCTCCAGCCCAAAGTGTCCGCGGCAGCCGGCGTCCCCCAAAGCCTTGCGTCTTCATGCCGACCGGGCGAGCGCCACCGCGTCGGGACCGGCTGGGAAGTGGAGCGTCCCCGTCGAGTCGTTCGCGGCGCGCCACACCCCCTCGGCCACGTCGGCTGCGCTCGTCACCGCAGCCGGCTGTCCGAGCGAAGCGAAGATGCGCTCCGCGAAAGGGGCGTACGCCTGAGGGAACAGCCCCTCCATCCGGGCGGCCCCGTTGCGCGTGAAGCTCGTGCCTGGGCCATAGCCCGGCTCCACCAGCTTCACCCGCACGTTGAAGGCCTCCAGCTCGAACGCGAGCGACGCGGTGAACCCTTCGATGGCGGTCTTGCTCGCCGTGTAGACCGCCAGCAGCGGCACGGGCGCCAGCGTCGCGCTCGAGGTCACGTTCACGATCACCCCCGACTTGCGCGCGCGGAACCGGGGCAGCACGGCCTGCGTCATCGCCATCACCCCGAAGGTGTTGGTTTCGAAGACGTCGCGCACCGTGGTCATCGGCGTGGCCTCGAAGGCCCCCATCAGCCCGATGCCTGCGTTGTTGACGAGCACGTCGATGGGCCCGCTCTCCTCGAGCGCGGCCGCGATGCTCTCCGGCTTCGTCACATCGAGCGCGACCACGCGCAGCCGGTCTGATGGGGGCAGCACGTCGGCGCGTGGCGTTCGCATGGTGGCGACCACGTTCCAGCCCTGCGCATGGAAGTGGCGCGCGGTCTCGAGGCCATAGCCAGATGAGCAACCCGTGATGAGCACAGTCTTCATGTCAGCTCCCCTGCCGCGAAGCGCGGCGTTGATGGGAGCAACGTAGCGGCGCTGTACCGGACCCGCTATCATGTGAAGTCCACGTTTCATTTGCGAGAGTCCAGACATGACCGACCCGCTCTCGGAAGTCATCGCGCTGCTCCAGCCGCGAACCGTGTTCTCGAAGCGCATCAGCGGCGCCGGCCGCTGGGGTGTCCGCTACTCGGACTTCGGCCAGCCGAGCTTCTGCGCCGTGCTCGAGGGCCACTGCCGTCTCGCCGTCGACGGCCAGCGTGTCATCACGCTCGACACGGGCGACTTTGTCCTGCTGCCGGCCACGCCGGGCTTCACGATGTCAAGCTTCGAGCCGGTGAAGCCGGAGCACATCGTTCCCGAGGTCAGCACCGCGCCGAGGGAAGAAGCCCGCCACGGCACGCGCGGTGGGCGTCCCGACGTGCGGCTGCTCGGTGGCTACTTCGTCTTCGACTCGCCTGACGCGGCGCTCCTGGTGTCGCTGCTGCCGGCGCTGGTGCACGTGCGCGGTGTGGAGCGGCTCTCGGTGCTGGTGCGACTCGTCGGGGAGGAGGCGAAGGAGCAGCGCTCCGGCCGCGAGCTCGTGCTCACGCGGCTGGTGGAGGTCCTGCTCATCGAGGCGCTGCGCTCGACCTCGGGCGACGATGCGCCTCCGGGGCTCCTGCGCGGTCTGGCCGATGCGCGGCTCGCGCCTGCGATACGCCAGATGCACGCCCGGCTCACGCGCGCATGGACGGTGGCCCAGCTCGCGAAGACCGCGGCGCTCTCACGCTCGGCGTTCTTCGAGCGCTTCTCCCGCACCGTGGGCCTGCCCCCCATGGAGTACCTGCTGGCCTGGCGGATGGCCGTCGCGAGGGACCTGCTGCGCCGCCAAGAGCTCGGGGTCGCGGAGGTCGCCGAGCGCGTCGGCTACGGCTCGGCGAGCACCTTCAGCACCGCGTTCAGCCGCCACGTGGGCCAGCCGCCGGGTCGCTACGCGCGCGCGGGTTAGCGCGTCACGGCCCACCCTGCGTCAGCGCTCGTGAGTACCTGAGCATCGTCCCAACCAAGGACCCAGGTGGTCGTTGAACCACTCGTCACCAAGTCCACCATTGCTGACTCTCCACCAGAGGCCTGAGTCCAGCAAGACCCTGAGTGGGGTCGAAGGAAATGCTCGTTTGAAATACGAGACAATCGCACTGTAAGAGACGCCTCCCTTAATCATCGAACCCAAGAGCTCAGCAAGCTCCACGGGCGTAAGTCGCTTCTCTTCTGCGCGAAGTGCAGCCAGAACCTCATCATCATTCATCGCGTAAACTCCACAACAACCTGGGTCACTGCTCACTGGCTCATGCGGCGTGTGCAGTCTGAGGGGCTCCCGTGAGAGGCAGCAGGCCTCCCGACAAGGACCATCACACGACGACAACCGACACCTCGGTCCCCCATGAGCACCCCGGCATCAGTCATCGATGCTAGCTAGCAGCCCTGCCATCACACACCGGGCAGCCCAAGACTCCCCCAAAAAACAGGCGATGCACGTTGCAGAACCGCATGCGACCTTCATCTTCGGGCTCATAGCCATCTTGCAGGATCTGCAAGCCGTCAAAGACTGTATCAAGTCTCATGCGAAGGTCTTGGGCTTTCCCCCAGCCAACCCCTTCCGCGATGAGGATGGGCGTAGCAGCGGTTGTCGATTTGGCAACCGACTTCAGCACCTCCATGCGCGACAGTCCCGGCCGCTCCCTTGCCAAGACGCGCTTCGCCTCTTCAAGAGCTGAAGGCGCTGCTCGCCCCCAGACACCAAACTCGATAGGGTCTTCCATCTTCTTGCACCGATGGTTGCGGGTGACATTGGCGTGGACGTCCCACCGCTCGCTGCCTTGAGCGATGTAGGCTTTCAATCTGAGCGTCACCCGCTTCGACGGGCGACTCTCACTCACGTTCCTGGGCACGCAGCGGCAATCCAGGTCGCGGGCAATGCGCGCTTATCCCCCGCATCCCACCCAACCCTTCCCTTGAGCAGGCCGACAAACATCTCGTAGCACGCATCCACAATTGCCTGCGGTAGGTCGGCATAAGTCCCATCACCGCCTCCCAATCCCAGACCATTCAGCCGCTCCGCCGACAGCAGATACGGGTTATTGCGCAACCCCTCAACTGCTCGGCATGCCACCGCCACCAGTTCCTCTCGACGTGCAACAGGAACAGCGTCCAGGCGACAGTCGATACACCCATGCATCCTCGCGGTCGCCTGCCTCGATAGATACTCTGCATACTCCCGCGCCCAAGACTCATCTGACGCGGAAAGCGCCTCGCCGAGCGCATAAAGCCACACTTCCAGCACGTGGTCGGGAACCCAGAAGCCACGTCCCCCAATTTCCACAAAGCTCGTCGCCATGGGTTTCTCCACCTCGCCTGCGCTCTCATCCTCATGCGCGCATCCTGAGATCGGCTCCAGTCAACCTGTCCACCGAACCGGAGGCAGGCCTACGCGCCGGCCTGGCCCGGGTGAAGGCCACCGGCCGCCACCGCAGCGGCAAGGCCGTGGGCCGTCCGCGCCGGGATGTGGCTCTCCAGGCCGTGGCCGCGCTCCGCGCCGCCGGCCGGAGCTGGAGGCAGATTGCCCAGACCCTGCACGTGCCCCGGCGGACGCTCACCAGGACCTGGGCGCTGGAGCACACCCCTGGGCCCGGAGAGGCCGCCTGAGCCCCTGGGAGCAGGAGGGTGGGGCACAAGGAGAAGGTTGTGCCATCCCGGGGGCCCTGCTCGGTCACCCGAAGTTGTACCGAGGAACTACGCCCCCCAGCACCTCACGGCGTACTCGAGGATCACCTTGCTCAGCGCCTCCTCGAGGGAATGCATCTCGGCCTTCAGGTAGCTACCGGCCAAGGGGGAACCTGAGACGACTACGGTGTAGGGGCCATTGTCATCCGGCCCACGCCTTTCCCCATCCAGCTTCATGACTACAACGGCCCCTTCCTCGCGCATGCGCTCAAGGAGAGGAAATACTGGATCGACACCGTGCCAGTCATCCGCAGGGGGCTGCATGCCAAGTCTCTCGAAAACCTTGGTGACCAAACGCCGATACGACTGAGTCGACATCAGAACCCCCGGAGCGCCCTGGCGATGTCGGAGACCTCCGACATCTCGCCAGTGGCCACACTGTTGATGATTCGCCGAACCTCACTCTGGGAAACGCCCGTCGTGATCTCGTTGCGGCTCCGCAGCAGATCGTAGACGGCGTTCGCAGTCCGCTTGTTCCCGTTGTCGAACATGTGCCGGCCAGCGACTTCTCTGATGACGGCCGCGGACTTCTCGTAGAAGCCGTCATATTGTGTCGCAGCCGCAAGTGCCGAACTCGGGTGCCCCGTCATCAGCACCGAGCCGCCGAAGGAACTGTTGATCGCGCTGATCTCGTCTGCTCCAACTCCGCGAGCAAATCCGCCCAGTTCTGGGGCACCTCGTGCCGCCCCCTTTGCGGCATGTCCCTGGACCGCGCTTGCAGGTCCATCGAGGGCTTCCCTGGCAAGTTCGGCCCTCGCGGCATCATCCGCCAGAAGTGCTGCCCGTGCACTCGCCGCCTCCTCAAGCGGGCGCAGGCTCCTCGTGGCCCCCCATGCAGAGAGCGTTGAAGTCCCTCCAGACAAGAGAACGCCTTCCGGCGTCACCTGCCCCGTCATCCCGTATTCGGTGGCGATTCCGCTCGCGGTCCCTCCCGCGAACACAAACCACCCCGCCCCCGTGGCGGACACCCCAGCCGTCTCCACCAGCAGCGGAGCCGCCGCCGGTACCGCCAACGTCAAGGCTACGCCCGCCGCCAGCGCCGCCCCCCGGAGTTGGAGCTGCTCCTTCTGCTTTCGCCATTCGTGGAAGCGCTCGGCCTCGCCCTTGAACTCCTTGAGCGTCCCTGGACTCACGCGGCTCTCCACTGCCACATACTCTTTGAGCCGGGGCTGCTGGACGGGGAGCCGCTCCACCTCTGAACGATAGAGCGCCTGCGCTTCACGTGGGTCCACCGGAGCCTCTCGGATGCCCAGCGTCACCAGCGCGTCGGTCCAGTCCTCATTGATGTAATCAAGGCACTTGTCGTCCCAGAAGCAGCGCCCGCTGAAGTCCGTGTACCGCAGCGGGTTGTTCGCCGCGTACATGTACCGGTGCAGACTCGGCGCATCCTCCAGCGCGCCCTCGTACGAGTCCCGGCTGATGAACCGCCCCAGCTCGCTGTCGTAGTACCGGGCCCGCGCGTAGGTGAGGCCTGTCTCCACGTCGTACTGGTGCCCGGTGTAGCCCAGCTTGAAATCACCGGCCGCGGGCGCTGTGCCGCTCCGGGGGGTGCCCCATGCGTCGTACTGCCGGGCGGCCACCACGCCACCGGCGGCGGACGTGGCGTCCGACACGCTGCCCAGCGCATCTGTCCCCAGGAAGCTCGTCGTGGCGGTGGAGCCCACCTCGCTGACAGCCAGCGGGCCTTCGCCGTAGTGGTAGCGCCGCTTCGTCGGATGCGTGGACTGGGCTCCATCCGCCTCCTGCAGCACGAAGTCCTCGTCCAGCACGTACTCCACGTTCTCCGTGGCCGTGTGTCGCTTCGTCCGCTGGAGGTTGATGTCGTAGTCGTACCGCCCCACCTCCTGCCCGTTGTCGTAGACGGCGGTCAGCGTGTTGCGGATGTCCCAGGCCAGGGTGCGCGTGCCGCTCTGCGTCCCCTTCTCCACCAGGTTCCCGACGAGGTCGTAACCCAGCACCGCATCGCGCGTGGCGTCCTTCGCGTCCTCAAGCCCGCGCAGCCAATCCGCCCGGTTGAAGGTGGCGGTGACATCTCGCGTAAGCGCCCCGGACGGCACCGTGGCATAGGCCTCGGGGCCGAGGCTCCCCACCACCCCACTCGGCGCCTGCCGCTCGCCCGTGCGGTTGCCCACGGCATCCAACCGGTACAGCGAGGTATGGCCCTCAGGAGAGGCGACCCCCGTGAGGCGGCCCAGGACGTCATACCCGTACGACGTCACCTCGTCGGCCCCCAGCACCTGCGTCGCGGGGGCCGTGCGCGCCTCCACCTGCGTCAACCGGTTCCCGTTGGCGTCGTAGGTGTACGCATAGCGACTGAGAATGGGGCCCCCCGCTTGGCAGGCATCGCTCACCGTGCCATGGGCGACGACCAGTTGGGTGAGGCGTCCCGCGGCATCGTAACAACGGCCTTCCACAACCCCGTTCGGCCATGTCACCCCCTTGGGGAGCGAATCCGGCCAATAGCGGTACAGCACCACTCCGGCCGGAAGCGTCGCATGCGTCAGCCGCCCCAACGCGTCGTACCCATAGGTGGTCGCAACACCATCCGAGTCCGTCACGCTCGTGCGATGCCCCATGGCATCGTACTCGAAGGCGAGCTGCTTCCCATCGTGCTCCCGCAGCCGCGTCTTCGCCCGGTTGAGCGCGTCATAGGTGTATGCAGTTGCCTCCCCTATCGCCCTCCCGACCGCCTGCTTGAGCTGGGCATCTCGCATGAGATTGCCATTGCCATCATGACTGAATCCATCCACGTCCACCGACGGCAACTCTCGCGGAGTCGCATGCTGCGAATAGACACGTGCCTCCAGGCGATCGAACAGGCCATGGACATAGCCCGTCCGTTGCCCCTTGGGGTCCACCACGGAGTCTGGGTTCCCATTGACATCATACGTGTACCGCCAGGTGAGAGTGCCCGTGTCGCCCGAGGGCGTCGCGCCGCCTTCGTACAAGGGCACCTGCGCCCGCTGGGCCGCGGTCAACCTCGCATGGGCATCCAGGTGCTGGTGCTCGGCCGTGCGCAGGTTGCGCGCTTCGTACTCGAAGGTGGTGAGGCTCCCGTTCGCGTCCTGCTTCGCCACCAGGTTGCGCGCGGCGTCGTAGACGTAGGAATGGAGTCCGTCCGCGGCATCCGTGACGGACACCAGCTTGCTTTCTTCCTCGTACGCGAAGCGCGTCACGTATGCGCCCGCGCAGGCATACGCCTCTACCTGCGCCAGCGTCAGCCCGCCTGCCCCACCGTGCGCCAGCGTGGGCTGCCCCAGGGGCTGCTTCGCGCACACCTTGTTACCCACGGCGTCATGGGCCCAGGCCGTGACGTGCCCCAGCGCGTCCTCCTCCCGCACCCGCCGGCCCAGATCGTCGTAGGTGTAGCGCACGTCGAAGGCCACGCCCGTCACTCGCGGCCCCTTCAACTGCGTCAGTTGCCCCGCGGCGTCATACTGGAAGGTGGTCGTGGCGGCTTCCACGTCTTCCGCCCCCTGCGTTTCTTCCACCAGGCGGCCGGCGCCGTCATGGAGACGCACCGTCTCGTGGCTGTTCGCATCCACGACACGTACGACCTGCCCCTCGGCATCGTGCTCCCAGGACTCCTCCGCCACCTCCAGCCCCTGGCCCCGCACGGTGCGCACCTTCCGCCCCAGTCCGTCCTGCTGAAGCACGGTGGGCACTCCGCGCCTGTCCCAGTGCGTCTGCACACGGCTCGCGTCCGTGTACTCCCAGCTCTGGGTGTAGGCCGGCGTGCTGGCCCCCTGCTTGTACTCGGACTGGCTCAGCAGGCGGCCCACCCCGTCGTAGGTGAAGCGCGTGAGCTGACTCTTCGCGTCCGTCTCCGCGCGCTTGAAGAGGGCGTCAAACCAGGCCTTTGAGACATGCCCTTGCGCATCCACCCGGCGGACTTCTCGCCGGAGCCCATCCCGGTAGCTCACGGTGAGGCTCGCCCGCGCGTCCCGCACCTCCTCGCGCGTCAGGGCCTCCGCGTTCGGAACATCCACGTACGTGCGCCGACTCACCGTCAGCGTCTGGCCTGCTTGGGACAGGCTCTCCACCAGCACTTCATCTCGCGGGCGCCCCAGTGGGTCATGGGTGAAGCGCCGCTCCACGCCTCGCCCATCCACGGACTGGATGACGTGCCCCTCGCCGTCATGGCCCTGGGCCTCTGAAACACCCATGGGGCGGTGCACTTCCAGCAGCCGACCCAGGGCGTCGTGCACCGTCTCGGTCCGCCGCCCCAGCGCATCGACACGCGCCGCCTCCTGGCCGTACCTGTCGTACTCCACGGTGCTTGCCAACCCGAGCGCGGGCCCCACCCGCACGTCATCTGGCTGGCGAGACAGCGGCCCGGAGGCCGCATCCTCCACCACCTTGAAGACGCGCCCCAGTCCATCCAGGTACCTGGCCTGGAGGAAGCCGCGCGCATCGCGCGTCCACTCGACATGCCCCACGTCGTTGTAGACGGTCTGCGTCGTGTAGACAGTCTCTGCCGCCTCCGTCGCCACCCGCTCGGTCACGGAGAGCACGCGGCTCAGGCCGTCATACGCCGTGCTCTGCATCCGGTGCTGGACGCCCCCCGCCTCCCAGCGCACCTCCGTCACATTGCCCCGCCCGTCGTAGCGTCGCCGCTCCACCCTGCCGGCGGCATCGGTCTGGACGACGGCACGCCCAAGCAAGTCATACTCCACCGTCTGGGCGTGGCTGTTCCCATCCACCTGGCGCACCCGGCGGCCCGTCAGCTCATACGCGGACGTCCGCGAGTAGCGCAGCGGCGACGCCGCTTCGCTCGCGCCCGGCACCTGGGGGCTGAGTTCCTCCACGACGCGGTAGAGCGAATCCAGATGGTACGTCCGCTCGAAACCCGACACGTCCGAGTCCCCCACCTTGTTGCCCGCGGCATCGTAGGTGGTGCTTGAGACGGTATAGCTCCGGCCCACCTCGTCGGGGCTTCCGCCCTGGGAGAGGAAACGAGGCCCGTCCGCCACGGAAACCGTCACCTCCACGGGCCTGTCCGCGAAGTCATACGCCGTGACCGTGCGGACACCCCGCCGGTCGATCACCGAGGTGGGATTGCCCGCGTCGTCATAGCCGAAACCGGTCTCCAGCGGCTCGGAGAGGCCGCCCCCCGACTCCACCGTGCTCGCCCGACGCCCCGCCGCGTCCAGCATGTGCTCCCGAATGAAGTCATTGCCCAGGACTTCGTGCTTGAGCTGTCCACCGGCGTAGTACTCCGCCGTGCGCACCAGCCCCTGCCCATGGAGGTTCATCCGCTCCTCTCTCTTCACCCGGTCCAACCCGTCCCACTCCTGGGTCCGGTGGCGGCCCAGCCCATCCTGCTCATCCAGCAGCCTTCCCCGGGCGTCGTACACGGACTGCACCGCCACCGTGGACGTGGCGCCCACCTGAAGCGTCTTGGATTGCAACTGGCCATCGGCATCATAGGCGGTGGCCTGCTCCCTGTGCCCGTCCGCCCCTACGGTTTCCACCCAGTCTCCGGTGACGGCCAGCGGCGGGCACGCCGCCCCTTCGACGCCGCAGTAGCGCCAGCTTTGCACGACGTCCTGCGGAGACTCCGGCAGCGAGGCCACGGCCTCCTCGCACGTCGCTGTGGAAATCAACACCTGGCGCGGCACCCGGCTCGCGTAGCGACGGGTCTCCAGCAACCGGCCGGTCCCCAGCGGAAGGACGTCCTCGGGCGCATCCCCCGTGGAGTCCACCCGGGAGACGGTCGCGTAGCCCTCCGCATCCACGTTGCACACCAGCGCGTTGAAGCCCGCCTCATAGCCCCACTTCTCCACCACCTCCGCAA
The DNA here is from genome assembly GCF_003611675.1 of Corallococcus sp. CA053C. GTDB lineage: Bacteria > Myxococcota > Myxococcia > Myxococcales > Myxococcaceae > Corallococcus. The sequence goes on from NZ_RAWA01000001.1 coordinate 97,207, forward strand.
CCGGCTGTCCTTGCGCATCGCTGACGGGCAGCGTGGCTGCCGCCGTGCCCAAGGCCGGGAGCGCCGTCCCCTCGATGCGACGCGCGACAAGGTTGCCCCGCGCGTCGTAGGTGAAGTGCGTCACCCGCCCGCGCTCGTCCTCCACCGTCTCCCGCACACGGTGGACCGCGTCCCAAAGCGCGCCGGTATGCGCCACGACTCCCATGGACAGGGGCTTCTCCGTCTCCACCACCGCCCCCGTGGAAACCATGCGGTAGAGGGACGTGGGAACCTCGGCCCGTGGCCCCTTCACCGTCGTCCCATACGTGGTGAGGGATTGCCCCAGGACGGTGCGCGCTTCCGGCGCGATGCTATAGGTGAACGTGGTGGTGGCCTCCCTGACCGGCAGGTGCTCCAGCACCTCCACCACTTCCTTCACCCGCTCGTCCTTGTTCATCAGCAGCAGGAAGTCGTCCTCCCCGGGCATCGACTCCGTGCTGCCGTAGTAGGTGTAGCGCGTCACCTCGCCGGTGGGCCCCGTGTACCGGGACAGCCGCGTCCGCCCCACTTCCGAGCTACCCTCCACGTACGCGTAGGACTCCGTCCGCAGTGGGCTCCCGCTTCCGCAGGCACCGTCGTAGCGCGACACGGACGACAACCGCTGCTGGGTGTCGTAGCCGTACTGGAGGCAGACCCCCAGGAAGGTGGTGGAGGTGGCGTCCGCGGAGGCGGCGTGGTGCAACTCCACCGTGCGCATCCGCAGGCGGCCCGCCTCGCGCTGGTAGCCCAACGCGAGCAGCCGCCCACTCGCCTCGTCAAACACCCGCGTCAGCGCGCCTTCCACCGTGGCGTCGCCATAACGCAGCAACACCCTGTGCCCCGTCGGAGCCACGGTCGACGTGAGGCGATACTTCACGGGGAAGCTTGAGCTATCGAGCCGCCCGTGGCGGTACTCCACCCCACCCTTCGCCCGGAAGGCGTGGGGGCCGGCCGGGAGTACGTCTTCCGGGCGAAGGGTGGGGTGGAGTACCGC
>NZ_RAWA01000200.1 GCF_003611675.1 Corallococcus sp. CA053C
GTTGACAGTGAGGGGCAGGGACGGGAGCGGGGTGAAGGAGGCCGGCACCATATGCTCGGGAAGGCGCTCGCGCAGCCACACGCGCAGCTCCGAGCTGTCGGGCAACGCATCGTGGGGAACGAGGTAGGCGGCGAGGCGCCGATCGCCACCGGCCTCACGCGCGACGACGGAGGCGTCCTTGATGGCGGGGTGCAGGCGCAGGGCCTCTTCGATCTCCCCCAGCTCGACGCGGTAGCCACGCACCTTCACTTGATGGTCGGCACGGCCGAGGTACTCCACGCGGCCATCCGCGAGGAAGCGGGCACGGTCGCCTGTCTTGTACAGGCGCGCACCGGGGACGGTGGAGAACGGATCGGGCCGGTACGTGAGCGCGGTGAGCTCAGGACGGTCGAAGTAGCCACGACCGAGGCGCTCACCGGAGACGTACAGCTCGCCCGGGACACCGACGGGGACGGGCTGAAGGAGCGAGTCGAGGATGAACAGGGGGCCGTTGGAGAGAGGGCGGCCGATGGGGACAGGGACGCCGAGAGCAGGCGGCCCGTCGACGAGGTGGAAGGAGGAGAAGACGGTGCACTCGGTGGGGCCGTAGCCGTTGACGAGGCGCTCGGGCGGCCCGTGCTGGAGGACTTCGCGCAGGGCCAGCGGGTCCGCGGCCTCTCCACCGAACACGAGCGTCGTCAGACCCTTGAAGGCCGCGGGCACCTGACGTGCGAGCAGATGGAGCACCGCCGTGGTGACGAACATCACGGAGACACGGGCGTCCTGCACCTGGGCGGCGAAGTCCTGGGGCGAATGGGCGGGGCTCGCGGTGATGCCGACGAGATGCGCGCCGTGGAGCAGGGCCCCCCAGATCTCGAAGGTGCTCGGGTCGAACGAGGCGTTGGAGGCCTGGGCGACGCGGTCCGAAACAGAGAACGGGTGCAGCAGGGAGTCGAACGCGAGCGCGAGCACACCCCGGTGGAGGATGGCGCTGCCCTTGGGCCTGCCCGTGGAGCCCGAAGTGAAGATGACGTAGGCCAGATTCTCCGGCCCGGAGGTCGGAGGCAGTGGCGCGGTGGAGAGGCGACCCAGCGAGTCCGCGTCGGTGTCGAGGCAGACGGTGGCACCGGAGAAGTGCGGAAGGCGCTCGCGCTTGTGCTGGTGGGCGAGCAGGACGCTGACGCGTGCGTCCTGGAGCATGAACGCGAGGCGTTCGGCCGGGTGTGAGTCGTCGAGCGGCAGGTAGGCGCCACCCGCCTTGAGGACGGCGAGCATGCCGACGACGAGGTCGGCGGAGCGTTCGACACAGAGGCCGACGAGGACCTCGGGGCCCACGCCGAGCGAGCGCAGGTGCCAGGCGAGCTGGTTCGAACGTTCATCCAACTGACGGTACGAGAGGGTGTGGGAGCCGTAGGTGACAGCGGGAGCATCGGGCGTGCGCGAGGCCTGGAGGGCGAAGCGCTCGTGGATGCAGAGGTCACGTGGGAAGTCGGCGGTGGCGTCGTTCCATTCGCGCAGGACGCGGTGGCGCTCGCCCCCGGGCAGCAGCGGCAGGGATGCGATGGGTTGCGAGGGCTGAGCGACGGCGGCCTCCAGGAGCGTCTGGAAGTGCGAGGCCATCCGCTGGATGCGATCCGCGTCGAAGAGGTCGGTGTCGTACTCGAAGGTGGCCCGCAGCCCCTCCGGTGACTTGGACATGAAGAGGATCAGGTCGCACTTCGACGTCCCGGTGCGCAGCTCCCACGGCTCCGCGGCCGTGACCAGCTGGAGCGCGGTGGAGGGATGCGGCTCCAGGGTGGGGGTCTGCAGGACGAACATCACCTGGACAACCAGCGCGTGACTGAGGACGCGCTCGGGGTGGAACTCCCCGACGAGCTTCTCGAACGGAAGCTCCTGGTGGGCATAGGCGCCGAGCGTGACCTCGCGCACGCGCCGCATCAGCTCGATGAGGCTGGGGGCGCCGGACAGGTCCTGCCGCAGCGCGAGCGTGTTGACGAACAACCCGACGAGCCCTTCAAGTTCAGGACGGATCCGACCGGCGAGCGGCGTGCCGACGATGAGATCCTGCTGGCCGGTGTAGCGATGCAAGAGGGCGCTGAAGCCCGCGATCAGGCCCATGAACAGGGTGACGTTCTCCTGGCGGCACAGGTCCTCGATGGCCTGGGAGACGTCGGGAGGGAGCCGGAACGTGTGCGTGTTGCCCTTGAGGCGGTGGATGGGCGGACGGGGCCGATCCATGGGCAGCTCCAGGAGGAGCGGTGCGCCAGCGAGCTGGTTGCGCCAATAGCTCAGCAGCCGCTCCAATCTGTCGTCCCGGAGCCACTGCCGCTGCCAGGCGGCGAACTCGGTGTACTGGATGGGCAGGGGAGGAAGGGAGGAGGGACGCCCCGCCGCGAAGTCCGCGTAGAGGGTCCGAAGCTCACGAAGCATGACCCCCACGGACCAGCCATCCGAGACGATGTGATGGAGGGTCAGGAGGAGCAGGTGGTCGTCCTCACGGAAGCGGAGCAGGGTGCCTTGCAACAGCGGCCCCGTGCTCAGCTCCAGCGGGCGTTCGAGCTCCAGGCGCGTCTGCCGAGCCACCTCCGCCGCCTGTTCCGCGGCAGGCAGGTGGCTGACCTCCACCTTCCGGAGGACGAAGGGACGGACGGGGAGGATGCGCGTGACGAAGTCGGTCTCGGTCTCCGCGAAGACGGTCCGGAGCGATTCCTGGCGACGGGTCAGCTCAGTGAGGCTGCGCTCCAGCAGGGAGACGTCGAGCGGAGAAGTGATGCGGTAGGCGCCGGGAATCCGGAACGTGGCGGTCCCGGGATGGAGCTGCTCGATGAACAGGATCCGCTCCTGCGCGAACGAGAGCGGTTGGTCGCCCTCGTGCGGGAAGGGAACGAGCGCGGGTCCCTCTTCGGAGACCTCGATGCGCTGAGCGGCGTCGACGGCCTCCGCCATGAGGGCGAGGGTCGGCGTGTCGAAGATCTGCGGAATCGGCATCCGCAGGCGGAACGCCTCGTTCACACGCGAGACGAGCTGGGTGCCGAGCAGGGAGTGGCCGCCGAGGGAAAAGAAGTCGTCGTTGAGCCCGACACGGTCCACTTCGAGGACCGTGGCCCAGATGCGGCTGAGCGTGAGCTCCGTGGGGGTGGACGGAGGCACGTAGGAGAGGTCATCGCCGCGAGCGGGCTCGGGTGCGGGGAGCGCGCGTCGGTCCACCTTGCCGTTGACGGTGAGCGGCAGGGACGGGAGCGAGGTGAAGGAGGCCGGCACCATGTGCTCGGGAAGGCGCTCGCGCAGCCAGGAGCGCAGCGCTGAGACTTCGGGCAGCGCGTTGTGGGGCACGAGGTACGCGGCCAGCCGTCGGTCACCACCGGCTTCAAGGGCGATGACAGAGGCGTCCTTGATCGCGGGGTGCAGGCGAAGGGCCTCTTCGATTTCCCCCAGCTCGACGCGGTAGCCACGCACCTTCACCTGGTGGTCAGCACGGCCGAGGTACTCCACGCGGCCATCCGCGAGGAAGCGGGCGCGGTCGCCCGTCTTGTACAGGCGCGCACCGGGGACGCTGGAGAACGGATGGGGCCGGTACGTGAGCGCGGTGAGCTCAGGCCGGTGGACGTAGCCGCGACCGAGCCGCTCACCGGAGACGTACAGCTCACCTGGGACACCGATGGGGACAGGCTGAAGAAGCGGATCAAGGATGAAGAGGGGGCCGTTGGAGAGCGGGCGGCCAATGGGGACAGGGGTGCCGAGGGCGGGAGGCGCGTCGACGACGTGGAAGGAGGAGAAGACAGTGCACTCGGTGGGGCCGTAGCCGTTGACGAGGCGCTGGGGTGGGCCGTGCTGGAGGACTTCACGCAGGGCGAGCGGGTCCGCGGCCTCACCGCCGAGAACGAGCGTCTTCAATCCCTTGAACGCAGCGGGCACCTGGCGTGCGAGCAGATGGAGCACCGCCGTGGTGACGAACATGACGGAGACGCGCCCGTCCTGGACCTGGGCCACGAACTCATGGGGCGAGTGGGCAGGACTCGCGGTGATGCCGATGAGATGCGCACCGTGCAGCAGGGCCCCCCAGATCTCGAACGTGCTGGGATCGAACGAGGCATTGGAGGCCTGGGCGACGCGGTCGGAAGCCGCGAAGGGATGCAGCAGCGGGTCGAAGGCGAGCGCGAGGACTCCCCGGTGGAGGATGGCGCTGCCCTTGGGCTTGCCCGTCGAGCCCGACGTGAAGATGACGTAGGCCAGATTCTCCGGCCCGGAGGTGCGCGGCAGCGCGTCGGTGGGCTGCTGCCGCAACACCTCGGCGGCGGCGTCCGAGTCGAGGCAGAGGGTGGTGCCCCCGAAGGGAGGCAGGCGCTCCAGCTTGCTCTGGTGGGCGAGCAGGACGCTGACCCGAGCATCCTGGAGCATGAAGGCCAGGCGCTCCGGGGGATGGGAGGCGTCGAGGCACAGGTAGGCACCGCCGGCCTTGAGGATGGCGAGCATGCCGACGACGAGATCGATGGATCGATCCACGCAGAGGCCGACGAGGGCCTCGGGGCCCACACCGAGCGAGCGCAGGTGCCAGGCGAGCTGGTTGGAGCGCTCATCGAGCTGACGGTACGAGAGGGTGCGGGAGCGGTAGGTGACGGCGGGAGCGTCGGGCGTGCGAGCCGCCTGGAGGGCGAACCGCTCGTGGATGCAGAGGTCACGGGGGAAGGCGGCGACGGCGTCGTTCCATTCGCGCAGGACGCGGTGCAGCTCGGCCTCGGGAAGCAGGGGCAGGGAGGCGATGGGACGCGAGGGCTGAGCAACGGCGGCCTCCAGGAGCGTCTGGAGGTGGGAAGCCATGCGCTGGATGCGCTCGGCATCGAAGAGGTCGGAGTCGTACTCGAAGGTGGTGCGCCATCCCTCCGGTGACCTCGCCACGCTGAGGACCAGATCACAGCGAGCGCGGACAGCATCGGCGGGCTGATCCTCCAGCGGCGCGAAGACGAACATCACCTGGAACACCGGCGCATGGCTGAAGCCCTGCGGCAGCGCGAGCTTCTCGAACGAGAGCAAACGGTGGGAGGCCGCTGCCTGATGGAGCGACTGGACGCGCGCCATCAGGTCCACGAACCGGGGGTTGTCGGAGAGGTCCTGGCGCAGCGCGAGGACTCCTCCGTCCGACGAAGTGCCCACGACCAGATCATCCTGCTGCGAGTACCGGTGGAGCAGGGCACAGAAGCCCGCGAACAGCGGCACACAGATCGGAACCGCTTCCCGCAGGGCCAACGTCTCCAGGGCAGTCGAGAGCGGAGTGGAGAGCCCCCCCTGGAAGGTGCCACGCAGGAGTCGCTGCGCGGGAGGCCGGGGCCGATCCGTCGGCAGCTCCAGGAGCGCCGGGGCACCGCGGAGTTGCTGCTGCCAGAAGGCGACGGAAGCGTCGGGAAGGAGGGGCTCCGGCGTCATCTGGGATTCCTTTCAACGGGGCGCATTCGGGAAAGCAGGATACCCGAGGAACCACGTCTGGCCGAAAGGAGTTGCGCCCGCGGCGCCACGCAGAACAGACAGATACAGGTACGAATGTAGTACCTCATGACTGTGCTGCGGCCGGGGCCCGCGAACATCGTCGACCGGGTCACCGCGACCCTGCCCGGGGACGGTGCGCTCGTCGAGTTCATCACCTATCCGCTGATTCCGTGCATGACTCTCCAGCTCATGGACTCTCTCCCACTGTAGGCCACGGGTGCGGCCCTTTTTGAACATCGGAGAGAATGGATGAAGAAGTCTTGGATTGTCTGCCTGCTCCTTCAGTTGCCAATGATTGCGCAAGCCGGAGCTTCGGTCTCCCCGAAGCCTGGGGTGTCCGACGTCGAACGCTACGCGCGTCGGTGCCAATCCCAGTCCGCCCAGCGCATCGCCAGACCCCAGGGAACGATGCTGTGGGGCACCCGTCGTGACTGGAACACCGAGGAGGCACACGGGGAGCACAGCAGCGTGCTGGTCTCGGCCGACCTCGCGCCCCTGCTCCGGGCGGCGAACGGCGTGAAGGCGCTGCGACTCGAGGGCGGACACCTGGAGGCGTTTCCCGCCCCCCAGACAGGGACCGCCATCAGCGGTGTTGTTGGCGCCGTGCTCCAGGGCAGCGCCAGTGACGGCAAGCCCGTGGAAGTGGCCATCTGCGATGCCGAGCCCTCCGCCGAGGATCCTGGGATGGTCTTCTACCGCATCGAGGCGTGGAATGAGCTGGCCCAGGAATGGGAGAACCCCTGCGTCGCCGTGGACCGGGTGCCCGACCCCCGCGCCCTCGCGGTGAGCGGCGTCTGGAATGTCGCCGGTGCCCAGCAGGCCGTCCCGGGCAAGTTCACCTTCGCCTGTCAGAACGGCGCCATCACCAAGTGCATCCTCTGGGGATACAAGCCCTGGGCCTGCCGCGACGGGCAATCCATGGCCGACCTGCATCAGGCCTGCACCCGCATGGCGCGCGCGGACTACTGTGGCAACGGCCGAAGCCATACGCACCAGGACACCACCATCGACATCTATGATCGTGTCGGTGTGCTCGAGCGGACGGTCACGGCCTCAAGGGAGTGGGATCCCGCGAAGGCCACCTTCGAGGCGGCCTGGGCACCGGACGGGGCCACCTGTATGGCTCGCACCCGCGACGGCCGTGCGCTGGAGACGATCCTCCAGGAGTGTCCCGACCGCTTCCAGACTGGCGCGGTGGATGAGCTGGGCGAGGGTGAGCGGTGCACGGTACGGCGGGCGGACGTGAGCGCTGGGGCTGGGCTGCTGCGGAACCTGTCGTATGCAGCGCCCCAGAGCCCTGTCTCTCCAGGTAAGGACCGGTAGGCATTATTTTCATTGGAAAGAAGCGTGTGTGCTGGGGACTCATCGTGCCTTGCCTCCCTGCGCTGATTGCCTGCGCAACGCATCCACCTGCATCTGCTCGCGCGCCAGCAACTCGCGGGTCCACGTCGTGCGCCGCCAACCGGATTGCTGGGGCGTCCCCTCCAGCACCCGGCACAGGGTTTCGCGGAGCCGCTCGTTCACCTTGCGCGGGCCGTTGAAGGCTCGGCCATCTCGCAATCCCTCCCCGCGCCGCCTGGGGGGCAGGACTTTCCAGCGTGTCAAGCGAGCCCCCCGCTCGCGCGTCCTCGCGTCAACGCTCGGGCTGGCACGATCGGAGAGGAGGCCGAGCGCCATTCGACCATCGCATCATCCGCCATCATTCCACGGAAGAGCGACCAACCCCACGCCAAGACAATGCTATTCTCAGCGCTCAATATACTACCGCATGCAGACGTTCATCCATACCTGGTGAGGAACCCCGCAGACCATGATGACCATCCGCCCGGAACAGTTCAAGGCCTTTGACGCTGCCGCCGAACGAGACCTGCGCATGCGACTCATGATGTTCCTACGCGAAGAAATGCCAGAGCACACGGCAACTCTGGATGACGATCAATTGTCGGCGCACATCATGAAAGCTGCACAGTGCGCCGAAAGACACGGGATCGAGAGCGATCTTGGAGTCGCCCAATATGCCTGCCTGTCTCTGGCTACAGGTCCCTTCCTTGCCGACAATCCACTCATCGCCGCAGTGCTGAAAGCACCTGGAACCGAGCCCGAAGAACAGCTCCATGCATTGATCGAGTTCATCGACTCTCAATTGTACGTCGATGACGACTGACGGAGGCCTTCCATGGGAATACTCGGTCCGGTATTGAGAAGGCTCTTGCTGCGAAGAATGACTCAGGAAGCAGCGAAGAGGGCCGCCAGGGGCCTGGCGAAAAAGGAAGCCCAGGAGGCGGCAAAGAAAGCAGCCCAGAAGTCCGCCAGGAAAGCCACGGATGCCGCCAAGAAGTCGCGAGACAAGTTCAACAAGAACAAGAAGAAGAGCAAACAAAACTGCAACAAGGAGGGCAAATGCCCCCTGTGTGGCCGCGCCAACCACGACTGCAGATATTATCGTTCAAAAGCCGAGATCAAAAAGACTCTTTTGAGAGACGCGGCAAGCCTCAAGAGCAAGCTGGACCCTGGTGCCCGGACCTTCATCCTGAAGACCCAGGGCGAGTACGTTCCCCCAGACTATGAGGTCTCTCACAAGATTCCACTCTACACGGTGCCTCATTCCAGGCGCTGCACACTCGACAAGGCATGGAATATGGAAACCCTGCCCACTACCGCCCATAGGAATGAGCACAAGAAATGCGGCCCCACGTATCACACGTTCCCGCCAGCAAGAAAAGCCAGGTAGGGCGCTAGCTTCGAAGCCATGGGAGCATCAATGACCAGCACCAAGGAACTGGAACGAGAGTTCCAAACACTCAACAACCCATCCACGGACCCAGAGGCGCAGCATACGTTCGCACAGCGCCTCCTCGATTCAGATGAGCCCGCGGTCGTCAGGTTTCATTACGAGTTGCTGCGCCACCGCGCCAACGATCTATTCCTGGCCATTGTCCGCGATGCGTTCTCCCAGAGAGGTGCTGCGGGAGAGAAGTTCCTTCTCCAGATGCTGGAGCAGGAGAAGAGCCCGGAGATGCTCGCTGACGTCATCCTCATTCTCGGGCTCATGAAGAGCAGTGCGGCACGTGAATATTCGCTCCGGATGCTCCGAAGCCCCCAGGAAGAAGTGCGTCATGTCGCCACTTTTGTTCTCGGATGGGTTGGAACCCTCGATGACCTGGAGAAACTGGAGCAGCAGTTGCTCGAGGACCCGGTTCCCAAGATTCGAGGGGATGCCGCCACGGCCTATTACCAGGTGTTCAACCGCATTCCCGAGTCCAGGGAACAAGCCGTCCAGAGCCTTTCGCGCGGACTCAGCCAGGAGCGTGATGAAGACGTCCTCGCAAGCATCTTGATCAGCTTGCAGGACATCTTGAGCAAACGCTTCGGGATGCGAGAGGACATCGAGGAAGGAGAGATCACTGGCGATGTCGCCAAGGCGAAGGAGAAAGCACTCAAGTTCCTCAAGAGAAATTCCTGATCGATGTGACCGGATAGTATTTTCCACCCTCATGCGCCCTCTGCACATCACCACACCCCTGCTCCCGCACGACGCGCTCTCGGCTGCGCTCGGCAAGGCCGTGCTCCTCAAGGTGGAGAGCCTGCAGCCCTCCGGCTCCTTCAAGCTGCGCGGCATCGGAAGGATGTGCCAGCGGGCGGTGGAGACCGGTGCGCGCCAGCTCATCTGTCCCTCCGGTGGCAATGCCGGCTTCGCCGCGGCGGTTGCCGGACGTGCCCTCGGCGTACCCACCACCATCCTGGTCCCCCAGTCGACACCGGAGTCGGTGCGGCGGCAGATTGCCGCACTCGGCGCGGTGGTGGTGGTGCACGGCACCGTCTGGGACGAGGCCAATGAGGAGGCCCTGCGCCGCTGCGGGGCTGGGGAAGCGGCGTACGTGCCGCCGTTCGACCACCCGGACATCTGGGACGGCAACGCCACGCTCATCGACGAGGCGGTGGCCCAGGCCGAGAATGGTTTCGACGTGGTGGTCTGCGCGGTGGGAGGCGGCGGGCTCATGTGCGGGGTGCTGGAGGGGCTGCACCGCAACAAGCTGGCACACGTGCCGGTCATCGCCGTGGAAACCGAGGGTGCCGCTTCACTGCATGCGGCGGTGAAGGCCGGCAAGCTCGTCACCCTGCCGGCCATTACCTCCATCGCCACCACGCTGGGGGCCAAGCGCGTGGCGCAGGCGGCCTTCGACTGGACGCGCCGCCACCCGGTCCACAGCGTGACGGTGAGCGATTCGCAGGCGCTCGATGCGTGCCTGCAGTTCGCCGATGACCTGCGCATCCTCGTCGAGCCGGCGTGCGGCGCCGCACTCGCGGTCGCGTACCAGGGGCTCGAAGTGCTGGCGCCCTACCGGCGGCCACTCCTCGTGGTGTGCGGCGGGATTGCCGTGGACATGGCGAAGCTCGTGGTGTGGCGCGAGGAGCAGGCTTCACGCCGCGCACTTGCCAGGGACGTGCCCGCGGGACCCTGAACTGTAGGAACTCCGGGGACTACCGTAACTTCGCGTTAAGTGCACATTGCGGAGAGTGCATGGTTGGCGCGAGCATGCGGTCCACTGCTCGCCCCCTGGCGGGCGGTCATCACCCTCAAGGAGTGTTCAGCACATGCGAATCCCCCGGACTTCCGGTTGTAGGACGCTGCTCGCAACGCTGCTGTGTACCCTTTCCCTCGTGGCCTGCGGCCCGGCCCCGGAGGCTGAGCCCACCGCCAACACTCCCATGGGCACGGAGAAGCAGCCCGTCGTCTACGGAACCGACAACCGCACGGACGTGTACGCGCACGCGGACGCCACGCTGCGCGCCCGCGCTCAGCAGTCCACCGTCGCGCTGATGAGCCCGTCGGACTTCAACACGACCAACCCCAACAACGTCACCTTCAACGCGTCCACGCTGCGCTCCGCGTACAACCTCTGCACCTCCGAGCGCTTCCTGGACGACCTGACCCCGGCCTTCTGCTCCGGCACGCTCATCGACGACAACCTGGTGCTCACGGCGGGCCACTGCATCACCAGCGCGTCGGCCTGCAGCAGCACGCGCTTCGTCTTCAACTTCTACCGCACCGCCGCCGGCGCCATGCAGACGGTGACGACCGCGGACATCTTCTCCTGCCAGGCGATTGTCGCGCGCCAGCAGGCCACGGTGGGCGGGCGCAACCTGGACTTCGCCATCGTCCGGCTGGACCGGGCGGCCACCCCGCGCTTCACGCCCGCCCCCATTCGCGCGGGCAACGCCGCGCTGGCCGTGGGCACCAACGTGACGGTCATCGGCTCGGGCAGCGGCATTCCCTTCAAGATCGACTCGGGCGGCTCGGTGCGTGACGCGCGCTCGGGCACGCTGGACTACTTCGTGGCCACCACGGACACGTTCGGCGGCAACTCGGGCTCGGGCGTGTACGAGAACAGCGGCTACACGGTGGCCGGCATCCTGGTGCGCGGCGAGACCGACTACACGACCAACGGGAGCTGCAGCATCGTCAACACCTGCACGGAGACGGGCTGCCGCGGCGAGGACATCACCTACGTGCGGCCGGCCATTGACGAGTACTGCGCGGTGGCGACCAGCACGCGCCTGTGCGCGGGCTACCCGCCGCCCCCGACGCCGGTGACGTTCACCTTCACCGCCACCAACACCAACGGCGCCAACCAGAACACCGTCAACCACAACGTCACCCTGGCCGCCGGGAAGACCCTCAAGTTCGGCACCTGCACGGTGCCGGGCTCCTCCGGCACGGGTGACACGTACCTGCGCCTGTACAACGGCACCACCCAGGTGGCCTCGAACGACGACGCCTGCGGCACGCTGTCCTACGCGAGCTTCACGGCCACGACGGCGGGCACCTACCAGATCCGCGCTGGCTGCTACTCCAGCGGGAGCTGCAGCGGCACGGTGGCGTACACCGTCCAGTAGTCCCAGAAGGACCGGCGCGGGCGGTGGCGTCCGTCACCGCCCGCGCCGGGCTCGAGTCCCTCGAGGGATGGCCGCGAGGGTCATTCGCTCGGGACCGGGCGCTACACGCTCGCCATCCGGGAAGCCGCATTCGGCAAGAACCTTCTCGACGTTGCCGGCGCGCGCCATCCCTTCGACTCCCCCTACATCACCCAATGAAGAGAGCGGGCAGAGCGCGTTTCGGCCAGGCCCCGCAGAATTCGTGCATCAAACTCCGTCTCACGGGCTCATTCACTTCAAGGCGGAGCGCGGCTCGTCCCACGAGCCGGAGCCCAGCCTTGATGCGTATCAACCCCCGTCCCATCGCTATGGAGTCAAACATGAATGAAGTCTCGAAGCACCCCGCACTCTCTCTGCTCGCCAGTGCCATGCTTGTCTTGGTGCCAATTGCGGGGCTCACGGGGTGCGCCAGCGGCGCCCCGGATGACAGTTCGACCGTGGAGGCGGTGCGCCAGCAGCTCATCACGGCGGACTCGCTCGCCGGGCTGAAGCCCGGAGAACACCTCGTGCTGGATCTCAGCAAGGAGGGAGTTGTCTACACCGTCGACTTCTCCAAAGCCCCTATCGACTTCAGCCGCATCACGCTGATCCCGCGCGATGGAGCTGCACAGCCGATGGACACGTGGCTGAGTGCGATGAAGGAAAAGGGACACGATCTGCTGGCCGTGCGGACTCAATCGTTCAGGCTGACCCCCTCGGCCCAAAGCTTTGGAGACCTTTCCGCGACAGAGGCTGCCCAGCTCGAATCCATGGGCACCCTTGTGACAAGGACTCCAGTCAATGCAAGCGGGTCGGGGACCGTATCGGAGCAGACCTTGGTGTGCACTGAGTACGTGGTATGCATCCGCTGGTGTCACGTTCCCGGCCCTTACTGCTTCGATGAGTGCTACGTCAGAACTGAGTGCGAAGAGACCGAGCCCTGAGAGCTTTTTGAGCCCGCGTGAGCGGCCTTTCGGTTCGCACCGCTCACACGGGGGAGGCGCTGTGCAGGGGGCCCCTCTCGGATGGAGAGGAATCCTGCGCACGCGGCCCATGTCACCGAGGTCGAGCAGGGAAGAAGAGACGGCCTTATGACATCAAAGCTGCTTGAACAGCTCGGGCTCTTGCCAACGGAGCCGTTCGCCTGGAAGGCCGCGCTCGCTCGACCTTTCACTCCCACGCTCTGGGCGGTGATTGCCACCGTCACGGCAACGGCACTGGCGGTCTCTCCGGACGCGACGAATTCCCCTCTCAAGGGACTCGGACTCGTGATTCCGAAGCACCTCGCCTTCGCCGCGGGTGCCGTGACATGCGCATTCGCCTGCGCCAGCACCTGGCGCCATCGCAGCGTGGGAATCACGACCTTTGATCTGGCGGCACTCGGCTATCTGGCAGCTGGATTTCTTGCCATGGCGGCGAATGGCTTCAGTGCCCCCTTCAGTCTCCCCTGGCTTGCGCTGCAGCTCAGCGCATTCGTCACGGTGGCGACAGCCTGCGAGGCCGCGGGCAAGCGCCGCGACGCGCTTGCGGACGGGCTCGTGGGTGCTGGGGTCATCGTCGCGTTGATCGCGCTCCATGAGGCCTCGGGAGGCAAGCTGCTGTGGGAGCTCGCGCGACGCCCGGGGGCGACGTTCGCCAACCGCAACGCGGTGGGTGGCTATTGCGCCATCCTGGTGCCCATGGCCCTGGCGCGAGCCACCCTGAAGCCACATCCCCTGCGAACGTTCGCCGCTTCGACGCTCCTGTTGACGGTTGCGCTCTGCCGCGCACGGAGCAGCTGGATGGGGCTGCTGGTCGCGGGCCTGCTCGCGACGGCCGCGCTTATCGAGCTGAAGCGCCGAGGGATGCTGCCTGTGTTGCCAAGATCTGGGCTCATCAGCGCGTGTATCGCGGCGCTCGTTGCCGCAGCGGCGCTGAATGCGGGGGCCTGGGCGGGGCTCCGATGGAAGGACTCTGCTCCGCTCAAATCGTCCGTCTCACGCATGCTCGAATATGACAGCGGGACGGGACTCAGCCGCGTCGAGCAGCATCAAGTAGGTCTGGCCATGCTCTCCGCCCAGCCGCTCTTTGGATTCGGGCCGGGGCGCTGGCGCCGTGAAGCTCCGCGATTCGCGCATGCTGCGACACAGCAACACGCGAGATTCATTGGTCCGCTCTGGAACCCTGCCTCTGACTTGCTACGCCATGCGGTCGAGACCGGCCTGTTCGGCCTGGCGGCGGCCGCGGCGATGGCGCTCTCCTTGCTGGTGGGCGCACGTCGCCGCGTCACGCAAGGACGCGACTTATTGACCCTGGCGACCCTGGGCAGTCTGGTCGTCGCGCTTGTCATCAGTGGCTTCGATGCATTGTTGACCCGCCCTCCCTCTGTCGCTCTGGTGGCAGCGGTCGCGGGCATGCTGCGGAGCGACTGCGACCGTCGCGTGGAGTTCAGTTCTTCCTGGGCGGGCATCTGGGTCTCGCTGGCGGCTGTCGCATCTGTTTGCATCTCCGCTCCGCGCTACCTTGCCTTGAAGTCGCTCTCCGAGGACTTCTCGTCCACGGCCGTGCTGCGTCTCGGCCGGTTCCAGTTCCCTCCGTTGGAGGCGCTCCTTGTCATCATGAGCGCGCGCAGGGAAGGCTGTTCGACATTGGCTCCGGCCGCGGCCGTGGTGGACACCTACCTGCCGAACGAACCCAACAACCTGCTCGTGCTCGCTCGGTGCGCGGAACAGCAGGGGCAGTGGAGCACCGCGGCGGACTATCTCCGAAGGGCACACGCCATCGAGCCCCACGACCCCGGCACGGAACTCCAGCTCAAGGACGCGCTGTCGCGTGAATCATCGGGCGCCAAGGCTGGGGAGGCGCGTCCATGACGCGGCGGCAGCACACGACCCGCGCGGGCGCCGGAGTTGCGTCCCTGGGCCGCCGCCGGCTCCTGGGAGGTGCGTTCGCTGGGCTCGCGGCCCTTGGCGGCGGACTTCTGGCCCGCCGCGCGGGGCTGCGATTCTCCTCGGGGCAGGGACCCGACGCGGAACGCGTGCGGGAGGTGCTCTCGTTTCTGGAGGAACATGGGAAGGTGCCAGTCACGGCCTCTGGAGACGGCCGCTGGCAGCTCGAGAAGATATTCCGAGCGGATGATTTCGAGCTTCGGGTCATCAACCGTGCGACCGGTGCCACCGTGGCCTCCACGCTGTCGCCCGACACGCAGCTTGCGCTCTCTTTCTGTCCGAAAGGGCAGACCGTGGCGTTCCTGGCCTGCTCGGGCGGTGATCGGCGCTTTGCCCTGTATCTCCTGGACATCGGCACGGGACAGGTCACCTCCGCCCAGACCCCTGTCACGCGGTCCGCCGCCGCTCCCATCCGCTGGTCACCCGATGGCCAACGCCTGCTCTACACCGTGACGTCGGGTCATTCGCAGGCCGTTGTCTTCCACCCTCAAAGCGGCCAGTGGCAGCGCGTGGGGCCTCCCATGACGACGCGCAGCGAGCCGGCATGGAGTCCGGATGGCCGGCGGATCGCGCTGGTGGGCGCCGAGCAGCCAGGCTCCTTGGCGCTCGTGTCGCTGGACTCGCCAGGCATTCAAACCCTTCACGTGGCCGAGCAGGGTGAGCTGTGCCATCTGTCCTGGCGCCCCGATGGCAAGGCCCTGGCCGCGACCCTTCGCAGGGAAGCCGATGAGTATTTTTCCCTGGTCGAGGTCGACCTGCGCTCCGGAAGCCAGAGCGTGGTGGCCCAGCTGCCGGGGGATGTGAGCGAGCCCAGATACCTCGGATCCTCCGAGCTCCTGTTCCGAGTGAGCTCTGGTGGAGATGCGAGGCTGATGAGCGCTCGGACTGACACCCAAGCGCTGCGCTCCCTGGGGCCGGCCACCGGCGTGGTGAACCTGCGGAGTGGAGCCCCCGAAGGGGGGCGTGTCTTCGCGGCGCATGTCGGCCGGGCGAGCCCTCCGGCGCTGCTGGAGGTGTCCTCGGGCCAGGAGCCCGTGGTGGTCGCGCGCGCGACATCGGCGTGGGTCTCCCCGTGCACGGATGTCGAGATTCGCGCGAGGGATGGGCTGGGTCTGCCGGCCACCCTGTGGCGCTCGGGCACCCAGGCCGCGTCAGGGCCCGCCGCGCTGGTCGTGGTGCATGGAGGCCCCAGGCTGCAAGAGCTGCCGGTATGGGACGCTCGGGTCCAGGTGGTGCTCCGCGCGGGCTGCCACGTGCTGAACCTCAATTATCGAGGCTCGACGGGGTATGGCGCGCGCTTCGAGCGGGCGGGTAACGATCAGGAGCGCACCCTCGATGTCCTGGCCGCGCTCGACTCCTGTGTCGCTCAGCTCGGCGTGCCACGCGAGCGCGTGGTTCTTCTTGGCACCAGCTATGGAACATCGCTGGTGGCCGCCGCCATGATCGCCGAACCGGATTGCTGCGGCGCGGCCGTCCTGGTCTCCACGGTGAGCCTGGCTCACATCGCCCGCCGCCCGCGATCGGCCCTACCGCGCCTGGTGGCGTTTCACGGCGCGAACGACAATGTGCTCGCGCCCGCACGGGCCCGGCGGGAGATCGAAGAGTGCCTGGGCCCCGCGGCCCTCTCACGCGAAGGGTCGTGGAGCGTCTTCGAGCGCGAGGGGCATCACTTTCACCACCTCCGCTCCTGGGCGCAGGTCTACTCGGCCATCCCTGCGCTATGAGGGCGAGCGGTGTTGGCCGGCGCCGGAGGAGGAGCCAGTGCTTCCACCAGCCCCTGCGCCACCGCCGCGGCGAAGGCGTCCAGCGTGCGCTCCTCCTTCCATCGCTGGTTCTCCTCGTAATCGAGCGCGTGGTACGTCTCGATGATGACCGAGGGGATGCGCGGCCGGCGAAGCACCATGATGCGGCGCTCGGGGGCGTGGCGGTCCACGAAGACGCCTGGCTGGACGGCGTCCCCGTCATACAGCCCCGTGTAGTCCACGCCGTCATAGGGGCGGAAGCCCGCCGCCTCCATGCGCCGCGCCAGCGCCCGGGCGAGGGTGGCGCGGTGCGTCTTGAGGGGCTCAGAGCCCTCGTCCGACCAGAGCACGCTGTAGCCGGGCGTGGCGTCCTGCCGGGGACACTGGCGCTCCGGCGTGGCATGCCAGCGCTGCGCCTGGCCTCGTGCGTCCGAGTGCAGGCTGACGAAGGCGTGCGCATTCCAGGCCTCCGCCGCCACCACCCGGGCCGGGTAGGCCACGCGCTGCCCAGGGGCATCGCGGCTGAGCCTCACGACGAAGAGTCCCGTGGCCTCAAGTCGCCGTTGGAGATCCAACCCTACCCGCAGGGTGAAGTCCTGCTCGTCCTCGCATAGGACCGACCGATTACCGGTGTTGCCGTCCGCGCCGTGCCCTGCATCCAGGTAGATGCGCTTCTTGCGGAAGCCTCGGGGCACCGTCACCGCGAGCTTCGTGAGGGGCGCGCCCGGCGCGGGCCAGGTGGGGGCAGAAGCCTTGAGGGAGGGCGGCGGCGCAACCTCCATGGGG
>NZ_RAWA01000201.1 GCF_003611675.1 Corallococcus sp. CA053C
GGGGAGGGCGGCGGTGCTGGGGCGAACGGGCTCCTGCGGCTCGCGCTCGGCGATGAGGTTCCTCGCGATGATCAACCCGAGGACCATGGGGATGAATATCCCCGCCGCCACGCCCCTCAGGACCCACGGGGACACGGGCTTCGCCGGAGGCGGAGGGAGGGGCGAGCGCGTCTGCGTGCCGCCCAGGTCGAAGGACATGCCGCAGTAGCCGCAGGTGTAGTGCGTCTGCCCCGCCTGGAGCTTGAAGGGGGCGTTGCAGTCGGGACAGCGTGAGGTTCGGGGTCCGGTGCGGGCCATGACGCCTTTGTCTACCATCCGGACGCGACAGGCTGGCGGTTTGAAACACAGAAGCCCCCGTCTTCCCGCGTGGAAGAAGGGGGCCTCCGGACTTCCGACGGCGTGCGTCCCGGGACTACGGAACGGTGGCCTTGACGGACACGCCCGAGAACGACGTGTAGCCGCGCACGGAGACGTACCAGGTGCCCGCGGCGGGGCTGTTCAGGGTGCAGGTCTCGGCGTTGCCGCTGGTGTAGGGGCGGCAGTTGTACGCGCTCGTGGTGGGCTGCGAGCCCTGGCGCACGTAGAGGTCCGAGTCACCCGTGCCGCCCGACTGCACGACGGTCAGCGTGGCGGCGCCGGCGGGCACGGTGATGGCGAAGTGCGTGAAGGAGCTGGCCGCGCCGGACAGGCCCGTCTTCTCGAGCAGCGTGATGCCCGGGGGCGGCGTCGTGCCGTTGATGGTGGAGTTGATCCAGCTCTCGAAGGACGACACGCGGCCGTAGAGGCCCGGGTACTGCGCGTCCGCGCAGCCGTAGCCCCAGCTCACGATGCCCGCGAGGACGCGGGTGCCGCCCTTGAGGACGGTGAGGGGACCGCCGCTGTCACCCTGGCAGGAGTCCTTGCCGGGCGAGGCCGCCGCGAGCTGGTCCGCGGTGATGGTCTCGTCGGGGTAGCTGGACTGCGCCTGGGCGTTGCTCAGCAGGGCCACGTCCACCGTCTGGAGCGTGTCCGGCAGCGACGAGGAGCCGCTGCTCAGCGTGCCCCAGCCCGTGACGCGCGAGATGACGCCCGGGTTGGTGACGCCCGCCGCCGCGTCCGCCGCCGTGACGATGGGGATGGCCTTCGCGTTCGGGCCGCTCAGGTCCAGCGGCGAGGACAGCTTCAGGAGCGCCGCGTCCTTGCCGATGTTGGCGTCCACGTAGCCCGGGACGACGAACACCTGGGACACCGTGCGGATCTGCCCGGCGCTGCTGCCGCTGCGCTTGGTGATGCCGGCCACGACGCGGCCCGGCTTGGAGATGGTGCCGCCCGAGTTCACGCAGTGCTGCGCGGTCAGGATCCAGTTCGCGTCGATGATGGAGCCGCCGCAGAAGTGGCTGCCGCCGCTGCTCTGCAGCGACACCTGCCACGGGTTCTCCGCGATGGTGGTGTTGGTGCCGCCGACGATGTCCTGCGTCGTGGAGGCGGGGGGCTCCGCCGGGGCCTGCTCCTCACGCTTCTCCTGCGGACCGCATCCGACGACCAGCAGCGACAGCACGCTGGCGGCTGCCCAGCCACGCACGATCTGACCTGAAAGCATGTGAACCTCGTTCAAGCTGGATTTTCTGAAGAGCAGGGATTGTGATGGAACCCGGCTTACATTGTAAACCCTCTTGCGTGGTTTTATTGCAACTTGATAACTACTGTAGACGTGTTCACGGCAGGGGGCCGTTGGTGATGAGGATGTCGTCGATGAGGCCCCGGTAGTCGCCGGTGTTGGCGGGCCGGTCGTAGCTCACGAGGATGCGGTCCACGGTCCTGCCCGCGAGCCACTGGCCCACGTTGCTCTGGATGCGCGTCCAGGTGTCGAGCGGGATGGCGCCGCCGTGGCCCGCGTTGGGGTGCAGGCTCTTGCCGTTGAAGTCGGTGGCTCCGCTGTCGCGCAGCGTCGTTCCGTCGGTGCAGATGAAGTCCACCGCGACATAGCGGCCGTTGTCCTGCTGGGGACGGATCCAATAGCTGAGCTTCGTGGCGGTGGTGATGGGGAGGTTCACGTCGAAGACCTTCGCGTTGGCGTAGGAGGTCGTCGCGCTGTTGTCCCGGCCCGAGTACATGAGCACGGCGAGGCCGGTGTGGGGGGACTCCTGGCGGGGCGAGCACTCGGGCTTCGTGGCGCCCGTGTACGGCCCCACGTTCTGGCTGCCGTCCAGCGTGTCCAGCCAGGTGGGCTGCGTGTCGGCGCTCTCGAAGCCCGTCTGGAAGAGCACGCCGCTGCTAGCAGGCCCGGGGATGATCTCAAACGAGACGACGGTGTACGGCGGAACGTTCCAGGTGAACGCGGAGCCCGTGAAGGAGAGCGGGGTGGAGGCGGTGGGGTTCGTGGTGGTGGCCGCGTTGACGACGCGGACGTTCACGGTGCCCGTGGTGCTGGGAAGGTTGGCGAGCGAGACGGCCACGTCGTACGCGGTGCCCGCCGTGTCCTTGTTGACGACGGTCAGGTAGTAGCGGCCCGTCGCGGTGTCCTGGGTTGCGAGCGATTCCAGATTTGCCGTCCCGCCGGTCGCGGTCAGCTTCTGGTTGCCCGTGTAGTTGCCGAAGAGGAAGAAGGTGAAGTACGGCTTGAGGGGTGCGTAGGTGGTGTTGGACAGGAGCCCGAGGTGGTTCAGGCCCGCCTCGGCCAGGTTGTAGGACGTGAAGACGTCGATGTTGCCGTGGATGGCATTGATGAGGGCGCTCGCGGTCCACGTCGCGTTGAATTCATTGTGATACTTCGGGTTGAAGGCCGCGAAGTCACCCTGGGCGACGTTGTATTCGGTGATGGCGGCGCCGTACTTCTTGCCGGAGGGGCCGGTGAGGACGCCGTTGGTGCCGCCGTTCTTCACCTGGATGACGTCTTCGCGGTAGGCCTTCTTCGTCCACGCCATCCGGTCCGCGTCTGTCTTCGAGGTGTCGTCGGCCCAGGGGCCGTAGTTGTGCCAGCTCACCAGGTCCAGGGTCGCCTCCAGGTTCTTCGCCGCGTAGGACGTCCAGCTCTCGGTGGGGCCCTTTTCGAGGTCGCCCGAGTGCGTGTCGGCGGGCCCGATGAGCTTGAGGGTGGGGTCCTTGGCGCGCATGGCGCCTCCGACCGTGGTGAAGAAGGTCTTGTAGGCGGCCATGGACGCGAAGTGGCCATCTCCTTCAATGGTGGGCTCGTTCCACATCTCGAAGTAGCGGACCGACTTCGAGGCGCCCAGCACCTTGTCGACGTTGTAGCGCTGCACGAGGCCGGCCATGAACGTGCCGTACTCGGCCCAGTCCGCGGAGGTGATCTCCTTGCTCGCGCTGAGCGTCTTCGTCACGCCCTGGGGGAAGCCGCACACGACGATGAGGGGTTCAGCGCCCGCGTCCCAGATGGTGTTGAGGACGGCGTCGATGGTTGCCCAGTTCCAGGTGTTGTGCGCGGGGTAGACGTCCTGGCCGTTGTACATCCCCCACTGCGTGACGCCGACCCGGACGATTCTTATCTTCGCGTCGCGGATGCGCTGCTGGACCGTCGCGTTGCCCGGCCAGGAGCCCAGGTACTTGTCGGGGGCGGCGACGCCCCATGCATAGGGATTGACGGGGCCCGCGTTCGACGCGGTGTCGACCGTCACGGTCGTGGACAGCGCCGCGACCTGTTGAGCGAGGTGCTCCCGCGTTTCGGTATCGCCTTCGGCGACAGGGCTTCCACAGGCGCTCAGGAGGGACAGCAGGAGCAGGGTGAGTGGGACCCGGAGGGCTGGTCTTCCAGATTTCATGGGGGCGCAGCAGAGCATGTCCTGACGGACCCAGGGGGGCGTATTGGAGTGCGCGATTCGGGCCGGGTTAGGTTTCAGGACACGGCGCGCACATCGCCGAGGGGGAAGACGGATGGGTGCGGTGGCGCGAACGACAGCGGTGGAGCATGGCCATGGGTGGTTCTTCACGGCACCGTGGGAGGGTGTCGCGCGGAGACGCGGCGACGCGTTGGGACTGCGCGGCCTCGCGGACCGATACGCAGACGCCCTCGCACCGGACCTGAGCAACGGGACGGTGGATGCCCGGTGGATCACGCTCCTGTCCTGGTCCCTCAAAGCCTCGCATGAGGTCTGGGTCCGGGCAGACGGCGGTGGAGGCCTTGGAACCCGCGAGGCCCAGCAACGGCGCTACGCCTGGCTGCGACCGCTGGAGCTGCTGTGGGTGGCCTGGACGCTGAAAGCCCACGAGGATCCTGCTGGACGTCAGCTGCGTGGCCAGCGCTCGGTGCGCAAATGGCTCAATCAAGATGCGCAGGGCGAGCGCTTCGGCATGCGCACCGAGCAGTTCCACCGTTACCGGCAGACGGGCATGTACGGGGCCTACCGCACGCTCATGCGACGGGTTCCCGGGCTCACGCTGAGCGATCGCGGCCGTGACGGCTGGACGCCCTCCGACGTCGTCAACGCGCTGTTCCATCATGTCAACGCGGAGCTGCCGCGAACCCTCCGCTTCACCGACGAAGTCTTCGAGCGCAGCACGAAGTGGGGGCTCTGGCAGGGGCGGGAGGAGCACTGGTGGATGAAGAAGGGTTGGGACGAGGAGGTGCAGGGCATCACGCACCTCCTTCCCACCGAGGCGGGGGTCGCGAAGCGCCTTCCGGACGAGGAGCGCAGGCTGCTGAAGCACTGCCTGTTCCCCGTGGGGCACCGTCGTTCGGAGGTCGCGCAGCTGCTCGCGGAGGTCCAGCCTGGAGCACGGCACGTAGACCTTTGCGACCTGCTGGCCCGTGCTCCGGTGCTCAAGGCTTCGGAGTCAGGCCCCCTCCTTGTCACGCTGCCCGCATTTACCCGGCTGGCCGACGCGGGCATGGATGTCATGCGTGCGCTGTGGTCGGCGGTCGGTGCTTCCCAGGAAGCGCGAGGCCCCGAGGTGGCGGACCTCGCCAGCGCTCCTGAACTCCAGCATCCGTTGTCCCGCCTGACCGAGTCCTCCCGAGCCTGGAACGCGCGAGCCGATACCTCCACCCTGCCGGCTGGAATCGCCGCGATGGCATTGGCGAGCGCGATGGCTACGGCAAGGTCGCCAGGTGAGCAGCTGCGCTCCCTTGCCCGCCACCACGAGCTGCACGGGGGAGGACTGCGCTGGTTTCGCTTGAGGCAGGGCCGGATTGAGCCGCTGTTGCCCCAGAACGGGGCCGCCGCGAGCCTCTACCGGTTCCGCCTCTGGCCGCTCGCGCGGCTCGCCGCCCAATGCGGTGCGGCGCGGACACAGGCGGCGCTCGATGCAGCGGTGAACCATGACGACGAAGCCACCGACGCCGGAGACGAAACGTGAGCATGGAGCCTGATTGGCGCGAGGCGCTGCCCACGGTGCCCCCGGGGTATCGGCTCCATGCGGCGCTCTTCACCACCTTCGAACCGGCCCAGCCATCGCTGCTCGTGGAGCACCTGCTGCCCTCGGTCCTCACCCTCGCTCGGGGGCTCGACCCCGAGCCCGAGGCGCGTTCGCTCTACTTCGGGGAACTGGCGGTAGCCCTCGAGCGGCTTCGAGGGCGGCTCACCGTCATCTCCTCGTCCCCTTCGCGGGCGTCGGATCCGGCCGTGACGATGGGTGCCGCATACCCCTGGCTGTGGCGCTACGTCACGCCGTTGTTCACGGGGGAGAACGGCGCGGCCACCCAGCATGCCAAGCTGTGGATGCTGCATTGGGTGACGGAGGGGAGGGCAGGAAAGGAACGCAGTGAGGCCCTGGAAATCGTCATCTCCTCCGCGAACCTCACCCTGTCCTCGTTGAGAGACCAGCTGCAGGCCGGGTGGCGCGCCTTCCTGCCCCTGGGCGCGCGGGGGGCTCGTGCCCGCCGCGACACCTGGGGCCCACTGCCGCGCTTCCTCGAGGCACTCGGGGAGTCCGCGGGCACGCAGGCCGCGACGCCCACGGCGGCCTTCGTGGAGCTGCTGGCCCGGTGCGAGTGCCCGGAGGGCGTGCAGCTTGTCGCCAGCATTCCTGCGGCCCTCCAGGGCACGGGGGAGACCTCCCGGTGGGGAATCCGCGCCCTTGGGAAGGCGGCACCGGATGGTCACGGCCCCCTTCGCGTCCAGGTGTGCGCTCCCTTTGTTGGTGAGTGGCAGGAGCGTGCCTTCCGGCAATGGTGCCTGGGCCTGGACGTGAAGCCCGACGCGGTCGCGCTGTCCTGGATTGATTCCAGGCACCCCTGGGCACAGGAAGCCGGAGGGGGCTGGTTGATGTCGCGCCGCACCCTGGATGCGCTCCTCGCGGGAGGACTGCGGTTGCGACGCTTGGGGTACGACGCCGGCAAGCTCACGCAGCGCTTTCACGACAGCCACCGACCGGAGGAACCGCGCTGGAGCCATGCGAAGCTGTACCTGCTGCGACGCGGGCGGGCGCGCCGGTTGTTGGTGACGTCCGCGAACTTCAGCACGTCCGCTTGGGGCTCGGGCGATACGGGGCCGCGCAACTTCGAGCTGGGGGTCTTGATTGAAAGTGATTGGCCCATCCAGCCCGAGGAGGAGGCGTTTGATGAGCGCCATTCCGTGCATACGACGGAGTCCCCGGTGCGGCCTGTCGACACGGAGCTGCTCTGGGGACAGGCGCTCTGGGACGGCAAGACGGTGGAGCTGACCTGCCGCGCACCTGCCGGCGCGGAAGCACCGGACGTCCAGGTCTCGGGTGCGCCCGCGCAAGCCGTGCTGAAGGACTCCCTCACACCTGCCAGGAAGGGCGGATGGGAGGGGGCGGTTCCCTGGGGAGACGGAAAGCGGCCTCCGCTCATGGCCGTCTTCTCTTGCGGCACGGAGACCCTGGAGGTTCCCGTCCTCGACATGCGGACCGCGAAGGACTTCGCCCAGACACCCCTGCCGGAGGTGGATCCCGAGGTGGCCCAGGCCCTCCGGGATGCGCTCCTGATGGAAGCCTATGGCTGGCCCATGGTCGAAGCGGAGGATCTCCAGGCCATGCTTCGCGGCGAGCCGTCTTCGGGGGCGGCCCTCGAAACGGCCGAGGACTATTCGGTGAAAGCCTTCACGGAGGCCCGGCATGACTTCCTCAAGGTGGAGGCCTGGGCCCAACAGCTCGACGCAGCGCGAGCCTTTGGCACTGGCGAATATGAGCGGATCCTCGCGGATGGTGCGAGGCTGGCGGAGCTGTTCCAGCGCAGGGCGGTCAAGAGCCGCCTGCCCGCGGCTCTCGTCGCCGAGGAGTTCCTCTGGCGGTTGAAAGAGGCCCGGTCATGAGCGGTGAAACGCTGTCGTTGGATGGGAACAGCTGGAAGTTCCTCCATCACCCGGACACGTATTGCGAATCCTCCCGAGGGTCGAACCGGCCCCTCGAACCCGAACCCACGCGCCGCCAGTTCACCACCGCGAAGGCGATCCTCTCCAGGCTCTCCGGCAATGACACGAAGCAGGTGGGCGGCGTGCTGCTCGCGGACGACGTGGGCCTGGGCAAGACGACCGTGGCCGCGCTTGTCGCCTGGGTGGTCGCGGGCAGGGAGGGCACGGTGCGCATCCTCGCGCCCAACGCCGTGCTGCGGCGCCGTTGGGAGGAGGAGCTCAAGGCCCACGTGCCGCTGCTCCAGGCGCGCGCGCCGAGCCTGGCCGTGGATGTGAATCGCATCAAGGGATGGGAGACCGAGCGACTGCGGAGTGGGCGCATCCAGGTGGGCACGCACCACCAGTTGGTGATGGCGCGGCGCGAGGGGCTGCTGCGCACCGGATGCGACCTGCTCATCGTGGATGAGGCGCACCGGGCCAAGGGCGAGGAGAGCGCCTTTCGCGAAGCGCTGGAGGCACAGGGCGAGCGGGCGGCCGCCAAGCTCATCCTCACGGCCACGCCCTTCAGCATCGCGGTGGACGAACTCATCCAGTTGCTGGGGTTCTGCGGCGCCCAGGACATCGCGACTCCGGTGCGGCGCTACGCGCAGGCCCTCCTGCGGCTCCATGAACCCGCCCAGGGCAAGGACCCGGGAACCACTTCCGAGCAGTTGAAGGCGTTGGCAAAAGACGCCATCGAAGCCATCGCTCCGTATGTCATCCGACACGGCATCGACGACCTTCCCACGTCCGAACGCAGTCACTTCGGCAAGGTTGGGACGCCCTGGTCCATCGACGTGCCAGCGGCGGACGAAGGTGCACTGGAGCTGTTGCTGCGCGCGGACCGGCTCCTGCGGTTGACGCGTGACGAGCGCCGGGAGCGCACCAATGACCCGCGCTTCCACGTGGGTTGGAAGCACCTCGTCCAGGAGGTCGAACGGGTGGAGGTGCTGGCGAAAGGGGAGGTCTTGCAAGTCGTCAGGAACCAGCTTCAGCAGACGCGCAAGTTGTTGCGTACGCAGACGCAGGGAGGGCCGCACCCGAAGATGGCTGCGGTCGCGAAGGCCGTCACCGAGCGGGTGGCGGCCCAGGAGAAGGTGCTTCTCTTCTGCCACCACCGGGCCACGGCGCTGGAACTGCTCCAGGTGCTGGACACCCGACTCCGATTGCCCGCGGACGCGCCCCAATGTCTGACGGAAGCGGTGTGGCGACAAGAGTGGAGGGCCCTCTTGGCGAGCCGTGCCGAGGAGCGGCCCCTGCCTGACACTCACACGGACGCGGAGGAGTTGCGCGAGACCTTTCTCGCCTGGCTTTGCGGTCCAGGTCTGCGCAGGCAGGTGCTCTCCTGGCTGCCGGAGTCCCCCCGCGACGGCATGCACCTGCGGAAGTTGCTCGCGGGGACGCGCGTGCGCGGTCGCAAGGAGACGCGTGTGCCCTTCGTGGCCGATGCGGCGGATGCCCTCTTCCGGGGTCTCACGGATGCGCGTTCGCGCTCGACGCTGGGCCTGCTGCGGGCCGCATACCGTGGGGACTCCGCGCTTCCCGGCGACCTGTCGGGCGGCCATCGGGTGCTGGGGTCCTGGACGCACTCCTCGGACGACGAGGAGGCGCCGGACATCCTCTTCCAGGGCGAGCCAGACGTGGTGCTGGGTCTCTTCAACAGTCCCTTCGGGCCGGACGTCCTGGTTGCGACGGACCGGCTCTCCGAAGGGGTCGACCTGCACCGGTGCTGCAGGTTGCTGGTGCACTACGAGCTGGATCCCAGTCCCATCCGCACGCTTCAACGGAATGGGCGTGTGCGGCGCGTCGGTGGCTGGGCAGGACTGACGGCCCAATCCATCGAGTACGCGTACCCGAGCTTCAACGGCACCCGGGACGCTCGCGCCGTGGAGATCATGAACCGGCGCCTCCAACGCTTCGACCTGCTGCTTGGGGGCGTTCCACCGGTCAGCCTCGATGAGGACGAGGGGGCTGATGACGCGTTCGTGCGGAAGGTGCTCGAACTCTGCGGCGACGCGCTGAAGGACCTGAACAAGCTCCTGCGGCCCTGACGTGGGGCGGGTAGGGGTTTGGGATGGGAATCGCAGGAATTCCAGACATCGGGCGGAGCCTCCGTGGGTAGAAGACGAATGCCCTGTGCAATGTCCATGCCTTGGAAAGGCAAAGCAGATTAGGCTTGCGCCAATGGACAAGCGTTGGATGTCGGGTCGGATGTGGGCAGTCGTGTCATTGGTGGGGAGCCTGATGCTGGGGGGATGTGGGACGTCCACCTCGCCGCAGGATGCAGGCACCGTGCGGGATGCGGGTGCCCCGGACGCTGGGGGTTCGCTGCCGGATGGCGGAACCGCCGAGGCCTCTCCGTGTGAGCGCACGCTGGGCGTCTGTGCCGGGGCCCGCCGCGCCCAGGTGGATGGGGTCTATGAACCGGTGTGCACGGCGC
The DNA here is from genome assembly GCF_003611675.1 of Corallococcus sp. CA053C. Lineage (GTDB taxonomy): Bacteria > Myxococcota > Myxococcia > Myxococcales > Myxococcaceae > Corallococcus. The sequence continues at coordinate 9,724 of NZ_RAWA01000201.1, forward strand.
TGTCGTATGGCTCCAGCTACGAGGCCGTGGAGACGCGCTGTGATGGCGTGGACAATGACTGCGATGGGGTGACGGATCCAGCCACGTGGTCCCCGGTCACGCCGCTGGCGTATCCGTTGCTGAAGAACCAGGTGAGCAGTCTCCGCGTCGCGGGAGGCGTGCTGGCGGCGGTCTTCGACCGACCAGTGGGGGCCCGCATCGTGCGGATGGACACCTCCATGAAACAGGTTGACGGCACGAACGTGCCGGTGGACGTCTTGGACACGTCGGAGTCCGTCGGCACGGTGAGGAGCCAGTTGCTGTCCACCTCGCGTGGCCCCGCGCTGTACTACTCGTCGACGGGCGTGATGGCGGACCACACCCGGGGACATCTCATCCCGCTCGATGCTCAGGGGCGCCCCGTGCTCGGGAAGGATGGCAGCGCGGTCGACGTGGTCCTCTTCGACCATCCCGTGGGTGGGGTCGCCAGCGATGCGGCCGTGGCGGCGGGGGGCTCCCAGGTATTCGTGGCCTGGGCGAACGGTCCCTACGGCCCCGGGGCTCACGAGGTGCTGGGCACGGTCACGGACCTGGACGGGAAGGTGCTGGCCGCTCCCCGGGTCCTGATGCGCATGGCTCCCGAGGGCGCCATCGTGGACCATGTGGAGGTGCTGGGGTTGAGCGATGGAAGCTTCCTGCTGGCGGTGCTCCAGGAAACAGGAGGCCTCGGGGATGAGCTGGTTCGGCTCCAACGCTTTGACAGCGACCTGCTGCCCGTCGGTGATGAACGCACTGTCCATACGGTCTACTCGCCGACGCTCCAGCTCGTGGAGCTGGGCGCGTCACCCGCCCTGCTGGTGCGCGACACCCGGAATGACGACAAGTTGGCGGTCGTGAAGAACCTCTTCGACGGGGGCACGCAAGAGACCGTGGCCGTGACGACCCTGGACGAGACCGCCTGGTTCGGTGCCACGGCGACGTCCCACGGGCTGGAAGTGGCCTGGCTTTCCGTCCGCTCCGCAGGGGCGTCGGGAGGCGACATCGAGTTCAACTGGCGGGGCCGCTTCTGGGCCCTGGGGCAGAAAGGGGCCCCGAAGGACTGGACCCCGGGCGCTGCACCGCTGCCGCTGCACCGGTTCGCCGAGTGGGTGCTGCTGGAGGAGCTTCCGGAGAGGTGGATGGGCGCGCTCGTGATGACCTCCACGCAGACGCCGCGGACGCATGTGATCCAGGCGGTCCGCTACTGCTCCGCCCCAAACCCTACTCCGTGATGAAGGTGAAGCCCCCGGTGACCTCCAGCCGGTAGCCGGGGTCTTCGAACACCACCCGGGAGCCCGTGCCTTCCAGCATCTCGCGCACGTGGCTCACGTGCACCCGCAGCGAGTTGTCATGCAGCCGCGGGTCGTAGTCCGCGTTCCACATGGCGCGCACGCAGTCCTCCTTCGACAGCGTGCGGCCCGGCTGCCGGGCCAGCGCATACAGCAGCCGGCGCGGCAGGGCCCGCCGCTCCAAGGAGATGACGCGCCCCAGGGCCCGCAGTTCATGGCGGCGCGCATCCAGCACCACCTCGCCCGTTGCCTCCGCCGGGGGCCCGGCGTCCACTCCCGGCGCGGAGGGCAGGGTGCGGGACAGCTCCGGAATCAGCTCCGGATCCACCTCGCCTTCCGCCGCGGCACGGGCCGCGTTCTCCAGCGCCTCCTCCGCCTCACGCGACCGACCCGCGAGCCGGTGCAGCCCCGCCCGGGCCAGGTGACCCACGGCGCGCTCCAGCGCGAAGTCCCCTCCCACCGCCAGCGGCTCCAGCGCGGCGAGCAGCCCCGTGGCCCGCACGGAGTCCCCCTGTCGGGCCGCGTCCAGGGCGGCCAGCGCGCGCTGACGGGCGGCCACGCCGGGGCGCACCTCGCGCGGCTCCACGGTGACAGCGGGGCCCGCGGGTCCCGGCACATCATGGGTCCTGGCGCCCTGCACGGCCCGCAGCAGGCCCACCACGCCGCGCGTCCGGGCCTCCGCCTCCACCGTGTCCAGCAGCGCCTGTCCCTCCGCGCGCCGGCCCAGCTCCAACAACATGCGGCCCGCGCCAATGCGGCAGAGCATGCGGACGAAGAGGTAGCCCGCGCGCTCCGCCCGGGCCTCCGTCGCCCTCAACGCGGCCAGCGCGGCCCGCCGCTGGCCCAGCTCGCCCCGCACCCACGCGTCGATGCAGTCCAGCTCCAACGCGAGGCGCGGAGCCCCCAGCTGCCCCAGCCGCTCCCGGGCGCTCGCGAGCGCGGCCTCGGCCTCCGTGAAGCGGCCCAGCCGGCTGAGGATGCCCGCGGACATGGCCGCCACCAGCGGGCCTCGCGAGTCGAGCGGCGCGTCCTCCAGCAATGACACACATTGGGCCAGGGGCGCCGCCAATTCACTGTCACGGCCTTCAATCCACAACATCAGCGCGCGGGCATAGGCACACCATCCCAGCACCCGTTTCTCCCCGGACGCCTCCGCCGCGCCGTCCAGCACCGCGAGCGATTCGTCGATGCGCCCCTGGAAGAAGAGCAGGGCGGCCAGGGCCAATAGCTGCTGGAGGAACACCTCCGCGCTGCTGGGGATGGGCATTGCCTGGAGCGTCCGCTCGCACGCCGCCGTCTCCAACGAGAAGAGGGCCACGCGCACCAGCACCGCGCCCACGCCTTCCCGCAGGGCCTCGCTCGCCGTCACGCCCGGCGCGTCCAGCGAGGCCCGCAGCTCCAGCAGCTCCGGGTACGCCCGCCGCAGGTCGAGCAGCCGCACCCGGGCGCGGGCATGGGCCAGCCGCACCTCCGGCGTGTGCAGCGCGGCGGGCAGCGACTCCAGCAACGACAGCAGCTCATCCGCGGCGCCGTGGCGCACCAACGCCTCCGCCTGCGCGACGACGAAGGCCGCCCGCGCCTCGTGACGGCCCATCGCCTGGAGGTGGCGGCACACCGCGCGCACCCGCACCACCGCGGGCAGGGGCTCGCGCTCCAGCGCCTCCAGCAGCGTCGCGTGGGCGGCCTCCAGTTCGTCCGGGCCGAGCAGCGACGTGAGGGCCTCACGCACCAGGTCGTGGACCCCGTGCCGGCCCTGTGCGTCCGTCTCCACCAGCAGCCGCGCGCCCAGCCGCCGCAGGGATTCGCCGGCCGTGCTCCCGGGCAGCACGGCCTGGAGGGTGCTCGTCGTGAGCGGTACCTCGCTCAGCGCCAGCACCGCGGCCAGCCGGCGCTCGTCCCCGGGCAGCGCCGCCAGCGCCGCTCGCACGGGTTCATCCCCGCCCGTGTCACCGGCATGGGCCCGGCGCAGGAGGAAGGGCAGCCCCCGCGAGCGGCTCCACGCGGCGTCGAAGCCGTCCCGCTCTCCATAGAGCGTGTCCAGCTCCCGCCACAGCAGCAGCGCGGCCTCTTCCACCAGGCCATCCAGCCGCAGCTCGAAGCGGTCCGGGCTGCTGGCATGTCGCGGCACGGATTCACGCGAGGTCGCCAGCAGGGTCCCCTTGCGCAGCCGTCCGCCCAGGTCCTCCACCAGGGCCACGCGCTCCGGGGGCGCGAGCACGTGCAGGTCATCCAGCACGCACAGCGCGCGGCGCGTCTCCAGCTCCCGCGTCAGGTCCTCCAGGCGGGACGCATCCGACAGGGCCTGGGCCACGGGCGCTTCGCGCAGCAGGCGGCGCACGTCGTCCACCACCGTGTCCAGCGTGTCTCCCGGTAGCACGCGCCGGTGCACCACGGTGCCCCGGTGGCGCGAGGCCACCGCCGCCGCCAGCGCGGACTTGCCCGCACCGGGCAGGCCGTAGACGAGCCCGGTGTGCACCCGCTTCAGCATCTCCCCCATCCGCCGCACCTCCTGGGCGCGGCCCACGAAGACGGCGGGCGGACCGAGCCCCGGGGAGGATGGCGTGCGCATGGCGCCGCCATTGTAGGCGCTGGGGGGCTCTTCCGGTGGAGGAACAGGCCCCGGCCGCTCAGGTGTCGTCGAGGCTGAGGCCGCGCAGGTGGCTGACGTCCCCCCAGCTCACCAGCCGGAAGCCCCCCGCCTCGAAGTCGAACCGGTTCCAGCTCGCGTTGAGGACGGAGAAGGCGCGGGGCGTGGCGGGCGAAATGCCCAGGCAGTGGCGGAACAGGCTGCTCAGGAGCCCCCCGTGTGTCACCACCACGACACGGGCCCCCGGGTGGCGCGCGCCCAGCTCCTCCAGGCAGCCCACCGCCAGCCGCAGCCTTTGAGACGTGCTCTCGCCCTCGGGGACGACGAAGTCGGGGCCGCCAGCAGCGTAGTGGGAGAAGACCTCCGGGTGCCGCTCGCGCGCCTCCGTGCGCGTCAGTCCTTCGAGGATGCCCAGCCCGCGCTCGCGCAGGCGCGCGTCCTCTTGAGGCGCATGGCCCGTCGCCGCCGCGATGCGGGAGGCCGTCTGCACCGCGCGCCCCAGGTCGCTGGAGTAGAGCGCCTGGAAGCGGACGGTCGCGAGCCGGGCCGCGAGTGCGTCCGCCTGTCGCAAGCCCTCCGGACTCAGCGTGCTGTTCAGGTGCCCCTGCAGGCGCTCCTGGGCGTTCCACTCCGTCTCACCATGGCGGAGCAGGATGAACTCGGTCGTCATGCCGTCCAGCGTACGTGACACTTCCCGCTGGGCAAGCCGTATTGGTTTTCTTGGAAACCGCGAAGCCAATCCCTCACAACGGGGCGCGGCTCCTTCCGGTGTTTGTATTTGCGCGCGGACAGCCGCCCGCGGGGGCGGGGCTGCTGCTGACTGGTGCGCAGGCGACCTGTGTCTCGGGTCGGATGCACTCCGGGACGGCTTGGTAACAGATGCCACGACTCCCACTCTTTCCTCGTAATTCCGAACTGGAGCGAGCTTTCGCACCCGCCGTCCGCGGAGGAAGCGAAGCCATCCGCGCCAGGCCGAAGGGGGAGGCCTCATGGAGCATGGAACGAGTGTCGAAACGCTTTCCACGGTCGTTGGGCCCTTGGATGCGGCGGAGGGGCGTGCGTGGGATTCACCGCGCCTGCGCTCGCTGCGCATGCTCGTCGTGGACACGGCCCTCATCACCGCCTCGCTCTTCTTCGCGGCGCTGACGCGCTTTGACGGGGTGCTGCCGGCGCAGGCCCGCGACGCCTTCCCGAGCGCGCTGTCGCTGCTCTTGGGCGTGCGCCTGTGCGCCCTCGTCTGGTTCGGGCTGCACCGCTGGTCGTTCCGCCGCTCCGGGCTCAACGAGGCGGTCCGGCTGGTGATGGCCAACCTCGTCGCCTCCATCGGCTTCGAGCTGTTCCGCTCCATGCTCTTCGTCGAAGCGCTGCCGGGCCAGGTGATTGCCCTGGAGTTCTTCGCCACCACCACGCTCCTGGGCATCCACCGCTTCGCCCCGCGCATGGTGCGGCAGTGGTACCTGGACCAGCGCCGCTCGCGGGCGGACGGCGTCCAGCGCACCCTCATCGTCGGCGCGGGCAGCGCGGGCGACCTGCTGCTGCGCGACCTGATGCGCACCCAGAGCGGCTCCTGGCACGTCATCGGACTCGTGGACGACGACCCGGGCAAGCAGGGCACCTTCCTCAATGGCAAGCCGGTGCTCGGCCCCATCGACGCGCTGCCGGAGCTCATCAAGAAGCACCGGGTGACGCTGGTGCTCATCGCCATCCCGCGCCTGTCGCCCGAGCGCACCCGGCACCTGCTCAGCCTGTGCCGGCACCAGAGCGTCAGCTTCAAGATCATCCCGGCCTCCTTCGCCTACCTGGACCAGAAGGTCACCGCCGCGATGCTGCACGACCTCAGCCCGGAGCACCTGCTGCCCCGCGACCCCATCTCGTTCGACCGGGAGGAGGTGCACCGGCTCGTCTCCGGCCGCCGCATCCTCGTCACCGGCGGCGCGGGCTCCATCGGCAGTGAGATCGCGCGCCAGGTGGCGGGACATGCCCCCGCGTCGCTCGTGGTGGTGGACATCAACGAGAACGAGCTCTACCTGCTGGTGCGCCAGCTCCAGGCGCGCTACCCGCGGCTGCCGGTGCACTCCATCGTGGCGGACATCCGCGACCTGGACCGCATGATGCGCATCGGTAAGGAATTCGCGCCGCAGTATGTGTTTCACGCCGCCGCGCACAAGCACGTGCCCCTGATGGAGGACTCGCCCGAGGAGGCCATCAAGAACAACGTCTTCGGCACCCAGAACGTCGCGCGCATGGCGGACGCCTGCGGCGCGGAGCGCTTCATCCTCATCTCCACCGACAAGGCCGTGAAGCCCTCGTCCGTGATGGGCGCGTCCAAGCGGCTCGCGGAGATGGTCATCCGCGACATCGCCGTGAACTCGCGCACCACGTTCGCCGCCATCCGCTTCGGCAACGTGCTGGGCTCCGCGGGCAGCGTGGTGCCCCTCTTCAAGCAGCAGATCCAGGCGGGCGGGCCCGTCACCGTGACGCACCCGGATTGCACCCGCTACTTCATGATCATCCCGGAGGCCGTGGGGCTCGTGGTGCTCGCGGGCCTGGGCGGCTACGGAGAGCTGTGCATCCTGGACATGGGCGCGCCCGTGCGCATCGCGGAGCTGGCCGCGAACATGATCACCATGACGGGTCTGGTGCCGGACAAGGACATCCCCATCGTCTACACGGGACTGCGCCCGGGCGAGAAGCTGGAGGAGACGCTGCTCAGCGAGGAGGAGGAGCTCACGCAGCATGTCCGCAACCGCATCAAGGTGGCGCGCAGCCCCGCGCCTCCCCCGGACTTCCAGCTCCAGCTCAAGCGCCTGGACCGGGCGGCGAAGTCCGGTGACGCCCACGACGTGAAGCAGGCCCTCCAGGACCTGCTGCCCACGTACACCCCGTCGCTGAGCCGTGGCGCGGAGAAGCCCGTCAGCGCGTAGTCGTCCGAAGCCGTGGCGTTCCCCGGGGCCCCGCGTGTTCGCGGGGCCCCGTCGCCGTTTTTCAGCCCCGCGGCGAGCGGTAGGCCGGAAAGAAGTCCTGGTGGGGGCTGCCCTCCGACAGGCGGGCGTAGACCGCCGGCTCGCAGATGACTTCGTGCGTGTGCAGCCGGGTGCTGGCGTTCGCGAAGCCCCGCTTGAAGTCCTCCAGCCCGTCCCCCGGCTGGAGCCCACCCCCCAGGTGGCGCCGGCGCCCCAACCGCTGGCAGCGC
>NZ_RAWA01000202.1 GCF_003611675.1 Corallococcus sp. CA053C
GCGGGGGGCAGGGCGGGGACGCCCATCTACATGGCGCCGGAGCAGTGCTTGAACGCGCGCGAGGCCGGTGCCCCCGCGGACCTCTATGCGCTGGGCGTCCTGCTCTTTGAATTGCTCACCGGCGCGCCGCCCTTCCACGGCAGCCCGGACGAGGTGCGCGAAGGCCATGTGAGCCAGCGTCCGCCGCGCGTCTCCGAAAGGGCGCGGGTGCCCGCGGCGCTCGACGCGGTGGTGGCGCGGTGTCTGGCCAAGGAGCCCGCGGAGCGCTTCGCGAGCGCGCTCGACGTGCTCGCCGCGTTCGAGGCCGCGTGCGACGAACTCGCGCTGCCGGACGTCATCGGGATGCCGGACGCATGGCTCCCCACAGGCCCGGCGCTGACGACGTTCGAGGCCACGAGGTCGGCGCCGGGCCTGCGTCCGCCCGCATCGGTGAACAGGCTGGGGGCCACGCTGGCGACGTTCGCGGGCACTCGGCCCGTGGCGGTGCTGGGCCTGCGCACGCCTGCGTCGGTGGAGGGGCTGGCGGCCACGCTGGAGCCTTTCGGCGGTGTGTTGGCCCGGGTCGCGGCGGGCGGCTACCTGCTCGTCTTCTGCGAGTCGTTGTCCGCGGAGGCGAACCTGCGCGCGGGGGCGCTCGCGGCCCGGAGGCTGGTGGAGTCCGCGGAGGCGGTGGCCGTCCTCCACATCGCGGAGCTGTATGTGCACCCGGGCACCACCCTGGCCCGCGTCGCCGGGGCCGCGCTGGAGCGGCCGGACTCCTGGTGGCGCGCGGCTGTCCCCGCGGGAGAGGTGTGGGTGACGCCGGAGGCCGCCGCGCGGCTGGAGCCCGGATGGACCGAGCCCGCGACCGGCACGGACCTGCGCCTGCGCCTCCACGACGAGGAGGGCGCGCGCGTCGAAGGGGAGACGCCTCCGTTCGTGGGCCGCGATGTGGTGCTGGACGCGCTGGCGGCGGACGCGGGCCGGAGTCTCACGGAGGAAGTGCCGGGCCTGTGCGTGCTCACGGGCGAGGTGGGGCACGGCAAGTCGCGGCTGCTCAAGGCGCTCGCCACGCGGGTGGAGGATGACGGCCGCGTGCGCGTGATCCGGCTGCGCGCGCCGCCTCCGGATGCGTCGGTGTCGGGCTCGCTGCTGGACGCGCTCCGCGCTGTCGTGGGCCGCCCGTCCGCGGAGCCTCGCGTGCTGGCGGAGGCGCTGCTCGCGCGGGCCCGTGAGGCTCCGCTGGTGTTGCTGCTGGACGACGCGCACCTCGCGGATCCGCTGAGCCTGGATGCGCTGGAGCGCGCCACGCTCGCCGGGCCCCGCGCGCCCTTGTGGGTGTGCGTCGCCGGACGTCCCTCGCTGCTGGGGCTGCGTCCGCACCTGGGCGAGCGCAGCGCCCACGCCTCCCAGCACCCCTTGCCGCCGCTGCCGCCCGAAGCGAGCCGCACGGTGCTCCTCCATCTGCTGCGCCCCGCGGAGCACATCCCGGAGCCGGTGCTCGCGCGCCTGGAGCAGCTGGCGCAGGGTGTGCCCCTGTCGCTGGTGGAGCTGTCGCGGGCCCTCAGGGCCGCGGGCGCGCTGCGCTCGGCTCCAGGTGGCGGGTGGTACGTCGCGCCGGACGCGCTGCTGGACGTGTCGGTGACGCCGCTGTTCGAACGGTTGGCCCCGCGCGTCCTGGCGGGTCTGCCGGAGGTGCACCGCGTGCTGGCGCGGCTGTGCGCGGTGCTGGGCACGGAGGTGGACGTGGCGCGCGTGGACGCGGCCCTGCGCCACCTGGCCGTCGGACCGGAGCTGTCGCGCGCCGCGACGCTGGATGCCGGCGCGGGGTTGCAGCGACTGTCGCGCGCGGGCCTCCTGCGCCCCGCGGGGCCGGGCCGCTTCGCCTTCCGTCACCCGCTGCTGCGCGAGGCCCTGGAGGCCCTGCTGCCTCCGGCACCGCGCCGCGCGCTGCACGCCGCCGCGCTGAAGGCCAGCGTGGGCGACGACGTGGCCGAACGCCGCCGCCGCGCCCACCACGCCGCGGTCTGCGGCGCCCACCCACAAGCAGCGCGGGACTACCTGGCGCTCGCGGAGGAGGCGCGCGCCGGGCACCTGTCGGTGGAGGCGGAGCAGCACTACACGCGCGCGCTCGCGCTCCTGCCGGAGTCCGACACCGCGAGGCGGGCCCAGGCCCTGGCGGGGCGGGGCCGGGTGCGTCACCGGCTCCAGCGCTTCCGCGAGAGCCTGGCGGACCTGAGCGCGGCGCGGGCCCTCGCGAAGGCGCGGAGCGACGCGGCGCTGGAGGTGGACCTGCTGCTGGAGGAGGCCACCGCGCGCGACTGGATGGAGGACTCGGAGGGCTCCGCCGCGTGCACGCGCGAGGCGCTGGACGCCATCGAGCCGCTGGACGCGCCGCGCCTGTCCCTGCGCTGCGGACTGGCCCGGGGCCGGCTGCACGTGCGCCAGGGCGAGTGGGCCGCCGCGGCGCGCGTGCTCGCCTCCACCGCCGAAGGCGCGGAGGGCGCGAGGGACCACGAGACGCTCGTCGTGTCACTGGCCCTGCTGGGCGCCGCGCTCACCTTCCTGGACCGCGCCCCGGAGGCCGCCGCGCGCTTCGACGAGGCGCTGGAGCGCTGCGAGGCCACGGGCGACGGGCTGCACAAGGCCGCGGTTCTGAGCAACCGCGTCCTGCTGTGGCTGCGGCAGGGCGACGTGGCGCGGATGGAAGAGGACCTGCGCCGCGCGATGGCGCTGGGACGCGAGCTGGCCCACGCGCAGATGGAGCGCTGGTCCACCTTCAACCTGGCCGAAGTCCTCTACATGCAGGGCCGCCTGGACGAAGCGCTGCCCCTGGCCTGGCGTGCCCATGAGCTGGGCGTGCGCTTCTTCCGCGAGCACCCGGTGCCCGTGGATGCGCTGCTCCTCGCCCGCATCCTCGCCGCGGCGGGAGACGAAGGGGCGGCGGCCCGACAGCTCGCCTGGATTTCGCAGCGCTGTCCGCCGGAGTCGTTGCCACCCACGGCCATCATGCGGCGGCTGGTGGAGCTCCAGGTCCACCAACAGGAAGCAGGCGCCTTCCGGGCGACGGACTGGGAAGCGCTCCACACGGAGGCGGACGCCCTGGCCTCCCCGGACGAGAAGGCGGAGATCCTCCTGCAGGCCACCGGCATCGCCCGGCGCACCGGCGCGATGGACGAGGCGCGGGCATGGTTGGCGCGGGCCGCGCCCGCCGTGTCCGAGGCGCCACTGTGGTCTACGCGTTTCCACGCATTGCGGACCGCGCTCGCCGCTGAAGCGCTGTAGCGCGAAACGCTACACGCGCCGCGCTCCGTAACGTTTCGCGCTACAGCGAGACAAGAAGGCCACGTCTGGGGTTTCCTTCGCGGAGCGGGGGCTTTGCCGGAAGCCCTGGCCCGCCGAGTGCTTGGTCCGTCCCGCCTCGTCCCCCGAGTCCTGCCTAGGAGCGTTCGCGCGATGGCCACCCCATTCCCCAGAGTCCCCTGGTGTTTCCTGCTGCTGGCGTTGACCGGCTGCGAGCCCGCGGTCACGCAGGGCCCCGAAGCCGGCTTCGAAGCCGAGGTGCTCGGCACGAGCGAAGCGGACATCCGCATCGCCAACTCGCTCACGACGCAGGAGCTGGTGCTCAACGCCATCGCCGCGAACCACGACGCCAACGAAGCCCTGTCGACGCACTCGCTGGAGTCGCTCTTCGACCCCGACGTCATGGTGGTCGGCGCGGACAGCGCGCTCATCGCCAACCAGCTCCACGACCCGGATGCGCAGCGCTTCATGGCGTACCTCGTGGGCTGCGCGCTGGGGCCCGGTGAGACGCTGGAGTGGCTCAACCCCTTCCTGCCCCCGGGCTCGCAGCGCAGCGAGTGGGCCGGCTCCGCGGGCCTGTGTCCCCAGTGGCGCACGAGCGCGCCGCTTCCAGACTCCGCGTGCCTCAAGCGCGTGACGGCCTGTCTCCTCGCGCGCAACAACGGCCTGGGCTACCGCGTGGAGCTGTCGATGCGCGGGGAGATCCACGAGCCGCTCGTCCCCCTCGACCAGCCCTTCGCGCTGGACGCGTGGACGGAGCCGTTGGATCACGTCCCGGGTTCGCCCGCGTCGCTCAACAGCGCGGCGCCCTGCTCCAGCGCGACGGTGGGCTCCGGGCGCAACTGCGGCTGGACGATGCACTCGGTGGGCTGGTGCCCCGCGGGCCAGACGGTGTCGGTGGGCGCGGGAGGCCCCACGGGAGGCGCGGCGGCCTGTCCGTCGGGGACGCCGCTGGGCTCCAGCTCGGGCGCGCGGATGATGTTGCGCGTGTGCCGGGGCATCGCCGGGTGTGACAACACGGACGGCCGGCTCGTGGCGAACAGCGAGGGCTGCACGTCGGGCTCCACGTACCCGCTGCCGTCGCCCGCGACGGATCCGTCGGTGAGCGCCACCTGCCCGGCCCAGGGCGGCTACTTCACGGTGATGACCGCGCCCTGGAACAGCGCGGCGACCGGCACGGCGAATGTGGCGGTGAGCGCGGGCGTGCAGGCGCCGCTCTCCGAGCGCGGCGTGTACCGCGTGCGCGAGGGGGCCTTCTACGGCAACCTGTTCGGCGCCCAGGCGCTGCGCGACGAGATCAACGTCCTGGTGACGACGGACAAGCGCGGCCGCTACGTCATCACGCGGCCGACGGACCGCCAGGTGAAGCCGATCTTCAACAACCTCTATGCCTGCTACGACCCGGGCTGGGTGTACGGCATGGCCTACGCGACCTACCGCGTGTGCGCGCTGCCCGGCACGCACGAGGACTGCGCGGCCACCGTGACGGGGCCCTGCTGGGACGCGAGCCCCGACGTCCGGCAGTGCGGTAAGCAGGACGGCCCGCTGCTGACGGGCGACGGCGACTTCGAGGACTGCAAGGACACGGTGGGCAACCACTGGCTGGAGCCCGTCACCGTCTTCCTGAACGGCGCCTGCGACCTGGTGGACGACGCGCACCGCGAGCTGTGCGCGCGCTGGTCGGAGCCTCCGCCTCCGCGCGAGGGCCAGGGCGGTGTGGACGGCAAGACGCCCGTGGAGCCGCGGAAGCGCTGAGCCCATGGCGGGGAACGGCGAGGAGGCGCTGTACGGAGAGGAGCTGCGGCCGGGCGCGCTCGTGGGCGAGTGGGTGGTGGAGCGCGTCCAGGTCCGGGGCCCGGTGTCCGCGCTGTACCGGGCGCGGCACGCGAGGACGGGCGTGCCCGCGGCGCTGAAGGTGCTGCACCCGCAGGTGGCCACGGCGGCGGTGGCGCTGCGGCGCTTCCGGCGCGAGGCGGCCACGCTGCAGCGGCTGCACCACCCGCACATCGTCACGGTGCTGGGGTACGGCGAGCTGTCGGACGGCCGGCCCTTCATCGCGATGGAGTGGCTGGAGGGCCAGGACCTCGCGGCGGAGCTGGCCACGCGCGGGCCGCTGTCCCCGCGCGAGGTGCTGGCCGTGCTGGAGCAGGTGGGCGCCGCGCTGCGGGTGGCGCACGCGGCGGGCGTGGTGCACCGCGACCTGAAGGCGCAGAACGTGGTGCGGCTCGCGCAGGGGCAGGGGGGCCCTGCGGTGAAGCTGGTGGACTTCGGCGTGGCGAAGGGGCTGGTGCCGGGAGCACCGGGCAGCTCGTCGCTCACGCACACCGGCGTGGTGCTGGGCACGCCGCTGTCCATGGCGCCGGAGCAGATCCGCGGCCAGGTGCCGGACGCGCGCACGGACCTGTACGCGGTGGGCGTGCTGCTGTTCCAGCTGCTCACCGGCATGCCGCCCTTCCAGGGCACCACGCGCCACGAGGTGGAGCAGCAGCACCTGCACGCCCCTCCGCCGCGTCCGGGCGAGCACGCGCCCGTCTCCGCGGCGCTGGACGCGGTGGTGCTGCGCTGTCTGCGCAAGGAGCGCGAGGACCGCTACCCGGACGTGGACGCGCTGCTGGACGACCTGCGCGGCGCGGTGCTGGGGGGCGCGGCGCCGGTGGAGGTGCCGCGCGCGCTGGGCTTGTACGTGCAGGGCCGGACGTCTGGAGACCCGGACTCCGCCGCGATGGAGGACCTGGACGCGGGGCTGGAGCGCGCGAGCGCCCTGGCCCTGGAAGCGGGGCTGGAGGTGCGCGTGGTGGGCAGCGCGTGCCTGCTCGCCGTGGCCAGCCTCCCGGACGACGTGCGCCGCGAGCGGGAGTTGCGCGCGCGGGTGCTGGACGTGGGGCTCGCGCTGACGCGGGGAGAGGCCGCCGCGAGCCTCGCCGTCACCGTGCACGTGGACCGGCTCACGTCCGGCGCTGGGCTCGGTGACGGGCTCGGTGACGGGCTCGGTGCCGGGCTCCATGGCCCGCCCGACGCCGCGGCCTCCGCGTGGGATGACGCCGGCAACGAAGGGGGGCTGCTCCACCTGCCCGCGTGGGTCCAGGACGGGGGGGACAGCGCGCTCGTCGTCACCGGCGCGGCGCTGCGCGGACTGGAGGCGGACTTCGTCTCCAGTCCGGTACCGGGTGCGACCGACCGCTGGCGGCTCTCAGCGAGACGCTGAAAGGCCCGCGACGCTCACCACTGCGCGCACGCCGTGGCGCCGAAGGTCGTGGAGTAGGCGGTCGTCCTGCCAGACACCCAAGCGGTGTTGGAATCGCAGCCGCAGGTCCACCAGCCGACCTCGTTGATCTTCTCCGGCTCCGAGTAGAAGACCCGCTCGAAGGACTGGTGGTTGCACGCCGGGAGCTCGTCCTCGCGCGTGGCCAGGTCCACCGGCGCGTCCACGTCCGCCTCGACACCGCCACAACCCGCCAGCAGGCCCACACCCATCAGCACGGCCATCAGCTGCATCTTCATGTGTGTCTCCTTGAGGGACTCCGGGTGTCCCGAACCCAGGGAGCCTCCCTCAAGGGATTTGATGCACGGTCATTCCCTCCAGCACAGAGGGAAGAAATGACCCAGCGGCCGCGTGTGTCCACTCAGGGCTTGATGCCGTGCCTGCGCAGCAGCCGGTAGAAGTGCACGCGGTCCATGCCGGCGGTGATGGCGGCCTGGGCCACCTTGCCCTGGTGCTTCTCCAGCAGGGCGCGCAGGTAGCGCCGCTCGAAGTCGTCCACCACGCGCCGCCGCTGCTCCGCGTAGGGGCGCGACAGGTCCACCTCCAGCGGGCTGCCCTCCGGCCGCGAGTCCTCCTCCGCCAGGGGCAGCGCGTCCTCGAATACGAGGCAGCGCTCCAGGTGGTTGCGCAACTCGCGCACGTTGCCCGGCCACGCCGCGTGCCGCAGCCGCGACAGGAACTCCGGCGTGCGCAGCGCGCCCGTGCGCTCCGGATCCGCGCCCAGCGACTGGAGGATGCCCGACACCAGCATTGACAGGTCCTCCGGCCGCTGGCGCAGGGACGGCATCCCGATGCGCAGCACCGCGAGCCGGAAGAACAGGTCCGAGCGGAACCGCCCCGCGTTCACCTCCGCGCGCAGGTCGCGGTGCGTGGCCGCCATCAGCCGCACGTCCACCGGCAGGTACGTGTTGCTGCCCACCCGGCGGATCTCCCGGTTCTCCAGCACGCGCAGGAGCTTGGGTTGCAGCTCCGGGGGCAGCTCCCCAATCTCGTCCAGGAAGACGGTGCCGCCGTCGGCCTCCTCGAAGACGCCCGCGCGCCGGTTCACCGCGCCGGTGAAGGAGCCCTTCTCGTGGCCGAACAGCTCGCTCTCCAGGATGTGGGCGGGGATGGCGCCGCAGTCCACCACCAGGAACGCCGCGTCCTTGCGCCGGCTGGCCTGGTGGATGGCGAGCGCCGCCTGGCTCTTGCCCGTGCCCGTCTCACCCTCCAGCAGCACGGTGACGTCGCGTGCGGCGGCGCGCTCCATCATCGCGAAGCAGCCGCGCATGGCCACCGACGTGCCCACCAGCGAACCGAAGCGCGTCAGGTCCGACAGCGGCAGTCGGTTGCTCTCCGCGCTGAAGTCGAAGCGGAGGACGACCCGGCCCAGCCGCAGCAGGCTGCCGCTGCGCAGGATGCCCTCTACCACCTGCACGCCGTCCACGATGACGCCGTTGAGGCTGTCCAGGTCCTTCACCTGCGGGCCCTTGGGGCCGATCTTCACCTCGCAGTGGAAGCGCGACACGGTGGAGTCCTCCACCGCGCAGTCGTTGAGCGGATGCGAGCCCACCGAGCAGGTGTCCGACGTGGACTCCCACACCATGCCCGCGCCGGGGCCCTCCACCACGGACAGGCGGAAGCGACGCACCACGGGCAGGTCCCCGGGACGACGGGCCTGCTCGTAGGGCAGCGTCACGTGGAGCGCGGCCTCCGTCTCCTCTTCTTCCGGGCGGGCGGCCTTGTCCTTGTGCTCCCCCGGGGCTCCGTCGACGCGGGTTCGATCCGACACAGACATGCAAATCAAGCTAGCACGTCCGGGCCTCCCCGGGCGGGGCGGCGCGGGGGTGGGTGACCACATGGGCGCACCGCGCGGCCTGCCCCCCCGTCAGCTCAGCGTGACGTCCAGGAACATCATCAGCACGAAGCCCACCATCAGGCCGGCCGTCGCCTCGCGCGCGTACTCCTGGCGGTGGCTCTCCGGGATCATCTCGTCGCTGACGACGTACAGCATGGAGCCCCCCGCGAACGCGAGCGCCCACGGCAGGATGCCGGACGCGAACGACGTGGCGAAGAACCCCACCAGGGCGGCGGCCCCCTCCACCAGCCCCGTGTACAGCGCCACCAGCACCGCCTGCCCGCGGCTGTACGCCACGCCCATCAGCGCCAGCGCGACGACGAAGCCCTCTGGGATGTCCTGCAACCCGATGCCCACGAGGATGGGCGCGGCGATCTCCATCGAGCGGCTGCCCACGCCGGTGCCCACCGCCAGCCCCTCCGGGAAGTTGTGCAGCGCGATGGCCAGCACGAACAGCCAGATGCGCTTCAGGTTCGCGGCCTCGGCGTTGCCCTCCTGGCCCTTGATGAAGTGCTCGTGCGGGATGAAGCGGTTGCACAGGTGCAGGAACAGGCCGCCCACCAGCATGCTGCCGCCCACCACCAGCGCGGCGGTGAAGCGCGACGTGTAGCGCGCCTCGCCCAGGTCGATGGCGGGCACCACCAGCGAGAAGGCCGTGGCCGCGAGCATGACGCCCGCGCTGAAGCCCATCAGCACGTCCTTGGAGCGCCGCGAGATGCTGCGCGCCGCCAGGGCGGGCAGGGCGCCCAGGCTGGTGGACAGGATGGTGACCGCGCTGCCAGCGAGCGCGAGCGCGAGGGTGGAGGTGCCGAAACCGCTGTCGGACATGGCCCCCCAACCTGTCCCACTCCGCCGCGCGCGGCCACCTTTTCCCATGGCCGCTCCCCAGGGCATCAGGGGGACTCGGCGGCCTCCAGCTGCTGGAAGTGGGCCTGGAGCAGCGCGCCCGCGTCATGGCCGGGCACCAAGCAGCCGCCCCCCTCGAACGTGGTGGGCTGCCAGGTCGTCAGGTCCTTCACCAGGGTGCCAGGCACGTCGAAGGCGTGGCCCAGCAGGCCGATGCGGTGGCCCTGGAGGTACGCGAAGAAGTCCGGGATGCGCGCCTCGGTGCCCACCTTGCAGGTGTCGCTGAAGGCGTTCCACTCGGTGGCGATGACGGGGTGCGAGGCCGTCAGGGCGCCGAAGCGGGTGTTCCAGTTGTTCTGATCCGACGCCAGCGTCGCGTTGTCGGCGATGTGGAAGTAGTACGGATGCACCGCGTACATGATGCGCGGCGGGCTGAGCGTGTCCGTCAGCAGGGGCACGCCCTGGAGCTTCCCCGCGTAGTTGGCGCCGTCCGCGATGAGCACCTGCGTGGCGCCCAGCGAGCGCACGTGGTTGACCAGTTGCTGGTAGCCCACGGCGGGCACGCCCAGGTTGGACAGCGGGGACGTGCCGCCATTCTTCCACTGCGCCCAGGCCGCGCTGGTGACGTCGTTCTGGGGCTCGTTGAAGAGCTCGAACATCACGTCGGGATCCGCCTTCAGCACCGGCACCAGCGTGGACCAGGAGCGCAGCGTGGCGGCCGACGGCAGCGGGTGCACGTCACCGCACGAATAGAACTGGTCCTGCATGGAGACGATGACCACCAGCCCCAGCGAGCGCGCAAGCTGCACGTCCGCCTGCACGCGGTCCACGTAGAACTGGCGGAACATCGGGTCCTGCGGATCCAGCCCGCCCTGGCTCACCTGGAAGCGCACGGTGTTGGCGGACCACGCGTCGCGCGCGGCCAGCAGCTCCGTCTGGCCAAAGGCGGTGCGGGCGTTGCGCGGCACGCTGGCGGGATTCGCGCAGCCGTCGGGCGCGAGCACGCCCACCATGTTGAAGCCCCGGGGTAGGAAGGGCTTGCCGTCGCGCAGCAGCTGGGGCCCGTCCACGCTCATGCCCGTCCCGCCGCCACCGCCGTCCACGGCGACGTCCAGGTGGTTGAAGTTGAAGCCGCCCGTGTCCGCCACCACCTGCACGGAGTGGACGTTGGCGCCCAGCGTGAAGCTGCCCAGCGACACCGTGGACCACGACTGCGCGCCGGTGGCCTGCGTGAAGCTCACGGCAGGACGCACGAAGCCGTCGATGATCAGGTGCAGCGTCTTCGTGCCGGTGACGCCGGACGCGACGCGGGCCTTGAAGCTGTAGGTGCCCGCCTGGGTGACCTGAATCGTGTAGCCCAGCCACTCGCCCGGGGCGATGGCCGTGACGTTGTAGCCGCCGCCCACGTCGGTGGTGGCCTGGAGGTCCACGTCGTCCGCGCGGTACACGCCGCCGGAGTTGCCGGCCGTGGTGTCGTGGTAGCCCACGCCCTCGCCGCCCGTCTTGTAGTCCTCCGCCTGGAGGCGCGCCGGCACGGGGACCGCCACCGCCTGGGCCTGCGTCGTGGGAAGCGCGGGCTGGGGAGCGTCCTCGGGAGCGCAGCCGGCGAGGAGCAGCAGGGAGGCGAGGGGAAGCAGCGAGATGCGGCGGCTCATGGGGCTCTCGGGTGCGGAGGGGCAGGAGGTGTCACGGGCGCAGGCGCTGCTTCTCCCGCAGGAGCAGGTGCCACTCCTGGAGGTTCGTCCGCAGGGCGCCCAGCCACGCGTCGATTTCAGGGTCCATGCGCGGATCCACGCCGCGCAGCGACTCCAGCAGCGGCCGTGCGTTGGACTGGCCCAGGCGCGCCAATCCCTCCAGCGCGGACTTGCGCACCGCAGGGTCGCTGTCGCTCTTGTACAGCGCGGTGAGCGAGCGGCGCGCGCCCGCGGACTCAAGTCCCGGCACGCCGCCCAGGGCCTTCGCCGCCGCCGCGCGCAGGGCGGGGTCCTCCGAGCGCAAGTGGCCGGTGAGCTTGCGCACCGCCTCCGGGCTCGCGGCCTCCATGGAGACCTCGCCCAGGAGGCGCGTCGTGACAGCGGGGTCCTGCGACGCGGCGGCGACCTGGATGGCCTTCTCCGCCATCTCCGGGTTGTGGCCGAAGTAGATGCCGGCGCTCTCCGTCACCAGGTTCTCCACCACCGCCTGCCGTACCTCCGGCGCGCTGTCGCGCACGAGCTGCTCGTAGGTGACGACGTCGCCGTTCTTCGCCATGAACTCCACCGACGGCGCACCCTTGAGCGCGCGCACCGCCGCCGCGCGCAGGCCGGGGTCGGCGTCTTGCTTCGCGCGTGAGAGCAGCGGCTGGAGCAGCTCCGGCTGCTGCGCGTTGCTCGCCTTGGTGGCCAGCGCGGCGCCAATCGCCTCCAGCACGCCGGGGTCCCGCTCCTCGCTCACCGCGCGGCCCAGGGCCTGCGGCGGCAGGGCGATGGCGGCTTCCTTCAGGCGCAGCCGCGCATAGCGCTGGTAGGCGGGCGAGCCCGTCTTCATCGCCACGCGCACCTCGTCCAGCATGCCCTCCACGGTGCAGGCCGTGGGGGTGGGGACGGCGATGGGAGCAGGTTGGGCCAGGGCCAGTCCCGGGAGCAGCCCCAGCCAGAGGACACAGGACCGCTTCGTTCGAGAGCCCATCAGTGCGGCGCTCCTTCCTCGACCACGCAGTCGTGGTGTTCCTTCTTGCCCAGCCAGATGCGCGCGAAGTCCGTCGTGCCGGTGGCGTACAGCGCCTTGAAGTCCAGATAGTCCTGCCGCAGCCGCGGATCCTTCCGCGCGAACTCCTCCACCAGGGGCAGGGCGTCCGCGCCGGCCGCGCGCACCGCGAAGCGCAGGAAGGCCCAGCGCACGCACACGTCCTGCTCCCCGTCGAAGGCGGAGCGGAACGCGGCCAGGGCCTTCTGCGGATCCTCGGTGACGGCCAGCCGGAAGGCCGCCATCTCCCGCACGTCGCGCTCCTTGTCGGTGCGCATCACCTTCGCCAGTACGTCGATGGAGTCCGAGTCGAGCAGCGGATCGGAGTACGACGGCATCTCCAGCGCGAGCAGCCGCACCGCCGTGTCCTCGGACGTCGTGCCGATGTCCAGCAGGTCCTTCCAGTACGGCGCATAGGTGCCCGTGCGCGTGTAGTCCTCCTTCATCACCCGGCCCAGCGTGCGCGCGGCCATCCAGGCGGCGGAGTCCGCGGAATCATCCAGCGCGATGGCCTTGAGCCGGCCGCGCGTCTCGGGCGTGAAGCGGTGCTGGGTCTCCAGCGCGTCCAGCGCGGAGGCGCGGTCCGGCGCCGCCAGCGACTTGTCCTCGGCCACCGCCACCAGCTTCTCGGTGACGCGCGGGTGGCGCACGGCGGGGGCGGCCTTCAGCGCCTCCAGGTAGATGGCCGGCTCCGGCGGCGCGGACTTCATCGCCCACGTCACCAGTTGCAGCGCGCGGTCCGGATCATTCCCCACCAGCTCCGTGAGGCGCTCCTGGAGGTACGCCACCAGCGCCGTGTCGCGCGACTGGATGGCGGCGGCCACGGCCGCGTGCAGCGAGTCGAGCGTCGCGTCCCTGTCGAGCGCGGCCAGCCCGTCCCAGCACCCGGGCATGGGAATCTGTTCGCGCGGCGGCGGACGTGCGCCCGGCGCGGCGGCCACGGGAGCACCGCTGCCCGAGGCACCCGCGGTGGTCGCGGAAGGGCCCGGGGTTCCGGGCGGTGGACGGGCGGCGTCATCGGAGCGGGCCGTGCCACGCCACAGCACGACGCCCACGGCGACGAGCAGGAGGAGGAGGCCGGCGAGCGCGACCTTGATGGAGGGACGGGAGGTCATGTCGGCAGGGGGCTCACGCGGAGGGAAAGGCGCACGCGCGCCTCGCGTCGTAAGGAGGAGACGGGAGCGAAGCAGCCGGGCAGGGGACGCGGCGCGGACGCCGGCCCCTGCTCGGGACACGCACGGGCTACAGCGTGGGAACGCCCAGGCGGTTGTTGCAGTACGCGTTGGTGCCGCACGTGGTGCCGACGCTGGTGTACCAGGCCGACATGCGCGTGCCGTACTGACGGTTGTCCGAGTGCGAGTGCGGTCCGGTGGCGCTGCCCGTGCCGCCCACGAGTCCCAGCGCGCAGCGGTCACACGTCTTCGTGCCGGAGCTGACGTTGGCGTAGAAGTGCAGCTGGCGGAAGTCCCAGCCGTTGGCGCCGGACACCACGTAGTAGTTGCCCGCGCCGCCGTTGCAGGTGGAGCCGTTGCAGGCCGCCGCACAGCCGCCGTAGTAGTAATAGTAGAAGTTGCCCACCAGCATGCCGCGGTGGTTCCACTCGCCGCAGGAGCTGTTGCCCACGTCCAGCGCCGTGTGGCTGCTGCCGGTGCAGTTGTAATAGGTCGTCGAGTTCACGTACGCGGCCGTGTCGCAGATGGGCCCGTTCGCGGTGGCTGCCGCGGCCGTCCCGGCCCACACCGCGACGGCCAACGCCGCCACGGTGGACATCAAGGTCTTCAGCTTCATGGGTGCTCCCTCCCGTCGTCGCATTGCCTGCCGGGACACGGCGCCTGATCGCTGCTCCGCGCCCCCGTCCGTCACCCGCATCCCATGGATGTCGGGCGAGACGTGGAAGCCGTAATACATGAAAACCGAGTACATTCTCAAGAATCGGTTTTTGAGAAACGCAACGATTCCAGGCGGTTCCGTGCCGCGCCGTGTCGTCTCTCACCGGCTGGCGCAACTGTGGGGGAGTTCCCACGACAATCTGGAATGTCGGTATTCGTCCGACGCCTGGTGCCCCGTCGCCAGGAGACCCGAGCCGGGTGCGCGCCACCTGGGAGAAGCGACATGACCACGATTGGCAAGCCCGGTTCGCGTCCCACCCCCGTCGTGAAGCAGGAGCCGGTGAAGGTGCCCGCCCCCGTGGCCGCGCGCCCCAACGTGGTGAAGGCGGCCGTGTCCCAGCGCATGAAGGACGGCTTCGAGGCGGCGCCCCAGCGCGCGGCGCCCGCGCGGACCCAGGTGCTGAAGGAGTCGGGCGGCGCCGAGGGCGGCAAGGCCAAGGCGGACGTGAAGAAGAAGGACGACGGCGGCGGGGGCTTCTTGGGGGGCATCGCCTCGGCCCTCGGCAAGGCCGTCCAGGGCGTGGTGGACACCCTCACGAAGCCGCAGGTGAGCACCAACGCCGAGGGCCGGACGGTGGTGAACCTGGGCGTGGGCGACAACACCGCCACGGTGTCGCAGAACAAGGACGGCGGGCTGACCATCAAGTCCGGCGACGACACGGTGACGCTCACGGCGGCGCAGGCCCGGGGTGCCATCATCGAGGGCGGCATCGGCAACGACTCCATCACGCTGGACGCGAGCGTCACGCAGGACCTCACGCTGGACGGTGGCGCGGGTGACGACACGCTCACGGCCGGCAAGGGCAACGACACCGTCATCGGCGGCGAGGGCAAGGACACGCTCAGCGGCCTGGACGGCGACGACTACCTGGAGGGCGGCGCGGGCGATGACACCGTCGAGGGCGGCGAAGGCCGCGACGTGCTCTACGGCCTGGATGGCAACGACACCCTGACGGGCGGTGGCGGACGCGACTACATCGACGGCGGCGCGGGCGACGACAAGGCCTCGGGCGGCACGGGCGACGACCAGGTCATTGGCGGTCGGGGCAATGACACGCTGAGCGGCGACGCCGGCAACGACGCGGTCGCGGGCGGCGAGGGCAAGGACACCGTCGAGGGCGGCACCGGCACCGACAAGCTCTACGTGGAGGAGAACGAGACGACCTCCGACGCGGCGAAGGGCGAGCGGAACATCGTCGACATGACGAACGCGGCCACGGTGGGCAGCTCGGTGTCCGTCACCGGCAGCGCGGACTACCAGG
Source organism: Corallococcus sp. CA053C (assembly GCF_003611675.1). Lineage (GTDB taxonomy): Bacteria > Myxococcota > Myxococcia > Myxococcales > Myxococcaceae > Corallococcus. The sequence goes on from NZ_RAWA01000202.1 coordinate 15,103, forward strand.
CGCGCGTGCAGTCGGACCTGGACGCGCTGCGCTCCATGCCCGCGGGTCAGGAGCTGCTGCGCACGCTGGACGCCAGCGGCAAGACGACGACCATCTCCGAGACGAAGGGCGGCAACAACGCCAACGGCACGCCGCTCAGCGACGGCTTCATGAACGCGGACGGCACGCCGGGCAAGGGCTCGGACGCGACGGTGGGCTACAACCGCACGCGCATCTCGCTGGGCGCCAGCGAGGAGTGGATGACCCGTCCCCCCGTCGTCGGCCTGTTCCACGAGCTGGTGCACGCCTCGGACATCACCAACGGCACGCTGGCGAACGGCGAGAAGAACGGCACGCGCAACCTGGAGCCGTCCGCGGTGGGTCTGCCCATCGACCTGGACAACGACCCGAAGACGCCGGATGTGGTCCAGGGCGGCCGTCCCGGGGAGAACGTCCTGCGCGACGAACTGAACCTGCCCACCCGTACGCACTACTAGCAGGAGGCAAGGGATGCGAGGCTTCCGCCTGGCTGGCGCCTTCGTGGCGCTGGCACTCATCATCGGTTGCACGCGGGCGCCGGAGCGGCCCGCGGACCCTCCCGGAGGACATCGCATGGCCCAGGCGGACGTGGAGCTGAAGGTGGAGTCGGTGGCGCGTGAGGCGGACACGCTCGCCGTCACCTATGCGGTGCACAACCGGACGTCCCGGGCCGTATTGTTGCTGGACGGCCTGTGGGACTTCGGGTTCGGCGGCCAGCCCACGCTGGATCCGCACCGCGCCTACGTGGACCTGTCCGGCGGGCAGGTGGTGCTGTCGCGCATGCTGATCCGCGTGCCGGATGACTTGATGGTGGAAGCGCCGGAGGTGCCGTCGGTCAGCCGCGTGGAGCCCGGCGCCACGGCGACCCGTCGCGCGGTGGTGCCGCTGCCCTTGCGCACCTCGCTGCCGTATCCCACGGGCCCGGTGGAGACGCGTGAGCTGTCCGCCGTGCGCGAGGTGCGGCTGCGCGTGGGCTACCTGCCGGACGCCGAGGGCCTGAAGCTGCACGAGGGCAAGGACTCCCACGGCAATGTCACGAAGACGCCGGAGTACGGGCCCGCGGTGACGGCGCAGCGCGTGCTGGACAGTGGCCCCCAGCCGGTGTCGGCCGCGAAGTAGGGAGCGCGGGTCCTGGCGTTGCCAGAAGACGGCTCGGAAGAAGGGGCGGGCCCGGTCCTCATCACCGAGGACGACGACGGGCGCCGCTCGCTGCGCTTTGGTGAAGGGGGCGCGCGCCAGAGCGTGGTGTGGCCCGGCGAACCGCTGCGGCTGGAGCTGCCCTACACGCGCATGGCGATGGTGGCGCTGGCGTTCATGCCCCGGCCGGAGAACATCCTGGCGGTGGGGCTGGGCGGCGGCGCCATCCCCATGTTCCTGCGCGCGGTGTTGCCCGACACGCACATCGACGTGGTGGAGGTGGATGCCGCGGTGGTGGAGGCCGCGAAGCAGTACTGCGGCTTCCAGGAGGACGCGCTGCTGCGGGCGCACGTCGCGGACGGCCGGGCCTTCATCGAAGCGCAAGGACCGCCGTACGACGTCATCATCCTGGACGCGTACGGGGCGGACCACATCCCCCTGCACCTGGCGACGCGCGAGTTCCTGGGGGCGGCGCGCTCC
>NZ_RAWA01000203.1 GCF_003611675.1 Corallococcus sp. CA053C
GCCCAGGGACAGGTCCCCCGCACGGTCCAGGAAGGTCTCCGTGCCGCCCTCCCAACGGACCTTCAAGCGCATGGGGACCCGGGGCGAGTCGCGCCGGTCCTCCACCTTGGGGTCCGCGTCCTGGTTCTCGTTCTGCTCGGACATCGCCGTCATCTCCCTACCGCTGCACCGCGGGCCCGACCGGGTCACGTTCCACCGCGACCCCATCTCCAGGCCTGCGGCATCATACGCGGCCTCGTCCGGACCGTTGCTTGCGAAAATGCATCCCGCCCCGGAGGAAATCCCCCCGGGACCCGCCAGGGCGGCCCTCAGGCTCCCGTGGCGCAGAACTGCTCGTAGTCGATGAGCTCCACCTTCGCGCCCGGAGCACAGACGGGGCACTCCGGGTCCTTGCGCAGCTTGAGCTCGTGGAAGCGCGTGCCCAGGGAGTCGAAGGTGAGCAGCCGTCCCGACAGCGACTCCCCCACCCCGAGCAGCAGCTTGAGCGCCTCCGTCGCCTGGAGCATCCCGATGACCCCCGGCAGCACGCCCAGGACGCCGGCCTCCGCGCACGAGGGCGCGAGCTCCGGCGGGGGCGGCGCGGGGTAGAGGCAGCGGTAGCAGGGCCCCTTGCCCGGGATGAAGGTCGTCACCTGGCCCTCGAAGCGGAACACGGAGCCGTGGATGTTGGGCTTGCCCGCGAGCACGCACGCGTCGTTGAGCAGGTAGCGGGTGGGGAAGTTGTCCCCGCCGTCCAGCACCAGGTCGTAGTCCGCGAGGATGCGCTCCACGTTGGCGGTGGTGAGCCGCTCCTCGTAGGGGACCACCTTCACGTCGGGGTTGAGCGCCTCGATGGCCGTCTTCGCGCTCTGGACCTTGGGCTGGCCCCGGCGCTCCAGGCTGTGCAGCACCTGGCGCTGGAGGTTGCTCAGGTCCACCACGTCCGCGTCCACGATGCCCAGCGTGCCCACGCCCGCGGCGGCCAGGTACAGCGCGGCGGGAGAGCCCAGCCCGCCCGCGCCCAAGAGCAGCACCTTCGACTTGAGCAGCTTCGCCTGCCCCTCCTCGCCCACCTCCGGGAGGATGAGGTGGCGGCGGTAGCGCTCCTTCTGCTCGGAGGAGAGGACCACCGGCTTCTCGATGGGGAACGCCGCGTCGCTCCAGCGGTTGTAGCCGCCCGCGAGCGACGCCACGCGCGTGTAGCCCAGCTCCCGCAGCGTCCGGGCCGCGAGCGCGGAGCGGGTGCCGCCCGCGCAGTAGAGGACGAGCTCGTCGTCGCGCTCCGCCTTCTCCTCGATGCGCAGCTCCAGGTAGCCCCGGGGGATGTGCACCGCGCCGGGGAGCCGGCCGCCCGCGTACTCGTCGCCTTCGCGCACGTCGATGAGCTTCACCTTCGCGCCCGTGTCGAGCAGGTGGCGCACGTGCTCATGGGAGACCTCGCGGATCTCCTTCTTCACTTCCGACAGCAGGTCTCGGAACGTGGGGGCCATGGTGGGTGGGTAGCCTTGTCGTGCCTTGCGCGCCTACTCCAGCCGCTCCAGCACCAGCGGACGGGCCGCGGGCGCCCGGTCGCCAAACCGGTAGGCCGCCAGCAGTCGCGCCTTCACGTCCTCCACGGGGCCGGCGTCGTTGTAGTGCACCTGCACCACGGGCTCGCCCTGCTTCACCGGGTCGCCCACCTTCTTGAGCAGCGTGAAGCCCACCGCCGGATCAATCTTGCTGTCCACCCGCTGCCGCCCGGCACCGAGCGCCACCGCCGCCAGTCCCACGCCCTCCGTGTGGATACCGGAGACGAAGCCATCGCGCGGCGCCACCACGTCCGTCGTGGCCTTCGCGGTGGGGAGCAGCGAGTAGTCGTCGATGGAGCGCGGGTCGCCGCCCTGCGACTGGACGATCTCCTTGAGCTTCTTGAGCGCGCTGCCGTCCTCAACGGAGCGGCGCAGCTTGACGCGCGCCTCCTCCACGGTGGCGGCCTTCTTGCCCAGCACGAGCATCTCCGCCGTCAGCGCGTAGGTGATCTCCGTGTAGTCGTCGGGGGCTTCACCGCGGAGCATGTCCACCGCCTCGCGGACCTCCAGGGCGTTGCCCACCTGGCGGCCCAGGGGCTGGTCCATGTCCGTGAGCAGGGCCACGACCTTGCGGTTCATCTCCGCGCCCAGGCCAATCATGGTCCGGGCGAGCACGCGCGCGTCGTCCGCCGTCTTCATGAAGGCGCCGCTGCCCACCTTCACGTCGAGCACCAGCGCGTCGATGCCCTCCGCCAGCTTCTTGCTCATGATGGAGGACGCGATGAGCGGGATGCAGTCCACCGTCGCCGTCACATCCCGCAGCGCGTAGAGCTTCTTGTCCGCGGGGGCCACCTGGGCCGTCTGGCCGATGAGGCAGCAGCCCACCTCGCGCACGAGCCGGCGGTAGTCCGCGGTGGACAGGTCCACGCGGAAGCCGGGGATGGACTCCAGCTTGTCCAGGGTGCCGCCGGTGTGGCCCAGACCGCGGCCGGAGATCATCGGCACGGGCACGCCGCAGGCCGCCGCGAGGGGCGCGAGGCTCAGGGACACCTTGTCGCCCACGCCGCCGGTGGAGTGCTTGTCCACCTTGATGGCCGGCGTGTCGGAGAGGTCCAGGACCTCGCCGGAGTTGAGCATGGCGCGGGCCCAGGCCCCCAGTTCCCGCGCGTCCAGGCCCTTGAAGAAGATGGCCATGCACATCGCGGCCATCTGGTAGTCGGCCACGGTGCCGGCGGTGTACGCCTGGATGAACGCCTGGATGTCCGACGGGTCCAGCCTGCCGCCGTCGCGCTTGGCCTTGATGAGCTCGTAGGGTTGCACGGGGCAGGGCCATAGCAGGAAGTCCCCTCCCCGTGCACTCCCAGGAAAGGGAAAGCCCGGGCTTCATCTGGTAGATAGCTGAGCCCATGATGCTCCGCCGATTCCACGTGCTCGCCCTGGCCGCGCTCCTGTGCGCCTGTTCCAAGAAGTCGGAAGACGCCCCCAAGGCGCCCTCCCAGGCCTCCACCGCCACGAAGCCCCCCGAGGGCAAGCCCGTGGTCGTCGGGCTCGTCATCGACGTGGGCGGCCGGGGGGACCACTCGTTCAATGACGCGTCCCTGCGCGGCCTGGAGCTGTGGGCCGCCGGCAAGCGCTACGAGGGCGGCCGGTATGTGGACGCCGCCGCTGGCGAGGTGCGTCAGTCCATCTCCTCCGACTTGACGGCGCTCGCACCGGAAGTGAAGCCGCTGCCGGTGCAGCCGCTGGTGCTCCAGAGCAAGGCGCAGGAGGACTACGCCCCCAACCTGGAGCTGCTCGTGGAGCAGGGCGCGCAGCTCACCATCGGCAACGGGTACCTGCTGGCCAACGCCGTGCGGGACGTGGCCATGAAGAACCCGGACGCGAAGTTCCTGCTCATCGACAGCCAGCTGCTGGACGCGCAGGGCAAGGCGAAGTCGCTGCCCAACGTGCGCACCGTGCTCTTCAAGGAGCAGGAGGGCAGCTTCCTCGTGGGCGCGCTGGCGGGGCTCGTGACGAAGACGAACAAGGTGGGCTTCGTGGGCGGCATCGAGGTGCCGTTGATCAAACGCTTCGAGCTGGGCTACCGCGCGGGCGTGCGCACCACGAACGCGAAGGCGGCGGGCGCGCTGATGAGCGTGTACACGGGCAGCTTCAACAGCGTGTCGTCCGGCAAGGAGGTGGCGCAGGACCTCATCGCCAAGGGCGCGGACATCCTCTTCCACGCGGCGGGCACGGACGGGCTGGGCGTCATCCAGGCGGTGAAGGAGGCGCGGGCCGCGGGCAAGACGGTGTTCGCCATCGGGGTGGATTCGGATCAGTCGCACCTGGCGCCGGAGGCCATCCTCACGTCGATGGTGAAGCACAGCGACCTCGCCGTGTACCAGGCGGCGAAGGACCTGGTGGACAGCAAGTTCACGGGCGGCGAGCAGGTGCTGGGCCTGAAGGAGAACGGCGTGGGCATGGCCGACGTGCGGGTGGACTTCCCGGGCAAGGCGGAGGCGCTGCAGAAGGTGGAGACGCTGCGCCAGCAGATCCTCGCCGGGAAGCTGACGGTGCCGGGCACGACGGCGGAGCTGGCCTCCTTCCAGGTCGCCGCGCCCTGATCTCCCTCCAGCACATCGCCAAGCGCTTCGGCTCCTGCGTGTCCCTGGAGGACGCGTCGCTGGACATCGTCCCGGGCGAATTGCTCGCGGTGGTGGGCGAGAACGGCGCGGGCAAGTCCAGCCTGATGAACGTGCTGTACGGGCTGTACCAGCCGGACGCGGGCACGTTCCTGATGGACGACAAGCCCGTGCGACTCAAGAGCCCGCGCGACGCCATCGCAAGGGGCATCGGCATGGTGCACCAGCACTTCATGCTCGTGCCCACGCTGACGGTGGCGGAGAACGTGGTGCTGGGCCGCGAGCCCACCCGGCGCGGCCTGCTGGACCTGGACCGGGCCTGTGACGAGGTGGCTGCCACGGCGAAGCGCTTCGGCTTCCACCTGGATCCGCGGGCGCGCGTGGACACGCTCACGGTGGGTTCGCAGCAGAAGGTGGAGATCGTCAAGGCACTGCACCGGGGCGCGCAGGTGCTCATCCTCGACGAGCCCACCGCGGTGCTCACGCCCCAGGAGTCGGATGAGCTTGCGCAGGTGATGCGCGGACTCGTGGCGCAGGGGCGCACGGTGGTGCTGATCAGCCACAAGCTGAAGGAAGTGTTGGGCGTGGCGGACCGCGTGGCCGTGATGCGCCGGGGCCGCACGGTGGCCGAGGTGCGCGCCGCCGGAACCACCGTCTCCGCCCTGGCCTCGCTGATGGTGGGCGAGGGTTCACGCGGCGCCGCGCTGACCGGTGTGCCCGCGGCGTCCGGGGCTGTCGTGCCCGACGCGCAGGGTGAGGCTACATCCGGCCCCATCGTGCTCGACGCGAAGGACCTGCGCGCGAAGGGCGACAACGGACGTCCCGCGCTCCAGGGCGTGAGCCTCACCGTGCGCGCGGGTGAAATCGTCGGCATCGCCGGGGTGGACGGCAACGGTCAGCGCGAACTGGCCGAAGTGCTCACGGGCCTGCGCTCCCTCGACAGCGGCGAGGGAACGCTGCTGGGTGGCCCGCTCAAGGGGCTCACCCCGGCGCTCGCGAAGGCGCGCGGCGTGGGCCACGTGCCCGAGGACCGGCTGGCGCGCGCGGTGGTGAAGGCGATGACGGTGGAGGAGAACGTGGCGCTGGGCCGGCACCGGCAGCCGCCGTTCGCACGCGGGCCCTGGGTGGACTTCAAGGGACGCCGTGAGCGCGCGACCCGGCTGCTCTCCACCTACGACGTGCGCCCGCCCGACCCCACCGTCGCGCTCCAGGCGCTGTCGGGCGGCAACCAGCAGAAGGTCGTGGTGGCGCGCGAACTGGACGCGGATCCGAAGCTGCTCGTCGTGGTGCAGCCCACGCGCGGGCTGGACATCGGCGCGGTGGCCCAGGTGCACGCGCGGCTGCGCGAGGCGAAGGCCCGGGGCGCGGGAGTGGTGATGGTGTCGCTGGACCTGGAGGAGGTGCTGGCGCTGTCCGACCGCGTCTACGTCCTCTACGAAGGGCGCGTGACGGGGCACTTCCCGCGCAAGGACCTGGACGAGCGCGAGCTGGGCCGCCGCATGCTGGGCGCGGAGTCCGACCATGGGTGAGCGGACGCGGCAGATCCTGCCGTCGGTGCTCTCCGTGCTGCTGGCGCTCGCGGTGTGCTGGCTGACCATCGCCCTCACGCGCGACGCGGACACCGCCACGCGCGCCTACCTCCAGATGCTCTGGGGCGGCGTGGGCAACTGGCCCGCGTTCCTGGACGGCGGCAACGCCAACGCGGTGCTGCGCCCCCTGGGCGAGGCCGCGATGAAGGCCGCCATCCTCACCCTCACCGGCCTGTCCGTGGCGGTGGCCTTCAAGGTGGGCCTGTTCAACATCGGCGCGCAGGGCCAGATGATCTGGGGCGCGCTGGCCGCCGCGCTCGTCGGCGCGCACGTGTCGCTGCCCGGCGTGGTGCACGTGCCCCTGGCCCTGCTCGCGGCGGCGCTCGCGGGCGCCACGTGGTCGAGCATCGCCGCCGTGCTGAAGCTCAAGCGCGGCGTGCACGAGGTCATCTCCACCATCATGCTCAACTGGGTGGCGGTGAGCCTCGTGGACAACTGGCTCGTCATCGGCCCGCTGCGCGCCGTCGCCGAAGGGCAGCAGTCGTCCATCACCGGCACCGCGGAGATCCTCGCCACCGCGCAGCTCCCCCGGCTCCTGGGCGACAGCTCGCGCCTCAACCTGGGCTTCCCGCTGGCGCTGGTGGCGGCGCTGGGCGTCTGGGTGTGGTTGACGCGCACGCGCGCGGGCTACGAGACGCGCGCGGTGGGACTCACCCCGGAGGCCGCGCGGGCCGCGGGCATCCCCACGCAGACGCGCGCGGGCGGGGCCATGGCGCTCGCGGGGGCGCTGGCGGGGCTCGCGGGCGCGGTGCTGGTGCTGGGCACCGAGGGCCGCTACCCGGGCTCGCTGGGCGCGCCGTACGGCTTCGACGGCATCGCCATCGCGCTCATCGGCAACAACCACCCGCTGGGCGCGGCGGTGTCCGCGGCCGTCTTCGGCATCCTCCGCGCGGGCGGCACGCGCATGCAGCTGCTGGGCGTGCACAAGAGCTTCCCGGAGCTCATCCAGGGCTTCGCGCTGCTCTTCGTCGCCGGCCGGATGGTGTGGCTGGCCGTCCTGCGCAGACGCCGCGAGCAGCCGACGCGCGAGCAGCCGTCGGGCGAGCAGCCGTCGGGCGAGCAGCCGTCGGGCGAGCAGCCAGTGGCCGAGGTGCCCCGTGCTTGAGGTGCTCCACTCGCTCCTCTTCTCCACCCTGGACGCCGCGCCCGCCCTGGTGTTCGCCGCGCTGGGCGCCATGTTGTCCGAGCGCGCCGGTGTCGTGAGCGTGGGCGTGGAGGGCATGATGCGCACGGGCGCCTTCTGCGCGGCCGTGGCGGCGCTCGCGATGCCCACGCCCCTCGCCGTGCTGGTGGGCATGGCCGCGGGCGCGGCCATCGCGGCGGTGCACGGCTTCCTCAGCATCCGCTGGCGCTCGGATCAGGTCGTCTCCGGCATGGCCCTCAACCTGGTGGCCATGGCGGGCGGCACCTACCTGCTGGAGTCCTTCTTCGGCCCCAACGGCACCCCGTCCATCACCCAACTTTCCCGATGGGACCTGCCGGGCCTGCCCGCCGTGCCGCTGCTGGGCGCGCTGTCCGGCCACGCGGCGCCCACGTACCTGGCGCTCACCCTGCCCTTCCTCTTCCACCTGCTGCTGTCGCGCACGCCCCTGGGTCTGAGGCTGCGTGCGGTGGGCGACAAGCCGCACGCCGTGGCCACGCTGGGCCTGTCCGTGTCCGCCCTGCGGTGGGGCGCGGTGCTGGGCGGCGGGATGATGGCCGGACTGGGAGGCGCCGTGCTCTCCACCGCCGTCCTGGACCGCTTCGAACAGCACACGCCTTCGGGCCTGGGCTTCATGGCCCTGGCCGCCATGGTGTTCGGCCGTTGGACGCCCCTGGGTGCCTTCGCCGCCGCCCTCTTCTTCGCCTTCGGCAACGCCCTGCGCATCGGCCTCGCGTCGAGCGCCCCGTGGCTCCTCGACCTCGTCCCCCAGGGCTTCCTGCTCGCCCTCCCCTACCTGTTGACCCTCCTCGTCCTCGCCCTCCAGGGCCAGCGCGGCCATGCCCCCGCCGCCCTGGGCACCCCCTACGAGCAGGAGTCCCGGTAGCCCATTTTGAGAGCCCCCTGGGTATATTCACACCCGGGTCCAAAACCACTTTTGGTCAGGGTTGACTCATCAAACATGAAGCGCCGTTCAGTACGGGGGCGTTGGATGTGCGCCTGGAGCCCGCCAACCCCCCGTCGTTACTGGATCAGGTTTTTCCGATTTCCAGGGTGAGCAGATCTCGCTTCTGGAGGACGTCCGGCACGCCGCTGGCAAGAGAGTACGCGCATGTCGGATTGCGTACGGGTCAGCAAGCAGGCGCAGCAGGTGGCCCTGTCCGGGCCCGGGACGCATTCCCCCGTTTCCGGGACGACGCCTTCGGGCGTGATCCGGAGCGGTTTCCAGGTCGGGGTGGCGTGAATGGAGACGACGGCAATGAGCGCGACGTCACACCACCGGCCGCGGGTGCTCGCGGTGGACATGGACGCGGGGGACGCGGAGCGGGTGCGCTCCATCCTGACCCCCGCGGGTTACGACGTGATGCCCGCACGCGGGGCGACGGCCGCGCTGGAAGCGGTGTCCCGGCATGCCGCGGACCTGGTGCTCCTGGACGTGGAGCAGGCCCGCACGGTGGGGATCGCCGCGTACCGGCGGTTCCGCCAGGAGATGACCTCTCCGCAGCTTCCCATTCTCATGCTCACGCCTTCCGCGGACCGCCAGACGCGCCGCGAGGTGATGGAGGCAGGTGTGGACGACTTGTTGACGACCGAACCGCTGGACCCGCTGGAGCTGAAGGTGCGCGTCCACACCCTGCTGGAGCTCAAGGCGCACCGCGAGCACGGAGGCCTGCGCGAAGTGCTGCAGGACCCGCGCACGCGCTGGGTGCGGATGGAGCGCCTGGCCCGCGTGGGCACGCTCGCCGCGGACGTGGCGACGCAGATGGGCCAGCTGGGCGTGGGCCTGCAGCGGGCGCTGGAGCACGTGCGCTCGCGCGCGGCGGAGGGCCTGCCGCCGGACCCCAGTGAGCTGCTCAAGCTGGGCGTGGCCGGGGAGCAGATGCGCCTGCACGGCCAGCACCTGCTGTCGCTGGGCCCGTCCAACCCCAAGGACATCCAGCGCTTCGACCTGCGCGAGCTGGTGCCGGAGGTGGTGTCGCGCCTGCGCACCGAGGGCCGGCTGGGCCGCGCGGACGTGCGCGTGGTGCTGCCGGAGGACCCCATCGCCGTCGTGTTCAACCGCCGTCAGCTGGAGCAGGTGGTGACGGAGCTGGTGTGCAACGCGGTGGACGCGGTGGAGGACGTGAAGGACCGTCCGCGCATCGTGCACGTGGGCCTGGAGCTGCCGGACCTGTTCGGTGACTTCGGTCCGCAGCTCTTCGTGAAGGACACCGGCATCGGCATCTTCGAGGACGAGCTGCAGGCCATCTTCTCGCCGTACTACACGACCAAGGCCCCGGAGAAGAGCGTGGGCCTGGGCCTCACGGTGGCGCGCACCCTGGTGGAGTGCATGGGCGGCAAGCTCACCGTGAAGAGCCGCGTCAACCTGGGCAGCACCTTCACGGTGGAGCTGCCCGAGCAGACGTCGTCCTGGTAGCGCACGCGCCCGGGCGGGGAACCTGTCGTCCCCGCCCGAGCCTGGCGCACTAGAAGCGGTACGCCACGCCCGCCAGCGCTTCCATGGTGAAGGCGCTGTCGTCGAAGCGGGGGAAGATGGAAGGCCCCAGCCGCAGGTTGAAGTTCACGTTGAACTGGTTGGTGACGAAGTACTCCAGGCCGCCTCCGAAGAGGATGGGGATGACCGGCCCGATGCCTTCGCCGAAGTAGACGTTGAACGGGATGTCGATGCCGGCGTTGAGCGTGAGCGCGCTGCCGACGGGGATCCCCACCACGAAGCCGATGGGCAGCGCCATGCCGAAGGCCGTGTTGTCGTCGAAGCGCCCCTGGTCGATGAAGTAGACGAAGGGGCCCGGCTGGAACGTGAGGGCGAAGGACACGTTGGACGTCTTGGCCAGCATGATGCGCAGCCACAGCTGAAGCTTGAGGCCCTCGTCCGTCGCGTCCACCAGGCCCTCGCGGCCCCAGTTGAAGGTGAACTTGCCGCCGACGTCGACCTTGTCCGAGCCGCCGTGCAAGAGGCCCAGCGTCAAGCCCGGGTAGCCAATCTGCCCGGTGAACACGTTGCGGCCCGCTCCCACCGAGTCCGCGGCCAGCACGGACCAGCCCTGGCCCGCGAGCGCGGTACCGGGAACGGCGAGGATCACGGCGAGGAGGAAACCAGGAATGAAGCGCTTCACGCGGTTCCTTTCTGCGAAGGGCCGCGACGGAGGGACGCGCGGCCCGGGGTTGAAGGGTGATTCAGGACTCAGGAGTGGAAACGGCCCCTCACGCCGGCTGTCCGCGCTCGCGGGCGAGGGCGAGGAAGGCGTCGATGAGGGTGGCCAGCCGGGCCTCGGCGCGCTGGCGGGCCTGGGGGAGCGGCTCGCCGGGGGCGGGCGTCTCCTTGTGCTCGAAGTAGTATTTGATCTTCGGCTCGGTGCCGGAGGGGCGCAGGGTGACGCGGCCGCCACCCTCCAGCGCGAAGGCGACGACGTTGGACGGCGGCAGGCCGCCCTCGCCCCGCTGGTAGTCGCGCACGGCGCTCACGCGGGTGTCGCCGATGCGCTCCGGCGGTGAGGCGCGGAAGGCCTCCATGATGGCGCGGATGGTCTGGGCACCGGCGGCGCCGGGGAGCGTGACGTTGCGCTGGGCGCCCACGTGCAGGCCGAAGCGACGCTGGATCTCCTCCAGGTAGCCCAGCACGGTGGTGCCGCGCGCCTCGCACCACGCGGCCAGGTCCGCGACCACCAGCGCCGCGCCCACGCCGTCCTTGTCGCGCGTGGCGGTGCCCACGGTGTAGCCGAGCGCCTCCTCGTAGCCGAAGACGAACTGCGTGCCTTCCTTCTGCGTGCGCTCCAGCGCGCGGTTGGCGATCCACTTGAAGCCCGTGAGGACCTCGTCGTAGGCGGCGTCCAGCCCGCGCGCGATCTCCCCCAGCTGCGTGGAGGACACGATGGTGGTGACGACGTGCGGGCGCGAGTGCTTCGTGCCCTGCGTGAGCACGTAGTGGCCCAGGAGCACGCCCACCTCGTTGCCGGTGAGCAGCCGCAGCTTGCCGGATGCGTCGCGCGCCATCACCGCCAGCCGGTCCGCGTCAGGGTCGTTGGCGAGCACCAGGTCCGCCTTCACGCGCTCGGCGGTGGCGACGGACAGGTCCATGGCGCCCGGCTCCTCCGGGTTGGGGAAGCGCACGGTGGGGAAGCGGCCGTCGGGCTGCTGCTGTTCGGCCACCGGCGTCACGCGCGGGAAGCCCGCCTCCTTGAGCGCGAGCACCGCCCACGCGCCGCCCACGCCGTGCATGGCGGTGTAGACGATGGACAGCGTGTCGCTGCCCTTGCGGTACAGGCGCAGGTCCAGGATGGCGCGCAGGTACGCGTTGCCCACGTCCTCCGGCAGGTCGCGCCACAGCCCCTTCGCGCGGCCTTCCGCGGGCGTGAGCAGCGGCACCTGGTTGGCGGGCTCCACCTTCGCGATGGCGCCCGCGATGCCCACGTCCTGCGGGGGGACGATCTGGGCGCCGTTGCCCCAGTAGACCTTGTAGCCGTTGTACTCGGGCGGGTTGTGGCTGGCGGTCACCATCACCGCGGCGGCGGCGTTCAGGTGCAGCACGGCGAACGCGGTGACGGGCGTGGGCACCGGCTCCGGGAAGACGTGCGCGGGGATGCCCTCCGCGACGAGCACCGCGGCGGTGTCCTCCGCCAGCTCCCTGCTCAAGCGCCTTGCGTCACGGCCCACCACCACGCCGCGCGAGGTGACGTCCGGCACGGTGGCCTTGAGGTAGCGCGCGAGCCCCGCGGTGGTGCGCCGCACGACGGCGCGGTTCATCCGGTTGGGGCCGGCGCCCAGCACGCCGCGCAGGCCCGCGGTGCCGAACTCCAGGTCCTGCGCGAAGCGGTCCGCCAGGTCCGCCCAGTTGGAGGTCGCGAGCACCTGGGCCAGCTCCGCCTGGGTCTCCGGATCCGGATCCGCCTTGCGCCACGCTTCCGCCCGCTCCCTGAGTCCGGTGGTGTCCATTGCGTGTCGCCTCGTTTCAGGTGTCGTAGTCGGTGAGGTGCTTGCGGCGGACGGGGCCCTTGGGGCCGTCCTTGTTGCCCTGGCACGCGACGCAGAACTCCGCGTAGGGCATGGCCTTGAGGCGGCCCAGGGGGATCTCGTCGCCGCACTCCTCGCACTCGCCGAAGGAGTCCGGCTCCTCGCGCAGCTTGCCGAGGGCCTTCACCACGCGCGCCAGCGTGCCGTCGGTGTTGCGGTTCCGGCTGGAGGCGATGGTCTGCATCATCTCGTTGAGGGGCTGCTCGTCCTCGTCGCCGCCCACGCGCGCCTCGTCGGTGCGGTTGGGCTCGATGCGCAGGGGTGTCTTCCCGGTCAGCTCCGCGTGGAGCGCGAGCAACTGCTGGAGGAAGTCCTCTTGCTGCTTCGGTGTCACGGTGGGGTCCTCGCGCCTTCCTGGCTAGTACTGCGAGGTGGAGATCTGGCCGGTGACGATGGCCACGGACGCGGACGCGCCCAGCCGGTTGGCACCCGCGCGCAAGAGCTTCATCGCGTCCTCGGCCGAGCGCACGCCGCCGGAGGCCTTCACCCCCACCTCGTCGCCCACCACCGCGCGCATCAATTCGATGTCCTTCACCGTGGCGCCCCCGGGCCCGAAGCCCGTGGACGTCTTCACGAACGCGGCGCCCGCGGCCTTGGACAGCGCGCACGCGACGACCTTCTCCTCGTCGGTGAGGTGGCCCGTCTCCAGGATGACCTTCACGGGCAGCGGGTGGCTGGCCTCCACCACCGCGGCGATGTCCTGGTGCACGCGCTGGTAGTCGCGGGCCTTGAGCGCACCCAGGTTGAGCACCATGTCGATTTCACGCGCCCCGGCGCGGATGGCCTCGCGCGCCTCGAACGCCTTCGCGGCGGACAGCATGGCGCCCAGCGGGAAGCCCACCACGGCGATGGGCACCACGGGCGACCCGGCCAGCACGCGCGCGGCGGTGGCCACGTGGCAGCTGTTCACGCACACCGTGGCGAAGCCGTACTGGCGGGCCTCCTCGGCCACGCGCACCACGTCCTCGGCGCGGGCCTCCGGCTTGAGCAGCGTGTGGTCGATGTACGGCGCCAGGTCCGTCGCCTTCAGGACGGACGCGGGGTCGACGCGCGCGGTGGCGACCCTGCCCCCGGCCGGGCGCGGGGGCTCCGGGTTCAGCGCGGCGGCGGGCTCGGGGGCCACGGCGTCCTGCTCCGCCTTCCAGGCGAGCAGGCGGCGGCGGGCCTGTTCGACCAACTCTTCCAGCACGGGGATGAAGCCTTCGGCGTCGGACGACATGCGGGCCCCTTAGCGCAGTTCCAGGGCCCCGGGGAAGCGCTCGCGGGTGTGCAAGGACGTCCGGCGGACGTACCGGGTGCCGTGAATGGGAGTGGGGCAGTAGAGTTCCCATTGTGATGGTTTTCGCGCGGCTGCTTGGTGTCCTCCTCCTCCTGCTCACGGCGGTGCCGGGCCATGCGGCCCTCCCCTCCCCCGCGCCCGGGAAGCTCTCGGTCTACTTCCTCGACGTGGGCCAGGGAGACGCGGCCCTCATCGTCTCGCCCGCGGGCAAGACGGTGCTCATCGACGGGGGGCCCCCGGAGGCCGGGCCTCGGCTGGCGGCGCGGCTGCGTGAATTGGTGAAGCAGCCCCTGGACCTGGTCATCCTCACGCACCCGCACCTGGACCACCTGGGAGGTCTGCCCGCGGCCCTGAAGGCGGTGGGCGCGAAGCGGTTCATGGACCCCGGCTTCGACCACCCGAGCGAGGCGTACCGCGACCTGCTGGACTTCGTGGGCCGCGAGGTGGGCCAGGTGATGAGCCCGCAGCCCAACCCCAACGCGCCCCAGACGCTGCTCACCATCGGCCTGGGCGAGGGCGTGGCGCTCACCGTGCTCTGGCCGCGCGTGCCCCAGGAGCCCTTCCTCGAGGACACGCGCTCGGACGCGAACGCGAACTCCCTCGTCACCAAGCTGACCTTCGGCAAGACGGCCTTCCTCTTCACCGGCGACGCGGAGCCGCCCACGGAGGAGGTGCTGGTGCAGAAGCCCCTGGACCTCACCGCCACCGTGCTGAAGGTGGCGCACCATGGCGGCAAGCACTCCTCCACCCGGGCCTTCCTGGAGCGCGTGAAGCCCCAGGTGGCGGTCATCTCGGTCGGCGTGGGCAACGACTACGGCCACCCGAGCCCGGAGGCCCTGGGCCGCCTGAGCGACGTGCGCGCGCGCACCTTCCGCACCGACCAGGACGGCGAGGTGATGGCGGTGAGCGACGGCGCCACCGTCACCCTGCGCACGACCCGGGGCGAAGCATCGGCCCTGGTCGTGACCGGTACGCAGAAGGCGGGAAGCCCCGTGGCGCTCGGCCCCATCCTGCCCACGCCGCGGCGCCATGGTGGCAACGCGGTGGAGAAGGAGCCGGACCCGGGCGCCCCCCGGACGAAGCCGTCGAAAGAGCCGGGCCGTGAGCCGACGCCGCCTTCGACCCCGAGCGAGCCCGGGGACACGGGGCAGCGCTTCGAATCGCTGAAGGGCAGCAAGGTGTTCCACCGCGCGGACTGCCCGACCTTGAAGCGCTCGAAGAACGAGCGCACCGTCTATTCCCGCCGCGCTGACGCCCTGCGCGAGCGCCGCCCCGCCGAGGATTGTCACCCATGAGTCCCCGCATCGCCCTCGGAGTGGGGATGCTGCTCGCCGCCGTGGCGTGTCAGCAGCAGCCCGCTTCGCAGCAGCAGCCGCAGAGCGCGGCCCCGGAGAAGTCGCGCTACTTTGGTGGCGCGCCGGACGGGAAGCTCCACGTGTACTTCTTCGACGTGGGCGGGGGCGAGGCCGCGCTCATCGTCTCGCCGAAGGGCAACACGGTGCTGGTGGACTCGGGGCCCGCGTCGGCCCAGTCGCACCTGGTGAACCGGCTGCCGGAGCTGCTGCGCCGGGAGCTGGACCTCGTCGTCCTCACCCATCCGGATCCGAAGCACCACGGCGCGCTGGACGCGGTGCTCAAGCGCGTGGGCGCGCGACGGCTGATGGAGCCGCAGCTCCCCGACACCTCGTCCGCCTACGACGCGCTCCTGACGGCGGTGGGGTCGCGCGGGGTGCAGGTGTTCTCCCCCGCGCCGTCGTCGACCGCGCCCCAGGAGCCGGTCCGCCTGACGCTGGAAGAGGGCGTGAACCTCACGGTGCTCTGGCCCCGCGCCCCCGCCGAGCCGCTCCTGACGGGTGCACCGGACGGGGCGGGCGCGAACGCGGCGAACTCCATCGTGCTGCGCCTCACGTACGGGGACACGTCGGTGCTCTTCGCGGGCGCGGCGCGCGCGGAGACGGAGTCGCACCTGCTGGCGCTCGGGAGGTGGGTGCCCGGCACGCTGCTGAAGGTCGCGTCGCCCGGGGTGGAGGGGGCCAATTCGCAGGAGTTCCTAGAGGCAGTGCGCCCGCAGGCCGCCGTGCTCAGCGGGGACGACAGCCTGGGCCGCGATCCGAAGGCCCGGAGCGTCCTCGCACGGCTGGCCTCCGTGGGCGCGAGCACGTTCCGCACGGACGTGAATGGCGAAGTGCACGCGGTGAGCGACGGCAAGAAGTTCGAGCTCACCCCGCAGCGCCCGTCTCCGGGCGAGCCTCCCGCCACGCGATACGTCTTCCCGGGCGAGGATCCGCGTCCGCCGCTCGTGCGGACGGTGAAGCCCCCGCCGCCTCCCGCGAAGACGCCGCCGCCCGAGACGACCTCCGTGGCACGCAAGGAGCCGGTGCGTGCCCTCGAGGCGCCTCGCGACACCTCCGCCAGGGTCAGCAAGGTGGTGGAGGTGGACGACCTGCCCACGACGCGCCGGAGCAACCGCGCGACCTCCGTGGAGTCCATGAGCGGCGGCTACGTGGCGAGCCGTCACAAGCGGATCTTCCACAAGCCCACCTGCCCGAGCGCGCGGCGGATCCACGAGGAGAACCTCCTCGTCTTCAAGACCCGCGAAGAGGCGCTGCGGTCGGACCGCGAGCCCGCGGGCGACTGCCATCCCTGACGGAGGGGAACACGCACCATGCCCAAGGCCACGGTGGACCGCATCGAAGACGACGTCGCCGTGCTGGTGGTGGACGGCCAGCAGGTGACGCGCGCCCTGAGCACCCTGCCGCCCGGCGTGCGCGAGGGTGACGTCGTGGACCTGGAGGCGGGGGCGGTGGACGCCAGGGCCACCGACGCCCTGCGCGCCGAGGTCCGCGCCACGCGCACGCGAGCGAAGCGCGGCAAGAAGCCGCCTCCCACGGGCAACTTCGACCTGTAGGGGGAAGGTGCTCCAGGGGAGGGGACCTGGGGCCTGCGCCCAAGGTGCCCTGCTCGACGTGCCGGGTCACCTGCCGGAACAGGACGTCCTGGGAAGGGCCTGCTCCCCGCGCGGCGCGGAGCAGGCCCACCTGCCAGGTCGGCTACGGCGTGGTGCCCTGCGCCGGGGCCGCTGCTTCGCCGCCCTGCGGAGGGGCAACGGGGGTGGTGCCTTCCTGGGCCGGAGGCGGTGCCACGGGAGCGGTGCCCTCCTGAGCCGGAGGCGGCGCCACGGGGGCGGTGCCTTGCTGCGCCGGAGCGGCCTGACGCGGCAGCGGCGTGGGGGCCAGCGGGGCCGGCGACTTGCCCGTCACCTTGCCGACGAGGTCCGCCACGGCGGGCGGCAGCATGTTCATCGCCGAGAGCGCGAACAGCGCCACCACCGGCAGGACGATGAGCAGCAGGAGCACCAGCAGCACCATCTTCAGCGGGCTGCGGCGAGGGGCCACGACGGGCCGCTTGCGGGCGGCCTTCGAGTCCTCCACCGCCTGCTGGGCGTCCTCGTCGTCGCCGCGGTCATCCTCCCGCGTCTCGTCCTGAAGGGCCTCTTCGTCCTCCGCCTCCCCCCGGTTGCCGGGCAGGTCCAGGTCGGAGAACAGCTCGTTGAGGGGCGCGCCCCCGGCGGCGGGCGTCGCCTCCACCTGCTGCGGCTGAGGCTGCTGCC
>NZ_RAWA01000204.1 GCF_003611675.1 Corallococcus sp. CA053C
GGCTTGGGCAGCGGCGGCAGGGGCTCGGCGGCCGTCTTGCGGGTGAGCTCATCCGGGAAGGTGAGGGCCGGCTCCTGGCGCGCCTCGTGGAGGACCTGGGCGTTGGCGTCCAACGCGGAGAGCAGGTCCGGGGCGGCGGCCGTCTGCGCGTCGCCGGAGAGCTTCTTGCCCACCACCACGCCCAGCACGAACACCGCGCCCATCACCACGATGCCGGCGATCAACAGGCTGACGATCTGCCGGTTGTCCAACGAGACGTCGAACTTCTCCTTCATCCGGTGGGCGTCACGCATGGCAGGGCAAACCTCGTCGCGCGCACGGGCCGTGTTGCGGCCTGTAGCGACAGCGTGCGCGCAAGCTACGCCCCACCCCCAGGCGGGTCAAATTCACGGAAGCACGGTGCGCGCCCTGTCGCGAAGTGATGCGCGCGAGGCCGGAAGTCGGGCCCCGGCGGCGTTGGCGGCCGCTCGGGACGACCTCAGACGATCCACCCGCCGCCGAGCACGCGGTCGCGGTCGTAGACCACCGCGGCCTGCCCCGGCGTGACGGCGCGCGCGGGCGCATCCAGCTGCACGGACACGAGCCCGTGCGGCGAGATGTGCACCCGCCCCGGAGCCCCCGCGTGACGGTGGCGGATGCGGACCTCCACGGCCTGATCAGGCGGGGGCGGCGCGTCCACCCAGTGCGGCTGGAGCAGCCCGAATTGCGCGCGGCCGGTGCCCTCCGCGGGGCCCACCACGACGCGGTTCGTCTCCGGCTCCAGGCGCTGCACGTAGCGCACTTCCCCACCGCCCAGGTTGAGCCCCTTGCGCTGGCCCACGGTGAAGCGGTGGATGCCGTTGTGGGTGCCGAGCACGTTACCTTCCGGGTCCACCACCTCGCCCGACGGCTGGGGTCCGGCGACCTTCTCCACGAACCCGGCGTAGTCGCCGTCGGGCACGAAGCAGATCTCCATGCTCTCCGGCTTGTGGGTGGTGGGGAGCTGGTGGCGCTCGGCGACGGCGCGCACCTCCGCCTTGGTGAGGTGGCCCACCGGGAAGAGGACGTCGCGCAGCTCCTCCTGGCCCAGCGTGAAGAGGAAGTAGCTCTGGTCCTTGGCGGCGTCCGCGGCGCGGCGCAGGTGGAAGCGGCCGTCCACCTCCTCCACCTGGGCGTAGTGGCCGGTGGCGAGCCGGGCGCCCAGGGCGCGCGCGCGCTTGAGGAGGAAGTTGAACTTCACGTCGCGGTTGCAGGCGACGCAGGGGATGGGTGTCTTGCCGCCGAGGTACGACTGGACGAACGGGTTGACCACCCGGTCCTGGAAGATCTCCTCGGCGTTGGCCACGTAGAACGGGATGCCCAGCGTCTGGGCCACCGCGCGGGCATCGTCGATGTCATCCGGACTGCAGCAGCTTCCACACTTCGCGTTGCCCTCGTAGGACCAGACGCGCAGGGTGATGCCGATGACCTCATGGCCCTGCTCCTTGAGCAGGGCGGCGGCGGCCGAGGAATCCACCCCGCCGCTCATGGCAACGACGACTCGCATGGGGTTGCTTCCTACACGCCCCCGGGCCGGGACGCACGGCCCGTAGCGCTCCAGGCCCCCTTCCCTGCCCTCCGGCCGGGGGAGGCGTCCACTTCAGGCCTCGCGCGTCCGGGCCCAGTCCGTGAGCAGCGCACGGAGCGCCTCCGCCGTGTTGCGCGAGGGGTCGTCCAGCACCGACTCCACGAGGTAGCGGGTCGCCTCGCCCACTTTCGGAGACGGCCCGATGCCCAGGGCGGCCATGATGTCGCCGCCGGTGAGCGCCAGCTCCTTCGCTGACAGGGGCGGCTTCGCGGCGGCCAGCGCCTCCAGGCGCACGACCAGGGCCTCCAGCGCGGGCAGCTGCTCCGGCGCCCGGACCTGGACGCGGGCCTTCGCCACGGCAAGCAGCGCGGGCAGTTGGGCAAGTCCCACCCGGGCGAGCAGCCGGCGCAGGGCCGGATCCGCGTCGGACAGGCGCGTCTCCAGCTTCGCGTGTTCGACGAGCAGGCCCACGAGGTCGGCGGACTTGTTGGGGAACTTCAGGCGCATGCACAGGTCGCGGGCCTGCGGACCCGTCACCAGGTCCGCCAGCAGCGTGGCCATGCGGAGGTCCAGCTCCAGGGGCGCGGCCTGCACGGCGGCACGTGCCCGCCGGGAGGCTTCCGCGTCCGCGCGGGCCAGCTCCGGGAGGAAGACCTCCAGCAGCCCCGTGTCCGCGAGGAGCTGGAGCCCGGACTCCGCGCGCGGCGACAGGAGCAGCTTGCAGAGTTCCTCGCGCACGCGCTCCAGGGCGACCTTGCGGAAGACGGCCAGGGTCGCGGGGATGGCGTCGCGGGTGGCGGGGTCCAGGGTGAAGCCGAGCACGGCCGCGAAGCGCACGGCGCGCAGGGGGCGCAGGCCGTCCTCGGAGAAGCGCTCCAGCGCGGAGCCCACGCACTTGATCAACCGGGCCGGCAGATCCACCTGCCCGCCGAACGGATCCACCAGCTCCTTGTCGAGCGGGTTGTACGCCATCGCGTTGATGGTGAAGTCGCGCCGGGACAGGTCCTTCACGATGTCGCGCTCGAAGGACACGGAGCTGGGGCGGCGGCCATCCAGGTAGTCGCCCTCCGAGCGGAACGTCGTCACCTCCACGTGGTTGCCCCCGGTGACGACGGTGACGGTGCCGTGCTGGATACCGGTGGGGATGACCTTGCGGAAGGCGCGCTGGACCTCTTCCGGGAGCGCGCTCGTGGCCACGTCGAAGTCCTTGGGGTGGACCTGGCGGACCATGTCCCGCACGCAGCCGCCGACCAGGTAGGTGGCATGGCCCAGCTCGCGCAGGCGGGTGATGACTTCGAGCACGGGCTTGGGGATGTCGGCGTTGTGGAGGTTGGCGATCATGGCCGCTGGGGGTGGGAGGAAGCAGCGCCTACGTTGCCCCCTTCCAAGCAGCATTGCCAAGCGGATCGCCCGGCCGGTGCCCGTCTGGTAACGGTGGGAGGCCATGTCTGGATCCCGAACCACCGCGGTGCACGTCCACGACGCTTGTGACGTGTACGTGGGCCGAGCCTTCCGCGTCTGGGCGAAGCCCGGGCCCCTCAACCCCGTCCCGGGCCGCTTCGGCAACCCGTTCAAGCCCGGCGGCGTGAAGACGCAGAAGGCGATGCTGCGCACCTACTTCGAGCCCTGGCTCGCGGGCCTGCCCGCCGACGAGGCCGCGCGGATCCGCGAGGAGGCGCTGCGCCGCATGGGCCCGGAGCCGGACGCGTTCGAGTCCTTCCGCTGGTACCTGGAGCTGCGCACGCGGCACGACGCGGACTACCTGCGCGACGTGCGGACGCTGAAGGGCAAGCGCCTGGGCTGCTGGTGCAAACCCGGCCCGTGTCACGCGGACGTGCTGGCCGCCTGGCTGGAAGCAGACCGGGGCAGCGGTCCGGCTGCGACGAAGAGGTAGAAGAACGCTGGCCACGCGTTTTCCTTGATTTATAACAAGGCGAGTATTTCCGTCCTTTCAAGGAGAGCACTGTGAATCAAAACATCCTTCGCCCGCTGTCACGCGCGCGCGTCGCGTGGGCCCTGGTGATGGCGCTTCCCCTGGCGTCCGCGTGCAGCCCGGCACCGGAGCCTTCGGAGTCTTCCGAACAGGAGGCTCCGCTCGCGACGGCCATCACCAACACGTCCTTTGAAACATCGACGAGCGGCTGGTCGTCCTGGCAGGGCACGCTGACGCGAGAGGCGCGGACGGGCGCGCCGGAGGGACAGTACGTCGCGCGCGTCACCGTCAGTGGCGCGGCCACGATGTATTCGCTGGATGGCGCGCAGAGCGGCATCCCGAACGCGCCTCAAGGCCAGTCGTATACGGCCACGGCCTATGTCGCCGCGGGCAACAGCGGCACGGTGGGCAAGCCCGTCAGCCTCATCCTCCGGGAGAAGAGCTCGGGCGGCACCACGTACAAGCTGTTCACGGCGGACGCGACGCTGACGACGGGCTTCCAGCGGCTCTCCGTGACGGGGACCCTGGAGCGCGTGGGCGACACGGTGGATGTCTATGTCCTCCAGAACCAGGCCGTCACGGGCAACTCCCTCCTCGTGGACGCCGTGACGCTGGTGGCCGGCAGCCCGTCAGGTGAGCCGATGCCGGTGGGCGACCTCACGGGATGGCGGCAGGTGTTCACCGACGACTTCACCACCAACGTGCCCATGGGCCAGTTCCCCGCGGCGGTGTCGTCGAAGTGGGGCGTCTATCCGGACGGTTGGAAGGACACGAGCAAGAACGGGACGTACTCCCCTTCCAAGGTCGTCAGCATCCAGAACGGCGTGCTCAACAAGTACCTGCACACGGAGAACGGCGTGCACATGATCGCCGCCATCCTGCCGAAGATCCCGGGTGCGAACAGCTCCGGCGGGCTGCCCGCGGGCCGCTACGCCGTGCGCTTCCGCGCCGACGCGGTCCCCGGCTACAAGACCGCGTGGATGCTCTGGCCGGACAGCGAGGTGTGGCCTCGCGACGGAGAGATCGACTTCCCGGAGGGTGACCTCGACGGCACCCTCTCCGGGTTCATGCACCGGCAGAACGGCACCTCCGGTGGGGATCAAGACGCCGTCTCCACCACCGCGCGTTTCACGTCGTGGCACACGGCCGTCATCGAATGGTCGCCGGGCCGGTGCCGCTTCCTGCTCGACGGGGCGGTCATCCTCGACAAGACGAGCCGCGTGCCGAGCACTCCGATGCACTGGGTCCTCCAGACAGAGACGGACCTGAGCGGTACGGCGCCTGGCTCCACCGCGGCCGGCAACGTGCAGATCGACTGGGTCGCCGTCTGGGTCCCCCAATAATACTCCTGTTTCACGGTAAAAAACTGAAACACCGTGTGCGATGCTCCCGGGCCCACCCCCAGGAGCACCGCATGTCCCTGTCGCATTGGAAGTCATTGGCCGTCGTTCCCCTGCTGCTCTGTTTCGCGTGCAGTCCTGAAGTCGCGCCCGTGGAGACGGAGGCCCCCGCCGTTGAAGCCTCCCAGTCCTCCGCGCTCATCGTGGGGCCGGCGGGCTCCCTGCTGACGGCGCGCTATCAACACACCGCCACGCTGCTGCCCAATGGCACGGTGCTGGTGGTGGGGGGCGGGACTCCCACGGAGACCGCTTCGACGGAGCTGTATGATCCGGTCACCCTCACGTCGAGCAGCGGCCCCGCGTTGAGCGCCGCGCGCCGCTCGCATACCGCCACGCAGTTGCAGGACGGCAGCGTGCTCGTCGTGGCCGGCATCGGACCGGGCGGCCTCCTGTCCTCGGTCGAGCGGTATCAGCCGTCCACGAACACCTGGACCGCCGCCGCGCCCCTGCCGCGCGTCAGCTATGGGCACAGCGCGACGCTGCTCACGGACGGGCGGGTGCTGGTGGCCGGCGGCGTGGGCGGTGTGGGGGGCGGCACGGCGGTCCACATCTACACGCCGGCCACGGACACCTGGGTGGCCACGGGCTCACTTCCCACCGCGATGGGCTTCCAGTCCGCGGTGCGGCTCGCGGATGGGCGCGTGCTCCTCACGGGAGGCGGCGCCACCACCGCCCTCGCCCAGCTCTGGACGCCCGCCACCGGCACCTGGACGGTCGTGGCGCCGATGAACGCTGCCCGCAGCGACCACACCCTCCACCTGCTCTCCAGCGGGAAGGTGCTCGCCGTCGGTTCCGTCCAGATGTCGGAGCAGTACGACCCGGCGACCAACCTCTGGACGAACACCTCGAACACGATGGTCACCCACTTCTCCGCGCCTTCCGTCATGCGGCCCAACGGAACCGTCATCCTGGCCGGCGGCTCCTATGGCAACACCACCGTGGAGCTGTACTCCCCCACCACCGGTCTGTGGAGCACGGTGGGGTCGCTCACCCAGACGCGCAAGAACCACCCCACCGTCGCGCTTCCCAGCGGCCGCGTCCTGTTCCTCGGCGGAACCGCCACCAGCAGCTCAGGCTCCATGCTGCCAATGGCCAGCATCGAGGCGTTCGACCTGAACTGCACTCCGACGACGTGCGCCGCGCAGGGCAAGAACTGCGGCACGATCTCCAACGGCTGTGGCGGCACGCTGAGCTGCGGCACCTGCGGCACAGGTCAGACATGCACCAACAACGTCTGTGGAGGGACCACGCCCCTCACCTGCCTCCATGACGTGTGCACATCCGGCACCTTGATGAGCACGGGTTGCAATGCCTGCACCCGGACGGTGTGCGCCCAGGACTCGTATTGCTGCACCACGGCCTGGGACAGCGCCTGCGTCCGTGAGGCCAACTCCTGGTGTGTCATCAGCCAACCGGGCTGCGGCGTGAGCCCGTAACAGGCCAATGCGCACACCATGAGAATCCGACAGCGTTTCATCTTTCCTTCCGTGTGAGGCGAATCCCTCGATTGTCGCGGGGCGGCAAGACAGACGCCTGGGCCGCCCCTACACTCCCATGTGTTTCAACACACAGCCTGGGAGGCGACATGATGGCAAGAGGGAAGCTGCTCGGCGGACTCGTGGCCGGATGGGTCGGACTCATGGTGGGCGCATGCGGCGGCGCTTCAATGCAGGAAGCGCAGGAGGACGTTGGCACCTCGGAGGCGACCATCGAGACCACCCACGGCAGGGAGGTCAGCACGGTCTTCTACAGCGACAACACCTACACGGTGCAGGTCGGCTGGTTGCTGATCCGCTGCAACTCCACGTCCTACATGGAGGGCGTGCGCTCCGCCTATTACAAACAGGTTTCCTATCAATGCTGAGGGGGTAGCCCCTCCGCCTTCGCGATGAGCTCCCTGGCGGCGTCCACGAAGAGGCGCAACGCCGGGGAGCGCTGTGCACGGCTGGGGAAGTAGAGGAAGAAGCCCGGGACCGTGGGCGCGTAGGGCTCGAGCACCCGCTGCAGCCGCCCGGTGCGCAGCGGCTCCGCCACGACGGGCTCAAAGGCATACGCCAGCCCCATGCCCTGCTCCGCCAGGGTCACCGTCAGCTGATTGTCATTGGTGACCACGCCCCCGCGCACCGGCACGCGCCAGTTCCTGCGGCCCCGCTCCAGCTCCCAGGCGTAGAGCGCCCCGGTGCTCCGCATGCGGAAGGTGATGCACTCGTGGTTCAGCAGGTCCTCGGGGCGCTGGGGTGTTCCGTGGCGCGCGAGGTAGCCGGGCGCGCCCACCACCACGAAGCGGAACGCGTCGGTGAGCCGCACCTGCACCATGTCGCGCTCGATGGCCTCCGTCAGCCGCACCCCGGCGTCGTAGCCCTCCGCCACGATGTCCACGAAGCGATCCTCGATGACGACCTCCACCTCGATGCGCGGGTGACGCTCGCGAAAGGTGGGGAGCACCGGGGTGATGACGTAGGGCACCGCCGCCCGGGGCACCGACAGCCGGACCCGGCCCACCGTCTCTCCTGGTTGCGCGGAGACCTCGCGCAGGGCAGCGAGCGCCTGCCCCACCGCCGGGCCCGCGCCCTCCACGAGCCGCCTGCCTGCATCCGTCAGCGACACGCTGCGCGTCGTGCGGGTGAGCAGCACCACGCGCAGCTGCCCCTCGAGCTGCCGCACCGCCTGGCTCACCGCCGCCGTGGAGACGCCGAGCTCGCGCGCCGCGCCGCTGAAGCTGCTCAGGCGGGCCACGGCGAGGAACACCTGGAGCTGTGGGAAGGGAGCCGTGTTCATGGGAGCGGGGCCTCACTGTTAAGCACTGCTTAAGAGCCTATTGGCTTCCCCGCGCGTAGTCATCCCCGGTGCGGCGGCGTACCTCTCTTCGTCAACGGGGCTCAACGGTCCCTCCTCCACGGAGATCTGGAACACATGACCACCATCAATGCTTACGGTGCGACGGCGGCGACGAAGCCCCTGGGTCCGATGACCATCGAGCGCCGTGAACTCGGCCCGCGAGACGTCCTCATCGAGATCAAGTTCTGCGGCATCTGCCACTCCGACATCCACAGCGCTCGCAACGAGTGGGGTTCGGCGGCCTACCCCGTCGTCCCCGGCCACGAGATTGCCGGGATCGTCGCCCGGGTCGGCTCCGAGGTCACCCGGCATGCCGTGGGCGACCGCGTCGGCGTCGGCTGCCTGGTGGACTCCTGCGGTGATTGCGCGAACTGCCGCAAGGGTGAGGAGCAGCACTGCCTGAAGGGCTTCACCGGGACCTACGGCAGCGTGGGGCAGGACGGCAACCCCACCCAGGGCGGCTACTCCACCCACATCGTCGTGAGGGAGAACTTCGTCCTGAAGATCCCCGAGGGCATCGCGCTCGACGCCGCCGCGCCGCTGCTGTGCGCTGGCATCACGACATACGCGCCGCTGCGCCACTGGGGCGCCGGCCCCGGCAAGAAGGTGGCCGTCGTCGGTCTGGGCGGGCTCGGGCACATGGCCGTGAAGCTCGCGCACGCGATGGGGGCCGAGGTCACCGTCCTGTCGCAGTCGCTGAGCAAGAAGGAGGACGGCCTGCGGCTGGGTGCGGACCACTATCATGCGACGAAGGATCCGGAGACGTTCAAGAAGCTCGCCGGGACGTTCGACCTCATCGTGAACACGGTGAGCGCGAAGATCGACGTCAATGCCTACCTGTCACTGCTGGCGCTGGACGGCGTCCTGGTCAACGTGGGCGCGCCCCCGGAGCCGCTCGCGGTCAACGTGTTCTCGCTCATCATGACCCGCCGTTCATTCGCGGGTTCGTTGATCGGCGGCATCCGCCAGACGCAGGAGATGTTGGACTTCTGCGCCAAACACCACCTCGGCTCCGACATCGAGGTCATCCCGGCCAGCAAGATCAACGAGGCCTACGAGCGCGTGCTCGCCTCCGACGTGCGGTACCGGTTCGTCGTCGACACCGCGACCCTGAAGGAGTGAGCACTACCGCTTCCCTGCGCGTCCCGTCCCCTTCTCCGCTCGTTCGTACGCATCGCGGGCTCGCTGGACCTCGGGGCGATGACGCTGCGCCCATTGTGCGAGTTCGGCCACGGGCGCGAGCAGCGTTCGTCCGAAGGGCGTGAGCTCGTAGTCGACGCTCGGCGGATTCGTGGGATGGACGGTGCGCTTCACCAGGCCGTCCCGCTCCAGGCCTCGCAGCGTGAGCGTCAACATGCGTTGCGAGATCCCGTCGATGGAGCGCTTCAGCTCGTTGAAGCGCCTCATGCCGTCGCCCAGGATGACGATCACGAGGACGCTCCACTTGTCGCCGACGCGATTGAGGATCTCGCGGGTCGCGAGACAGTCCGCGTCGAACCCCCGGGTCATCTTGCCGTTCCCTGGTGACTTCAATGTGCCTCCTTGTCCAACGGTGCCCTGGTACGCAGGATGACCCTGCTCCTGGTTGGTAACCAGGGAACCAGAAGTAACCAGGGATCGAGGAGTCCGATGACCCACGCAACCGCACAAGTGACCGAAGCCACCACGCCGTCGAAGTCCCTTCGCATCAGCCTGTGGGCGGTCCAGGGCTTCATGGCCGTGGTCTTCATCGGCACGGGGCTGTGGAAGCTCCTCACGCCCATCCCTGAACTCGCTGCGATGATCCCCTGGGCGGGACAGGTTCCCGCGGCGTTCCTGCACGCCACGGGGCTCATCGACCTGTGCGGCGGTCTGGGCATCCTCCTGCCGTCGCTCACCCGCATCAAGCCGGGCCTGGCTGTGCTTGCGGCCCTGGGCTGCGCGGCCCTCCAGGTTTCCGCGGTTGTCTTTCACCTCTCGCGTGGCGAGGCGGCGAATACACCGTTCAACGTCCTGCTCGTGGCGCTCGCCGTATTCGTCGCGTGGGGACGACGCGCCAAGGCGCCCATCCCGCCGCGCTGAGATCCTGACCGATGCGCGCCGCTGCCACGACTAGTCGCAGGCCCAGGTGCCCGCGGAGGAACCAGTCCTGGAGAAGCAGAGGCAGTGGCTGAGCGACCCCCCCTCGAAGCAGCAATCCACCTTCGCGCCCAGGGGCTTGCATGTTTTGAGAAAGATCGACTCACACGTGGGAAGGGTGTCGCAGGTGGCGAGCTGGGAGACGGTCCCTTCGTCCTCCAGGCGATCCTCCACTTCTGTTGCCCCACCACAGCCCAACAAGGAAAGACTGACGAAGGCTGACATCACCACCAGAGATCGCTTCACGAGGAAACCTCCAAGCCCGAAGAGAAGATACCTCAACACCCTACACGACGCGCGACACATCAGACAAACGGGAGCCCTGAACTGGGTCACCGGCTTCGCCTGCCGCCCCAGCTCACTCCAGTGCCGCGGGGAACGCCGGCAGGGCCTGGAAGTCCTCTGGAGCGTGCTGCACGATGAAGTGCCCCTGCGAGTCCTTCAGCAAGGCCTCCACGCGGGTGATGGAAGAAAGGGTGTCCTCGCGGCTGGTGTTGAACGCAGGCACGCCGTGCCGCACCCAGTTTTCACGTGTGTGACAGAGGTCACCCGAGAGCACCCGGGTCCCCGCGTGCCGGAGCCGCAGCATCAGGGACTGGTGTCCGGGTGTGTGGCCGGGCGTGGAGATGATGCGCACGCTGCCATCGCCAAAGACGTCGAAGTCGCCATCCAGCAACTGGACCTTCGCGTCACGCCAGGTGGAGAAGACTCCCGGGTCTACGCCAAGGGGCACGGGTGTCTGGGTTGCCCAGTCGAACTCACGCCGTTGCAGCAGCCACGTTGACGACGTGAAGGCATTGGCGTTGCCGGCATGGTCGGCATGCAGGTGGGAGAATCCCACATAGCGCACGTTCGCGGGCGTCAATCCCAGCCGCGTGAGCTGCGCGCCCAGGGACGTCTCCAGCCGCAAGCGATTGCCCACCGGATCCTCCGCGCCGCCTGACTGTTTCGCAAGCGCATCACTCAGCCCCGTGTCCCACAGGAGCGTGCCGCGAGGGTGCTGGATGAGGAAGCAGGGAACAACCAGTTCGCCGGGGCTCCCTCCAGGGGGGCTGTGGTCCGCGAAGAATCCCATGTCCTTCACGTCAATGTGGCCGCAGTCCAGCGCGTAGAGGCGGACTTCCGGAAGGCTCGCGCCACCCGGTGCTTCGGATGGAACCGGAGAAGGGTTCGCGCACGCGCCCGTGAACATCGAGAACAGGAGCGCCGCGAGTCGGACTGGAGGGTTTCGAAACATGCTCAGAGGGCTTTCAGGACGGTGAGGGAAGTGAGCCCCGCATGCCCGGGCAGGAGCGCCCCGGGGGGCCCGAGCGAGGATCTCAGGGCCTACCCTGGACCCCCAGCAGTCGCAGCGCCAGCTCCACGTGCAGCTCCGCCAGCGTGTCGACGTCGAGCGCGGGGGTGGGTTCGTACCAGTACGGCAGCCGCAGCCCCATGGTGGAGATCGCCGCGGCGGTCACCACCGCGTGCGGCACCGAGAACACCCCCTGGGCCCTGCCCCGCTCGATGACCGCGAGCAACAGGGCCGAGGACTGCTCCCGCAGGGCCAGCGCTGGCGCCGCCAGCTCCGGGGGCAGCACGTGGATCTCCTCGTTCACCACCACCGCGAGCTGGGGATGGTTCGCGTGCAGGAGCGTGTGCGCGCGGACGAGCGCCCGGAGCTGCTCGGTGGGCTCGGAGCCCGCGCCGAGCAACGCCGCGCGGAGCCCTTCGTGGTGCGCCTCGTGCCCCATGCGCACCAGCTCCGCGAGCACATGCTCCTTGGAGGGGAAGTGCGCGTAGAGCGCGCTGGGCCGCAGCTCCAGCGCTGTCGCCAGGTCCCGGATGGAGGCGCCGTGGAAGCCCCGGCTCGCGAAGAGCTGGAGCGCCGCTTCCAGGATGCGCCGACGGGTGCCGTCAGGCACCGCCGAGGACGGAAGCACCGCCTTGCGCGCGCGCAGCCGGGACGGAGGGAGGGAGGACATGGGTGGCCTTGCGAAACGAACGTTCGTTCAGATAACCTGCGTCGACGTCAGTGACAGCGCAGTCTAACGCACATCTGAACGGTCGTTCATCCCGAAGTGGCCGGCCCCGAGGCTCCGACGATGTCCACGTTTCGCACCCCGGAAGGCGTCACCCTTTATTACGAGGAAGATGGCGAGGGTGCGCCCGTGCTGCTCCTCCACGGGCTTGGCTCGTCGGGGAGCGACTGGGAGGACGTGATGCCGCGGCTGTCGGCGCACCACCGCGTCCTCGTCCCGGATGCCCGGGGCCACGGCCGCAGTGACAAGCCGGCGGGGGCATACGGCGTGGCGCTCTTCGCTCACGACATCGCCGCGCTGTGTGACGGGCTGGGCCTGACGCGGGTGCACGTCGTCGGGTTGTCCATGGGTGGAATGATGGGCTTCCAGCTCGCGGTGGACCGGCCGGACCTGGTGCGCAGCCTGGTCGTCATCAACAGCGGGCCGGACATGGTTGCGCGCACGCTGCGCCAGAAGCTCACGTTCGCGACGCGCCTGCTGGCGTTGAAGGTGTTGGGGCCCAGGGGGCTGGCGAAGCTGCTGGCACCGAAGCTGTTCCCCCGGCCGGAGCAGGAGGCGCTGCGGCAGAGGGCGCGCGAGTCGCTGGGCGCCAACGACCCGGACGTGTACCTGCGAGCGACGCGGGGGCTGCTCGGGTGGAGCGTCCTCGCGCGGCTGAAGGACGTGGCCTGCCCCGTGCTGGCGCTGCACTCCGAGCGGGACTACACGCCCCAGGCCCGGAAGCAGGCCTACGTGGACCAGCTCGCGAAGGCTCGGCTCCAGGTGCTGACGGACTCCGGACATGCCGCGCCCGTGGACCAGCCCGGACAGGTCGTGGAGGCGGTGGAGGGGTTCCTCCGGGAAGTCGAAGGCCCGCCGCGAGAGGCCGTCCGCCTGGGCTGAGCCGGCCTGGGCGCACGGCCCGAGCCCTCCAGGCTCCGACGCACCCGCAACTTCCCGAGGGCGCATGCCGCGTCCGCGTTGAAGCAGGAGGCAGTCAGATGTCGGTGACTCGGAAGGTCAGCGCCCTTTCACGGGCGGTCGTGGGGTTGTGCGTGGTGTTCGCGGTGCTGGCGGCGGCCCCGGCCCAGGCAGGCTCGTGGGTCCATGGCAGCTACAGCAGCATCTGGGGCACGCGGAGCTTCCAGCTCTGGGTTCCCACCGGCTACCAGCCGGGTGAGAAGCTTCCGCTCGTGGTCGGACTGCATGGCTGTCTCCAGAACCCGGACCAGTTCGCCGGCCTCTCCCGCCTGAACGAGAAGGCGGACGCGGAGCGCTTCCTGGTGCTCTATCCCAACCAGGCCCTCTTCTCCAACGCCACCCAGTGCTGGAACTTCATGTTCTCCGTCAACCAGGAGCGTGGGGTCGGCGAGCCGTCATTGATTGTCGGCATGGTGCAGTGGGTGAAGAGCCATTACGCGGTGGATGAGCGCCGCGTCTACGTGGGAGGCGTCTCCGCGGGCGCGGTCATGACGAGCATCCTGATGGCCTGCTACTCGGATGTGTTCACCGCGGGGATGGTGGGCGCTGGAGCGATGTACAAGGCGGCCACCACGGCGTCGGGCAGCCTGTACGCCATGACATTTGGCAGCATCTATTCGCCGGATGACCGGGGATATGACGCCTGGGCCTGCTCGGGACGGCCACGCAGGACGGTGCCGGTGCTCGTCGTTCACGGCACGGACGACGACGTCGTCAACCCCATCAATGGCACGCAGACCGTGCGACAGTTCCTCCAGACGAACGACTACGGGGACGACGGCGCGGACAACAACAGCGTGTCGAACCAGCCCACCCGCGTGGTGAACGCCACCTCGCCGGGAGGCCGCGGCTACACCGTGAGGGACTACGTCTCCGGCGGCGTGCTGCGGGTCCAGCAGTATGAAATCCAGGGGATGGGGCACGCGTGGCCGGGCGGAGACCCCGCCTTCCCGTTCGCCGACCCCGCGGGGCCCGACGGCACCACCCTCATGTGGGACTTCTTCAAACAGCACTCGCGCTAAGCCGCCGCTCCCATCCCAGGTCACTTTCCTTCAATACGCACGGGGCTCTGGCACCTAGCTTTGGCCAGGCACCCTCCCCGATTTGAAGAGACCTCCATGAACGTCGCCCTTTCCATGGCAGCCTTCGCACTGGCCGCATCCATCACTCCCGGCCCCGTGAACCTCGTGACCTTGAGCACTGGCGCCCGGTTCGGCTTGCGCGCGGCCCTGCGCTACGTGACTGGGGCCACGGTGGGCTTCACCCTGCTGCTGGTGCTGCTGGGCCTGGGGCTGTACGAGGTCCTGGACCACTGGCCGTTCTTGACGGAAGCCCTCCGCCTGGCCGGGGTCGCGTTCATCCTCTTCATGGCCTGGCGGCTGGCGGTGGATGACGGCGCGCTCAGCGAGGCGAAGACGGGTGTCGCCCCCACCTTCCTCCAGGGCGCGACGCTCCAATGGCTCAACCCCAAGGCCTGGCTGGCCTCGGTGGCGGGGATGGGCGCCTTCGCGGCGAACGGTGAGCCGGAGCGGGTCTGGCGGTTCGCGGCCGTCTACTTCGGGGTCTGCCTGGGCTCCATGGCGTGCTGGGCCTGGGCGGGGACCGCCCTGCGCGGCTCCCTGGGCAACCCCTCGCGGGTGCGGCTGTTCAACCGGGGCATGGCCGCGCTGCTCATCGGCTGTGCCCTCTCCCTGCTCCTGTCCTGACGAGCGCCCCGGTGTTCAGGCGGGGGTGGACGCCAGGGGCTCCAGCGCGGACGTACACGCCCGACAGCGCCGCGCCTCCAGGGGAATCGTCTCCCGGCACTCCGGGCAGACCCGCGTCGAGGGCGGAGGCGGCGCCTCCTTACGGCGCAACAGCGAGCCCATCTTCACCACCACGAGGAACAGCACCAGGGCGACGATGAGGAAGTCCAGCAAGGCGCCCAGCAGGTGGCCGACGCGCAGTTGCAACGGCGTGACGGTGAGCTCGCGCCAGTCTCCGCCCGGCAGCACCAGCCCCACCACCGGCATCACGAGGTCCGACACCACGGCGTTCACGATGGCGGTGAACGCATTGCCAATGACCACCGCCACCGCCAGGTCCACCACGTTGCCCTTCAGCGCGAACTGCTTGAACTCCGAGAGCACGGACACGGAAGACCTCCCCTGGGAGCCGCGTGCCTCCCGGCGACAGCCGGCGGCCCGGCTCCGCGCGAAGGCACCCTAGCCGGCACCTCCAGAGGGGGGACGCTGGCCCACAGGGCAGGTGTCACGCAGTGGTCAGGGGATGGCCGCGCTGCTCATCGGCTGTGCCCTCTCCCTGCTCCTGACCTAACGGGCGCCCCGGTATTGCCCTGGCGTCGTGGCCAGCAACTGTTTGAACGCACGCTGAAGGTGGGCCTGATCCGCGAAGCCCGCCTCGTGGGCCACCTCCGCGATCCCATGGCCCCGCTTGAGCCGGGCCCGGGCGAACTGGACGCGGCGGTTGACCAGGTAGGCATGGGGCGTCATGCCGTAGCGCTTCTTGAACGCACGGATGAGGTAGGACGCGGAGAGCTCCGCCGCCTGGCAGATGTCCTCCAGCTTGAGGGGCTGCGTGCAGTTGTCGCTGATGAAGTCCGCGGCCCGCTCGATGCGGGGGTTCGCCTGACGTGGCGCGGCGGCAAAGGGATTCAGGCGCTGCTGCAGCTGCGCGAAGAAGGTGACGGCGGCGCCGTGCTTCCGCAGGGGCTCAACCTCGCGGCCGGTCAACACGTCGTAGAACCGGTGGAACGCCGCGTAGAGCCCGGGCTCCGTCGTCAGGAGGGTGGCGAAGGGATGGTAGCCCCGGTTGGCATTGAGCCCCAGCTCATGCTGGAGGCTGGCCAGCCAACGCGTGTCCACATGCAGCATCCGGTACGACCAGGGCTGGTCATGGATGGGATTGCAGGCGTGCACATCGCCCGGATTCATCACCACCAGGGCCCCGGCGCCCACCGGCTCGCGGACGGCCTGGTTCAGGTAGGTGCTCTGCCCGCCGGAGATCACGCCGACGGAGAAGGTCTCGTGGAAATGCCTCGCGTAGCAGACCTTGCGCCCGTCCTGGACCTCGCGTGCCTCGATGAAGGGCAGCCGTTCATCGCGCCAGAAGCGGGAGACGGCCGCCGTCTTCGACTCCGGACCTCCACGGCGGCCCTCGTTCATCCTGTCCCGCTCCCAGGTGGGGTGATGCGCTGCTCCGGGATAGCAGAGCGGGCCGCGCCGCGTCAGCAACGTGTGGGCCCAGCCTCTCCCGAAATCGCATTGCCTCGCAGCCCGCGGCGGGGACTTCCGTGGGTTGGCCCACGCATTGCTCCAGGTCGGCCCCGAGGGGCTCCCTTGATGGCGCGCCGGCTTCACGCCCCTTCCGGAGCCGCTCCACCGTGGTCATTCCGCCACGGTGCGCGGCTGCCCCGCCACACGCCACCATGTCCCGACCCCCTCCCACGTTCGTGTCCGTCCTGAGCCGCCATGGCCTGCTGCCCGCGACCCTGTGCAGCATCCTCGCGGTGGAGCTGTTGGCGGTCCGGCTCGACTGGAGCGAGCGCGCCAGCTTCGCCTTCTTGTCGTGGAACCTGTTCCTCGCGTGGGCGCCCTACACCCTGGCCCTGTTCGCACGGGTGCTCATCGCGCGGGGCCTCGACAGTCCATGGCGCTTGGCGCCGCTGGCGCTCGGATGGCTCGCGCTCTTCCCCAACGCGCCCTACCTCGTCACCGACTTCATCCACCTGCGTCAGCGGCCCGTGGTGCCGCTCTGGTTCGACGCGGCCCTCCTGGCCCTGTTCGCCGCCACCGGGTGGATGCTGGGCCTGCTGTCGCTGGAGGTCTGGAAACAGTGGCTGGAAGAGCGCTGGGGACGGACGGCGGCGTGGGCCTTCGTCGCCGCCACGTCTCTGCTGTGCGGCTATGGAATCTACC
>NZ_RAWA01000205.1 GCF_003611675.1 Corallococcus sp. CA053C
CCCCCTTCCCGGACGGGACTTCCGCCTATGGCGAGGTGGAGGTGGGCTGGGACGCGGTCCGCTACTGCGGCCTCTCCAAGCAACTGAAACTATCGCTGGGCGCGGAAGTCTTCTCGTGGGGCCGCTTCGACATGGACGGGCGCGTGGCGATGCAGCTCTTCGCGCGCAGCGTGGAAGTGGCGTTGAAGGGACTCGGGGTGGGCATGGGGCAGCCGGGCGCGCGCTATCTGGGGGCCGCTGAGGTCCGCTGGCGATTCCTGGGCGGGAAGCTCTATGCGCTGGGGACAGGCGGCACGCTGCTGTTCCCCACGCCGGAGGGAACACTGCGGCCAGGGGCGTTCGCCTCGGTGGGCCTGGGGGTGGACCATGCGCGCTGACGCCCTGGTGCTGGCCCTGGTGTTGCTGGCCACGGGATGCACCTCCGTGTCGCAGGTGCCTGGGCGTAGCCGAAGCTTGAGCTACGCGCCGCGTGAGGCCTCCTCGCCCGCGTGGGTGGAAACTCCGAGCGATGGGCCCCCGCGCGCGTGGGACTCCGTTCCACGCGCCTTCTCCGGGTCTGAGCAACGGCTCCTGCGCCGCCAGGGGCCGCGTGACGACGTGACCGCCGTGGGAGACGTCAGCAGGGAGGCAGCCGCTGGGGGCGGGGTCCGGAGCAATGCATTGACGCGGCAGGCAGTCCTCGACGCGACGAAAGACGTGAAGGGCTCCCTGACCCGCGTCGAGGCCGCGTTCACCCAGCTGGCGGCCCGTCCTCCGGACCTCTGGGGCTGGAGCCTCACCGGCGTCTTCACGCGCTACCTCGACCTGGGTTCCAATCAGGTGACGTGGCTTCAGGGCGCGCTTGGGAGCGCCACCGTGTTGACGGAGGCGGCCTCGGAAGTCGGCGACACGGACATGGAGCTGGGCCTGCTGCGCATGACGGGGCCAAAGCTCCAGGCTGCCCAATTTGGGACCCTCCTGCTGGCCACCTGGGTGGACTTCCTCCACCTCGCGGACGCCGTGCTTCGCAATTGCCCGATGTGCAGCGTCGAGAAGCTCTTCACGGACCTGCAGCGGGTGCAGGGAATGATGGAGCCCACGCTGACGGACCTCGCCTCACTGGACCCGGAGCGGGTGGAGGCGGCGACGACCGCGATGCCAGAGCTGATGGGGAAGCTGACGCGTGAGTTCGACACGCTCCAGCGAGAGACCCGCGCAACCCTGAAATTTGGCGGGCAGGTCATCGCGGCGATGCAGGCGGTGGAGATGGTCACGATGATCTCCACGATGAAGATGTCACTTCCCCGCGTGCCGCCCTCGGCCCCTGTGACGCTGGGCGTGGGCCTCGTCATGAGTTCGGGTGGAGTCATGGTGGGCTCGCGGATGGTGGTCTCCGCGGAGTGGGTGGAGATGATGCGAAGGCTCGTGCAGGCGGGCGTCATCTCCGTTCCTGCCGTCAGCGCGGCCGTCCTCGTTCAGGGCGGACAGGTCATGATGGCCCAGGCGCACCAGGACTTGCCCAAGGGCGTGCGCGAAGCGCTGGGGGACAGCCCCGAAGTGCGCGGCATGCATGAAACCGGCAGAGCGGGGGCGGGCATGTCGGACGCCCCGAAACACCACGTGCTACCGCAAGAGCACCGCGAGTGGTTCGAGCAGCGCGGCTTCAAGGGCGACATGGACATCGACCAGTTCTGCGTCCGGTTGGAGCAGGCCCACCATGAGGCGATTCACGGTGGGGGGAACTGGAAGCTGGGGCGCATGTGGCCCGGTGAGTGGAACCGGATGATCATGGAGGCGCTGCTGAAGGCTGAGACGAGGGCTGGCCGGATGTTGACGCGGAACACGATCCTGCGGATCGTCGCGGGGTCTTTGAAGGAGTACGACATCCCGATGAACTTCATTCCAGGGAGAGGACGATGACCGACGGACGATCCTGGAAGGGAGACTGGAAGACCCGCATATACGAGCGCGTCCGCGAACGCGGCTACGACTCGCTGACCGCCTTTGCCGAAGCGCGCCCGACCGCATCGCTGGTGGCGCTGGCCGAGGAGCTTGGACGGGACGACATCGCCGGGGTGCAGGTATTCAGTGGGTTGGTGGCGGAGGCGGAGCGTAGCAAGCAGCTCACACGACTGGTGCGCGGGCAGTGCGTGCGCGAGCTGTACGCATGTCTCCCCGCCGGTTGGCCGCCCGTGCTGGATGACGACGCTCGGTTGGAGGTTGCCATAGCGCTCGGCCATTGGTTTGCCTACACCCCAGAAACCCACAAGGAACAAGTTGATCGGGCTGGCGATGCGCTTCTCGCCAACCCTCCCCCCGCTGGTTGGCGTCCGCTCGGTCCTGACGACGAGCTTCTCCGGACGCTCCTGCCGGACGATGAAGCCTGACCACCACCCGTAGCTGGTGAGTTAGCGGGTAACAGCGCGTCCTGCCTGGGTTTCCTAGCGCCTTCAGCCACGGGTTCAAGTCCCGTACTCCTCGCCACTAAAAGCCCAGCAATCCTACGGGGTTGCTGGGCTTTTGTTTTTTCTCCGTCCCGTCATGTGCCCCCCATGTGCCCCTCCGGCGTTGCTAGCCCGGAACGGCGTGCGCCTGCGGCATGGGCCGGTCAAGCGCCTGCACCGCGCTCTCCCTCGCTTCGGGTGACAGGTGCGCGTACCGCATCGTCATGTCGACGGTGGCATGCCCCATCAGCTCCTGGATGACCTTGAGGGGGATGCCCCGCATCGCGAGGTGGCTGCCGTAGGTGTGGCGCAGGTCGTGCCATGTGATGGCCCCCTGTTCGCGGGTGATGCCCGCCCGGCCCACGGCCCGCTTCAGCCGGTGTTCAGTCATGCTAGCGGTGAGGGGCTGGCCGTCGGGCTGGCAGAACACGTAGGCGCCGCGCAGGTGGCGGTGGCCCTTGAGCGCGTCCACGGCCGATACGGGCAGGTCCACCGTCCGTCCCCGGCCTCCCTTGGGCAGTCCCGTTACCCCCTGCCAGATGGAACGGCGCACCTGGAGCTTGCCGCGCGGCAAGTCGAGGTCGCCCCACTGGAGCCCGATCAGCTCTCCGTGGCGAAGTCCCGTCTTGAGCGCCAACAGGATCAGCGTCCGCCACTCTGGTTCCGCCGCGTCGATCAGTCGCTCGGCTTCCTCGAAAGAGAGGAAGTCGAAAGCGGGCTTCGCCGTCTTGAACAGCTTCACGCGC
The DNA here is from genome assembly GCF_003611675.1 of Corallococcus sp. CA053C. GTDB lineage: Bacteria > Myxococcota > Myxococcia > Myxococcales > Myxococcaceae > Corallococcus. The sequence continues at coordinate 3,170 of NZ_RAWA01000205.1, forward strand.
GGGACGTGTTGGAGCACGCCCTGTTCCTGGGCCAGTGCGAGCAACTTGTGCAGCACGGTCAGGACGTTGTTGACGGACTTGAGGCTCAGGAGCTTCCCCCCGGCGCCCTTGCGCTTGCGCAGGGCATCCTTTGAGGGGGCGTCCTTCCTACCGGGAATACCCGCTGGCTTCTTCCGCATCGCGGCCTTGAAGTCCTCGATCTCCGCTGGACCGATGGCATCAAGAGGCGTGTTCCCAAACGAGGGGAGCAGGTGGTCATCAAGGATCTGCCGCTTGGTGACGACGCTGGAGTGCTTGTTGTTGTTCTCGCTGTACGTGATGAAGCGCGGGACGAACTCCCCAAAGGTGAGGATGCGGCCCGGCTCGTTCTGCTTCTCCTTCCCGAAGGTTCCAGTCAGCAGTGCGTGACGGACCTGACGCTCGTACCCTTCCGCGCCCCGACGGGTGTTGATGGGCGATGCCTTGCGCACTCGCTCCACCTTCCCGCTGGGGTGCTGGTACTTCACGTCCACCCACCACGCCTCCTGCACCTTTCCCTCCTTCGTCTTCCACTTCCGCTGCCTGACGCTCATGGCTGCTCTCCGAGCGCAGGACCGCTGTTACCCGGCCGCCATGCTAACAACGCGTCGCGACGGATGCGGATGGATCTGCGGAGATGGAGAACTCCCGGCACCTGCCCCAGTCGGATCGACTCGTAGAGCGTCTTCCGGTTCACGCGCAGGAGCGTTGCGGCCTCGTCCACGGTGAGGAAGTCGAAAGCCGCATGGGTGGGCGCGTCCGCTGGTGACCTGGGCCCGTTCTGGCAAGCGCGACGGCTCATGACGTCACCTTCCCCATTTGCGACGGGAGCGCATGGATCCGCTGGACGTTCTCCGCACCTGCCTTCTCGTCATCCAGCACCAAGCAATAGGCACGCACACGCTTGCCCGCGACGGAGACCTTGCGCGTCAGGTGGCCCTCTTCCTTGAACACCAATCCCTTCGCGGCAAGCTCCGTCATCACCTGTCGGGTGTCGAAGCGTCCTTCCCTCGCGATGTCGTGCATCGTCGTCTGGAAGATGGCGACGACACGTCTCCCGCTGGAGTCCCTGTCGTCCATCAGCATCCCGGGGCGTTTGATGGGGACGGGGCTTTCAAAGCCAGCCCAGCTCGCGGCGACGTAGCTCATGATGAAGTCATAGGCCGCATCGGCTGTCGTCCTCGTCTCGCGGGACTCCTTCAACACCGCCGCGCAGAAGGCGTGCCCCGCTTCGAGCGCGGCTGCCTGGGCGTGGGCATCGGCCTCGCCGCAGATGTGGATGCGCGCGAGTAAGTCGGCCAACACGAGGAGCGCGGCGTAGCGTGCTTGCTCCGTTGTCTCCGTCACCATCTGGGCTGCAAGCTTGCGGTGCAACTCGCGGAGTTCGTCGAGTCGTTCCGCGCCCGCGTAGTGCTCCATGAGCGCGCGGATGAAGGCGGGCCCCGCGTGGCCGTGGTGCTTCTCCAAACCTTGATGCGTCAGCGTGGCGAGGCCCGCGTCCCCCAATGGCTGGGCGCACACCTCCAGCGTCCGGTTCTTCGCCCCTGCCGCGCCTCCAATCTGCAACAGCGGCTTCTCCCCCGAGATGAAAGCCAGCGAGCGCCAGGTCTTCCGCGCGCGCAGCTCTCCGGTCTGCGTCGCCCGCGCGCCACTCGTCTCCGTCCCCACGATGTAGGCCATGAGGTTCGTCATCCCCTCACGCGTGACTTGGGTGTCGTCAATCCAGGTGGGTAGGTCGCGGTGACGGGACAGCTCTCCCTGCAACGCGGCTGACGAGACGTCCCCGCTGACCTTGAGGCCAGAAGGACGCCCCCACACCGACGTGGTGGTGGCCTGCACGGCGGACTTCCCCGTTCCAGAGGCACCCCAGATGGACAGGCACATGCTGCGCAGGCCCAAGAGGCGCAACAGGGGTGCCGCGAAGCCAGCAGCCCACGCCATTTCAGCGAAGGGGCTCCTGTCACGAACGGCCAGCATCAAGCGCAGGTGTTCATCCGCCGAGCCCCGCGGCTCAAGCGCATCGAGGAAGGCTGCTTCTCCGGGCATGATGACGCGGCCGGGCTCGCCAATCACCTGCCGTCCCACGACGAAGCTCTTCATGTCGTGGGACCAGCCGCTCTGGGTGAAGATGCGCACCCGGGGCAAGCTCGCGTGACTGTGCTGCTCCTGGGCTTGGAGGAAGTCCTGGACCTTCTTGCTGTTGCTGCTGGTGAGGGGGGCTCCGCGACCGGCCAGTTCCAGGATTTCGTTTCCCGAGACCTTGGCGCGCGGCATCGTCTCCACTCGCTCGCGGTGCCCGTACATCCACCGCGCCGTCACGTAGCAGGTGCCGTGCTCGTCCTCCCCTGTTTCGGTGATGTTGATGGGGGCGGCGGCGATGGTGGAAAGGTTGCCCTTGTCGGTGAATTTGAAGATGCCGAGCGACTGGCCATCGTAGATGGCGTAGCCCGGAGCTGCCATCCAGCCATCAGCGCCAGAGGGCGCATCGAGGGTGGGAGGAGCCCCGGTTGACGGGCGGGAATCGGCCGTGCCTCTCAGTGCGGCGGTGATCAGCACGGACTCGGCCAGCGCGGCGCCGTAATCCTCATTGATTCGTCGGAGGCGCTCCGCAACATGCGCGGTGTCGTGCTTCGCGCAGTTCATCGCCGTCACGGACGGAGCCAAGAGCCGCAACAGGGTTGCGTCCGATGCCTCGGGAGCCTTGAAGCGCAGGTACGAGAGGAAGGCCCAGAGGTTCCCTTCATGATGCCCAGCGGGGAACAAGGGCTGGCCCTGCTTCATGCGCTTCACCGCCGCCGCATGCTCCGTGGCGCTTGTCGCGTGCCACCGCGTCCAGAGCTGGGATTCGGTGAGTCCATCCCCGGTTGGGGACTGCCACATGCTCACCGCGGCTTCCCCCTTCGCAAGCGTGGGCCGCGTGCGCTTCGCCTGGGCTGCATCGCGAACCCACTGTGGCGCTTCGACGGGTGGAACCTCGGAGGGGGACGCTCCCTCAAGCCATGCGTAGCGCTCTCCCGTGCGGTGGATGCTCGGGGGAGCGATGACGTAGCCACCATTGCCCCGGGTGTCGATACCGGGCGCGAGGCTGCCAGCCTTCGACATCATGCCCGCGTGGCGGAAGTAGACGTGACAGCCGCCGCCACTGGTGCGGGCCGTGACGGTATCGGGCAGCTCGCCTCGCTCCTCCTCCAGCCTCACGAGGGTCGCCACTCCGTCGGCCTTCGCGTCCGCGTCCACAACATCCACGCCGGAGAGGGCACCCGTGGCGATGGCGACGTTGGCGAACGGCCACTGCTGCCACCACTCGCGGATCTGGGCCTCGTCCGTCGTGGCGTCCTTCACTCCGTTGCGTGTGCGTGGGTGTTTACCCGCTTGGCTGCATTCCGCTCCCTTGGGGCAAGCGCAAACGAGGGCGCCGGAGGGCGCGCGAACGGGCTCGAAACAGGGGAAGACATGCCAACCGCGCCCCGCGTACTCCAGGGCGGCGGCTTCCAGTGAGGGAGTCGAGTTCGGGTCAGAGGCTTCCAAGGGACATCCGAGGGCAAAAGAAGGGAATCGCGGCGAGCCCAAGGGCTGCTGCGCTGGCCACCCGGTGCAAGACCGGGGCGGATTGAGTGGCGGGGCGGAAAGCGGGGCGGGCTTAAGCAGCGAGAATCACTAGAGAATCTGGCGACCTGCCCCGCTGCCCCGCTGTTTCAGCGGAACACACGCAGTGGTGCATGGAGAGAATGAGAGGAGTTGAATGTCTGCAATTGCTCTCTGGGGTATGTGCTTCTCTTTCTCTCTCTCTTCTTTGAAACAGGCGGGGCAGGCGGGGCAGTGAGCAAAAGGGGCTCGCCAAACCGTTGATTTCTTGGGCGTTTCTCGCGTTCGAGGGTGCCCCGCTTTTTGCCCCGGTGTGCCGGGAGGCGGGGCAGTGAGCCGACAGCCGGAGCGGCGTCCTGGATGCGTTGGGGGGGCGCTCACGGCTCACCCTCGCGATTCGCGTCGGTGAGGCTGTAGGCCCGAGGCACCGCGCCGCGCGCTCCGGGCGTGTACTTCGCGGCCTCGCGCAGGACGCCAGCCAGCACGAGGGCGGCGAGGCAACGGCGGACCACCTGCTCTCCGGCTCCAAGCGCGGCGCACAGCTCCTTCACGGTCAGCCCCTGCGGCGAGGCCTTGGTGAGCGCTTCGATGATGAGGGGTCGGTACTGCTCAACAAGCTCCAGCATGGTTCGAATCTCCCTTTCCCCTGTTCAATGGGGGCACCTCCTGGGAGTGGCTCGCTCGCTCCGTCGTTCTCTCGGGCGAGCGCTTCGATGATGCGGGGCCGGTACTGCTCAACCAGCTCCAGCATGTTTCGAATCTCCCGTACCCGCGTAAATGCCTGCGGCTTTTGGGACTGGCTCACGTGCCCTGTCGTTTTCTCAGGAGCGGGACGGCTTGCCCGGCCTGGCGGGGGGCGGGAGTGGCTCCCCCCCGGCTCGGATTTCCGGAGCCCGGCCTCTTCAAGGCTTGCTCGGCGGTCCCACACGCTCGAAAAATTCTCAGGAAAAATGCGGGGCCTCGTTATGTGCGGCGTACCACCTGATTCCTTGCCGAAACGACCGCGTGCGAAGAATGCGCGGAGACCTGCGCCCCCATGGCACCTGCTACGGTCGGCGCCGTCTTCTCGGAGGTTGCCCGCCGGTGCTCCTGGTTTCCCGTCCGTTGCTGCTGCTGTCCCTTCTCTTGCTGGGAACGAACGTCACGGCTCAGGAGATCCTACGCGGGCGTGAGCTGGTGCAGCGTCGCGTCGCGCTCTCCCAGTCCGCAACCGGCAAGCCGGTGGAACTGCATGTCGCGTCAGGCTCACTCACCGCACTGGAGTTCGACTCCTCTGTTGACCGCGCGGGTGTGAAGATGGGGGACGCAAGAGACCGCTTGGAGCTGCTCGTAGCCACTGACCGGCTGATCATGATCAAGCCCATGGCCGATGTGGCAGCGAGTGAGCGCGTCCTGCTGACTGTGCCCTTCGCGGACGGCATGTCCCCGGCACGTGTGGTGTTCGCGCTCGTCACCAATGCCACGCAGGTGGATGCTCAGGTTCAGGTGTCCCGGTTGCCGCGCACAGCCGAGGCGGTGCAGGCCGAGTTGGACGAGGTGCGCTCCGCGTGCGCGGGCAAGGATGCCGAATTGGCTTCGTTGCGGGCACGAGGCGCGGCCACAGGGCCTTCGGGCATGATCTTGGCCGGGACGATGGGCCCTGAAGGCGTCCAGACGAACGAGCCCACATTGCAGCCAACGAAGCCTACTGACGGGCTGAAAGCAGACCGTGTCATCGTCTTCCGAGGGAAAGGGTGGGTCGCGCTCTCGCTTGACGTCACGAATGAAGGGTTGGCGCCCTGGACACCCACGGAGGCCCGGCTGTCCCCAGTCCGTTCCAGTGCCGTCACGGTGACGATGAGAGAGCCGCACGTCGTCCCAGGAGGGCTGGCGCGGGTCGTAGTGGAATTCCGTGGCGAAGACTGGCCCAAGGGCGACGCACGCCGGGTGGAGCTACGTGACAGCACGGGAGGGCGGCGCCTTCTCATCCCCTCCGTGGTGTTCTAGAAGCGCGGGCCATGCTGCTTTTCATTCCCGCCAGCTTGAAGCCCGGGCAGATGGTGGATGGATGGCGCGTGGTGAAGGCCCTGGGTTCGGGCTCCTTCGGCGCCGTCTACCTCGTGGAGAAGGAGGGCCAGCGTTTCGCGCTGAAGATGGCCATGCACCGCGCCAGTAGTGGAGACGCGGAGCAGTCGGACGCGCGCCTGATGCGGGAGATGGTCTGCCTGGCCCAGGTGAGCGGCCATCCCAACATCGTGCGCACGTACGCCCACGGCCGATGGAACGACGCGACACGGGGCTGGCTCTACGTCGTCGAGGACTACGTGGAGGGCTACACGCTGGGCGAGTGGATGGAGAAGATGCACCCCACGGCGCACGAGGTGGTGGCCCTCTTCGTCAAGCTCGCCTCCGCCCTGGCCCACGTGCACGCGCGGGGTGTGTTCCACCGTGACTTGAAGTTGAGCAACATCCTCGTGCGTGCCTCCGACGGCGAGCCCTTCCTGCTGGACTTCGGGGTGGGCAGCTACGCGCAGGCGCCCGAATTGACGGACTCCCCGCTGCCGCCCGGCACCCGGCGCTACCGCTCCCCCGAGGCCACGAAGTTCCTGCGCGAGCATGGCGAGGAGTCCGAGGCGCGCTACGCTTTCAGAGCTACGGATGATGTCTACGCGCTGGGCATCTGCCTCTATGACCTGCTGACGGTTGCGCGCCCCTGGAGTGAATCTCCGGCCATGTTCCTGGGGGGCAGGCTGGAGTTGCCCGCGCCGCATTCGCTCAACCCTCGGGTGCCTGCGGCCCTGGGCGCGGCTGTCCTCCATTTCGTTGCCCGGGACCCGGAGAAGCGTGCCCCCATGGCGGAGGTGATGAAGCGCGAGTTGGCGGCACTGCTGCCTGAGGTGGGAGTGGCGTGGAGGGAACCATTCCACGTTCCCAAGCCTCCCATCCAACTCGCCCCTGAGGCGCCCTCCTCCGCCCTGTCGCAGGACGAGCCCGCCCCGGTTGCCCGGCCTGGACTCGCGAACACGCGAGGGGCCTTCGTGGTGGCGCTCGCCGTGCTCGTGGGCGGCCTCATGCTCTGGCACTTCATGACTCCCTCTGAGTCTCGTCCGGCGTTACAGCAAGCGCTGGTAACCCCCTCCGCACGGCAGGAGGCCCCAGCGTCGAAGCCACCTGTTCCCCCTCCAGCGCCCGCCATGACGCCCCCTGAAGTAGCCTCTCCCGTGTCTGCACCCGAGCCGAAGGAAAGTCCTCCCGTGAAGCGCGCTCCCGCTCCTATGTCGTCTCCGCCCGCTCCCTCCGCCGGGAAACCGAGGCCTTTGGCCGTCTCTCAGGGCTGGCCCTCGGTGCAATGGGGTGGCTTCCTCAAGACGTGCGCGGGCCTGACGGCCGCAGCCGCCCTCCAGCTGGGGTGCCCGGGAGCCCAGGTTCGGCCCGAGCCTGCGGAATGTCCCGAGGCCGCACGCCGGGCGATGTTCAACAGGAAGAAGGACGGCGGTCTGGCGATGGAGAGGGAGGCCACTGTCCCCTTCTGGGTGGACGCGCGGCAGAAGGGCATGGGGGACTTTGGGGTCTACCGCGAGGGGCCTGTGACGGGCGAGGTGTATACCGACGAAGTGACCGCACTCCCCAAGGGCACGCTGCTTTCCGGCTACCTGTGGACGGGGAACAAGGACCGGCTGTTAGCTCGCTACACCGAAGCCCGACTTCCGAATGGCCAGAGGGTGCCGGTCTGCATCGAATTGGGAGATCGGAATGAGTCCGGTTGGCCCACTCTCGAAGAAGAGTCCAAGCCGGGCGAGATCGTGACCCGCCGTAATTTGGCCGGCATCGCCGTCGAACGTTGGCGTTGAGGCGTCTGCCCGACGTAACGCCTGTTTACGATTCAGGCCCGGTCCTTCTCACCCAGAGTGTGAGGGATTTCGGAAAACGTTGAACCCGCCGCGTCGTTCCCCTTGGGCGGTGCGAGCCCTACCTTGCACATTCCTTCGCGCGAACTCCTATCGCGCGATCGCAAGGGGGTATCCGCATGGCCCACCCATCTGATCCGCCGCTCTCCAGCGGTGTCGTGCTCTTCACGCAGGGGGATACCTCCTACGAATTCTTCCGGGACCTGGGAGTAGGGCGGCTCGGAGAGCGCGTTCTGCTCGCCTTCGTCAGAACGCCCCAAGGGCTGGGTGATTGCGTGGTGCTCAAGTGCATCCCGCTGCCGCAAGGCGAAGAGCCGCCCGAAGGCTTCCAGCGCACGCGGATACGGTTGGAGGAGGAGGTGCAGCTCGCGCGCTACCTTCAGCACCCGCGCATCGCGCGCGTCCATTGTCTTGTCGAGATGCCACATGGGCTGTGCGTGGTGATGGAGAAACTGGAGGGCTTGTCCCTCAACACGTTGCTGTCGGTGGCCCAAGTTTGCGGGCGTTACTTCTCCGAGTCCTTCGTCCTCTACGTGGGTGCGGAGGTGGCGGCAGTGCTGGATTATGCGCATACGCGCACGGATGAAGCGGGCACGCCGCTGGGCATCGTCAACCGTGACGTCAACCCGGGCCGTATCCGCCTGGGGCCACGCGGCGAGGTGCGCATGACGGACTTCGGCGTGGCCCTCTCCCGGCTGACGGGACGCGTGGCGACGTCCTTCCCCAGGCCCCAAGGCGAAGTCCTCTATGCTGCGCCCGAGGCATTGCTGGGCGACGAGGTGGACGCGCGGGCGGACCTCTTCTCCCTGGGGCTGACGCTGCTGGAGTTCGCCACCGGCCGACACCTCTACGACCCGGGCCACCTGCTCGCGGAAGGGGTGGAGGCGCGGCTGTCGCGGGTGGAGCGGGAGAAGGTGCTGGCGGCGTCCGTTGCCTCCCTGGGGCTGACGCTGCCTCCCTTCGCGGAGGACCTCATCCGGTGTGCCATGTCCTACCGCTCCGTGGACGTGGAGCGCGCGGCGGAAGGGCTGTCTGTGCCCCTGCGCGACATCCTCCACACGCTGCTGAAGCCCGAGCCCTCGGAGCGCTTCGCCACGGCATTGGAGTTGGAGGGCCTCTTACGTGCGCGGCTGGCGCAGTTGGGGTCATACACGGGTGAAGACGCGGTGAGGGAGGTTCAGCGGGCGCTCGTAGAGGCAGGTGACAGGCTCTGGGATTTGGAGGTACCGGACGACGAAGGTGGCATCACTCCTCCCGTCGCCGAGACGCGCAGCCCGGACGAAACTCCAACAGAGGATGCGTGAATTTCATCAGGCGTGGGGACAGCCCGGAAAACGCCTCGCGCTGTAGCACCGCTCACGGTTCCTCGCTGCTCATGCCCTGTGCCGCCGCCAGCACGCGCAGCCTCTCCCTTGGCGTCCACTTCTTCGGCGCAGGCCTCTTTTCTGAAGACGAGGCGTTATGGCCGCCACTCCATCTGCTTCGCGCAGCCACTGCGACAGCGTCAACTGCGAGACTACCGCGTGGCGGGGCAAGGCTGCGGCACTCACCGAAGCCGAGCCCACCATCGGCTTCACCAGCTGAGCCTTGAACCCATCCGTGCACGGCACCTCGTCCTGCCTGCTCTCACCCCCAGTGCGTCGCTAGCTCGGCACGTTATCCGAGGCGACAACTTCCCTGACACCGGGGGCTGGCGGGGGCGTCGCCGGTAGACTCCACGGGGAAGAAGTGGAGCTTACCCGGTGGCAAAAAGGCACCCATCCCCGCGAATGGTGCCGGTGCAGTCGTGGTGGGCATCGAGGGGAGCGCGCGCAACTCGGCTGCCCTGTACCCTCAAGCTGTGGGAGGTAGGGGCCGCGCACCGTCACTCACAGGAGCGTCACATTCCCGGCCGGGTCGAAGACGGAGCATTGAACAAGGCCCGCCATGTACTCCCAATGTGCTCCTCCAGTATAGACGTCTAAAAGTGAAGCCCAGTTGTAATCTTCATATGGAGCTCAATGAATTCTTCGGCCAGTTCGCGCAGTTCACGCTGCTGTTCAGTTGTACTCCTCTTCATGCGCGCAGCGTGATAGGCGATTTCTCTATTCAATTCATCCATACGAATCAGCAATGCCAGAACCCTCTTGAGGGTTTTGGGCTGTCCAAATTTTAGATCATTTTGCGTCAAGTACACAGATAGAAGATCCCCGAATCGCTTCACAAGTGCACTGAAACGCTGGTCATGTATATACTCATACTCTGCGTCTTCATCGGACTCATCAGGTCCGAGAAAGGCCATAATTGAACCATGGAGCCGGTGAAATACGGCATCCAGGTCTAGTGTTTCTACATTCGCAAGCGCCGCGAGGAAGTCACTGGCTATCTTAGTTGCGAAAGACGTGCTCGGGACATCCGTGGTGGACGCGACCTCAACTACAGTTCCTGGCGCAGCGCCAAGCAACTCAAGGAACCGATCGAACGGAAGTATCCAGAAACGATGTCCTGTCGTACGATGGAATTCTGCAATCAATTCAAATTTCGGAAACAGTCCTTCGTCCCCCCCTCTGACCATCCAATCAGGCTTGGCATCGTTGGACACGAAGATGACATCACGTTTCCTATCACTTCCCAACTTCAGGATTGTATGCCAGATGGCCACGTCGCCAATCCCACCGTCCGGCTTCGCCTTGTCCTTGAAACCCGGCGGAATGCCATGGGTTGTGCGACGCTCAAGGTCGGCTGACAAGTCTTCCAAATTCTTACCATGTTCGATGACATGAGACTCAAGAAATATGCTCGCGTATAGCGTGCTGACCGGATCGTCGCCGTGCCAATTCCGAACTTGAGATAACAATTCTTGCAGCTTTGACTTGTACTCCTTAACCGCACTGCGCACTTTGTCGGCCCCCTCCCCAACCGCTGTGTATGCCGGAACATCCTCGAACATGGGAATTGCCAGCGGTTGAGGATTGGACGGCAAAGAGGAAAGCTTCTGCTGAATGTGCGTGTAGATGTCCGCGATCTTCGATGCCCGATGTTTGGCATACTCACGGACTGCCTGCGCAGGCAGAAATAGGCGATCCTGGCTAACTAGGCTTGCGAAGACCTTCTTTACGTCTTTTAAGCTTTCTTTCCCGATTAAAAATGGCGCAAGTAGCGTGTTCGCATCCAAGACGAACAGACATTCCTTCGCCATGACGTTCACTGCCGGTTGCTTGTCCACCAGAAGGGCTGCTGGGGCAGGAAACACCTTCTCGATGACAAGGGGATCGTATTTAGAGTCCTTTTCCGCCATGGCGGCGTAACTTACTCGAGCGTTCTAATAAGCGCCCGCTCCTTCTTTTGAGAGTTCCCCGGTTCCGTGGACACCCCCAATGTGATGGAGGTGTGTTTAATCGAGTAACGCGCTGTGTTGAGGGTGGTGGGCAGGTGTATAGACGCCAAGGAGAGCTGCGGCTGGATGCCTCCTGGCTGTGCGCCGAACAGGTTCAGAAGCCGAGCAGCCCTTGGGGTACACACCTGCCTATGCGGCCCACTCAGGTGGCAGGCAGCAGTGGCGTGGGCTTGTGCGGCAGCGTGAGAGCTTGGGGCGCAACACCATGCGCTCTGGGGCAGCCCTTGCGCTGGCACCATCTGAACCCCGGCCGCGTAGGCAGAGCCAAGTGCTCAAGAATGGCGCTTACCCTGTCGAGGGCCGTCAGTTACTCCAGCAACCGGCGCCGACCTCCACACCGAACGCAGGTCAACACGTCCAGCACGAACGGCCTGTGTAGCAGTCCCGCCCAATCCAAGTGGGGCGTGCGCTCCTTCTGCAACTCCTCCACTCTGGCGCCCACCAACGCGCTCTCCTCCTGCGGCCCCGGCTCCGCCCTCGCTTGAGGGGCGCCCTACGCCTCGTGCTCCAACGCAATCTCGCGGTACGGGTAGAAGGGCTCGGCCGCCAAGTTCAGCCTCTTCCTTTTGGCCCTGAGGAGGTCCTGGAAGGAGATGCCACCGCTCAGTACGGCGTGCAGGTCGACCCCGTCGGTCAGCAGGATGGACTTGTTTGGGTTCTGCTTCAGGAGGGGCACCACGTTCGGCGACCAGCCGTTCATCGACAGGAAGAGCCCCATCGTCTGCCTGCCCGAGCGCGCCACTTGGCCGAGCAGGCCATCCAGGTCCCGCCCATCGGCCGGTTTCCGGCGCCAGCGGCACTCCACGAGGTAGTACCAGCCGTCCAACTCGAACGCCCCGTCAATCTGCTCCCCACCCTCGCTCCGGGTGAAGCTCTTCGCCGCAGGCACTTGGTGCAGGGCGAGCAACTCATTCAGCAAGTCCTGGAGCGCGTAGCCGCGCGTCTGGGCGAAGCCCGAGGTCGCCAGTTCCTCGAAGCGCGTCAGCAGGGCCCCCCGCGTGCGCTCAAACTGCGCGCGCCGCTTCGCCCGCTCCTCGTTCTGGAGCGCAGTGACATCCGGAGGGGCGGCCGTGGTGCCCGGGACGTCGAAGCTGGCTCGGCGAAGTGCATCGTCCAGCCTGGTGCACAGTTCCGGTTTGTGGTGGGCCAGCTGGTGAAGGAAGGTGCGCACCGCCTGAGAGCGAGCCGTCGGCTCCATCTCCGTGCGCCCAACGGTGCAGAGCCAGTTGAAGATGCTCTTCGCCCGCTGTGAGGTGATGCCCACCATGGGGAAGGGCTCGACTGCAACCCGGAACACGGCTGCGCCGAAGCGGTCAATCTCGTTGAGGGCCGTCTCGGACTTCAGCAGATCGCCGGCTTCGACGGCGAGGACGCGGATGTCAGGCTTCATGGCACGGGCTCGCGCTCGGGGAGGCCAAAAGGGTACGCGCCCGGCGGACGACTGCAAATAAACCTCTCCGCACCTGACTGCAGTCCGAGAGCAGTCCCACATCCTTGAGTAGCCCCCACCGGCCCCAGTGCGGAAAAGACAGCGTTCACTTCCGGTAGGGCACGTGCGGCAGCACCCGCTCCACCAAGTGCACCGCCGTCACCTGTGCGCCCATCGCGTTGCAGGAGGGAACACCCCTCGCTCCTTACATACGGCGACGAGAAAGCAGTGTGGCGAGGTTGTCCCTCACTGCCTCGTACAGCACCGCCCCCTCCGGCTGTCTCCGCCGGTACGCGCACCCGCGATCCTTCACCTGCCCCTCCCCACCAGTCACGCCTTGCCAGGGCACACGCTACCGTCAGCCTCCCACGGGCTTCTCATGAACCCTGGGAGACCGGGGAACCCTGGCCGCTTGCGTCCGTGAGCGGATTGACCTGATTGGGCTGCATGTGCCCCCAGTGTGCCCCTTCAGCGTGGTTCAACGGGGCACACCCCGGAACGGGTTGGGACGGGGAGGAATAATGAACCCGAGGGAACTCAGGGCGATAGCGGGTAACAGCGCGTCCTGCTTGAGGTTTCCTATCGCCCTGCCCACGGGTTCAAGTCCCGTACTCCTCGCCACTGAAAGCCCAGCAATGGGTGGGCAAAGGCCACCTGCATCCCCTTCGTCTTGGACAGCCCATCCGACGGGGCGCTCGCCCTTGAGGCCCAGGGTGGCCGTCAGCGTGGGCACCCTGGGAAATCGCGCCTCCTCCTGGCTCAGAAGGACAAGGGCGCCTCGCTCGGCCTGGCGTTTTTTTCGCTCAACCAGACTCGGAGGGGCTCGACCCTGGCTGGCCCGCGGGGGCTCGGCCTATGCCTCCGCGAGCGCCCGGCGATGGATGGCGACCCAGAAGTCCGCCGCCTGGCGCGCGCCGTCCAGCAGGGGCTCGGGGCCGTGCGCACCGAGCGACTCGCAGAGCGCCTGGGCCCGCGCGCCGTGCTCCACGTCCACGTCCAGGTGCACGAGCAGGAAGCGCGCCCGCGTCCTGTCCAGGCCGAGCCGCCCCAACCCCTGGCGTGTGTCGCCCCCGAGGTGCCGCGCCACGCCCTCCAGCACGGACAGCGCGCCGAGGAACGAGAGCTGGCGCTCCGCCGGGATGCCTTCCCAGAAGGCGTGGAACGCGGAGACCTCGCGGGGCGTGGCGTCCGACGGCGTGCGCCCGAAGGCCGCGAGGTCCGCCTTCGC
>NZ_RAWA01000206.1 GCF_003611675.1 Corallococcus sp. CA053C
GTGGCGCAGGGTGAGCCCTTCGATGAGCTCCATGGCCAGGTACGGCCAGCCCTCGTGGACGCCGGCCTCGAAGACCTTCACCACGTTGGGGTGGGACAGGTCCGCCAGGGTCTCGAATTCGCGCACGAGTCTCCGAGCCGCGCGGTCGTCCAGCGACGGACCCGTCGACAGGAGCTTCAGCGCGACCTCGTCGTTGCTGCGGCGGTCCAGGGCCCGATACACGGTCCCGGCCCCGCCACTGCCGAGCGTCTCCAGCACGCGGTAGGGACCAATGGCCTTGGGGGGCATGGGGACGCGGATCCTACGGAGCACGTCACGTCACGGTCAAACGCGCGGTGACACCTTGCGCGCCAGCGGACGCTCGCCCCTCAAGGTCGTTTCACTTTTCCGGAAAATCCTGGGCAAGCTGGCCCTCAATGCAATTGGGGAAGTACCAGCTCGTTCGGAAGCTCGCCTCGGGGGGGATGGCCGAGGTGTTCCTGGTGAAGGCCGCCGGCCCCCGGGGTTTTGAAAAGACGCTCGTGCTCAAGCGCATCCTGCCGCACCTGGCGGAGGACGAGGCGTTCGTGGAGATGTTCCTGGGCGAGGCGAAGCTGGCCGCCCAGCTGGACCACCCGAACGTGGTGCAGATCTTCGACTTCGGCGAGGCCGACGGCAGCTACTTCCTGGCGATGGAGTACATCGACGGGCCCACGCTGCGCCGGCTCATCAAGCAGTCGGTCGCGCAGCAGGCCCCGTTGCCGGTGGCCGTGTGCGCGAAGCTGGTGGCCTCGGCGGCGGAGGGGCTGGCGTTCGCGCACGAACTGGCGGACCCGGAGACGGGGGCGCCGCTGGGGCTCATCCACCGGGACATCAGCCCGGAGAACATCCTCGTCTCCCGGCAGGGCGCGGTGAAGGTGGTGGACTTCGGCATCGCCAAGGTGGCGGGGCAGAGCCACCGCACGCAGACGGGCGTGGTGAAGGGCAAGGTGGCGTACATGCCACCGGAGCAGCTCCAGGCGAAGGCCATGGACGCGCGCGTGGACGTGTACGCGCTGGGGATGGTGCTCTACGAGCTGCTCACCGGCCGGCGCCCCTTCGAGGCGACGACGGACGTGAGCATGATGCAGGCCATCCTGTTCGAGCCCTTCGTGCCCGCGTTGGAGCGCCGGTCCGATCTTCCGGTGGCCATGCAGCGCATCCTGGAGAAGGCGCTCGCGAAGGACCGGGAGCAGCGCTATCCGGACTGCCGCGCGTTCCAGGCGGACCTGGAGCGGTTCGTGTTGTCGCTGGGCGAACCGGTGGGCGCGTATCAGATCGCCCGGCTGGTGGCGCAGGTGGCCGAGGGCGGTGCGCCGGTGCCCACGCCCGTGCGCGTGGAGTCGAAGGGACGTGAGGCGGTGGCGCCGGCCATGGAGGAAAAGGCGCCGCCCCGTCCGGTGGAGTCGCGAGCGGGGGAGGGACTGATGACGCCGATGCCCGTTCGCGGGGGCGCGGCGGCGCGACAGGGCCCGGAGGACGGGCGCTCCATGGTGGCTCCGGCGATGACGGCGTCAGGGGATGAGGTGCCGTCGGGCATGCTCGACGCGGCGACGGATCCCGCCACGCCTTCCGCGGGCAGCCTCCTGGCCGAGGCCCTCGCGTCGCCGCGTCCCGTGCGCAAGCCGCCAGCGCCGGTCGCGCCCGCGCCCGCGCCCGCGCCCGCGAGCATTCCGGTGACGCCCGTGCAGGAGCAGGGGAGCGGTTCACGTCGCGGGGTGATGGTGGCTTCGGTCGTGGCCGTGGGCCTGCTTGCGTCCGTGGGGGGATGGATGTTCCTGGGGCGCGGCGAGAAGGCCGTGACGCCCGAGGTTCCGCCCGCTGCCGTGGTCGCGGAGAGCGTGGTGCCCGCGAAGCAGCCGGACCCGGTTGTCCCCGTCCCGGACCCGGAGCCCGTGGTGGCCGTGCCTGTCGTGAAGGCAGCGGAGGTCGATGCGGGCGTGGTCACGGTGGCCACCGCACCCGCGCCGACGAAGGTTCCTCCGCGACGCCCGACGGTCGCGACCTCGCGCCGCAACGACCTGCCCAAGGGCAAGCTGGAGTTCCGGATCCGTCCGTACGCGAGCGTGTTCCTGGATGGGAAGAGCCTCGGGCAGACGCCCTTCGCCGCGGTGGAGGCCACGGAAGGTTCGCATCAGGTGCGGGTCGTGAACAAGGACCTGGGCAAGGACTTGACGCGCACCTTCGAGGTGAAGGCGGGGCAGGACAACGTCTTCAAGCTCAACCTGCTGACGGAGTGAACCGCGAGGCTGGCCCCTCATGGTGCGCGTGGCACGCTCACCTTTGTGACGGGGCCGCTACAGGGGACGTCAGATTCCAGGCTCCTGGACCCGCTATCTGCTTGGGGACAAGGATGTTCTCGCCTGAATCGTCGATCAGTCCGTAGGAATTGTAGCCCCAACCCCAGACGCTCCCGTCCTGCTTGACGGCGAGCGAATGTGAATCGCCTGCGGCCAGGGCTGCGACGTCCGAGAGACCTGTGACCTGCGTGGGGACCTCGCGATTCTGCCTCGTCCCGTCCCCGAGCTGGCCATACCCGTTGTCCCGCCAGGCCCAGACGGTGCCGTCCTGCTTCAATGCGAGCACATGGCTTCCACCGGCGGCAATGGCCGTTACATCCGTCAGGTTTGGCACCTGCGAAGTGGCTGGGTAACGCCATTCCCAGATGGTTCCGTCCGCCTTCAGTGCAACCACGGAATCGTTGTAGGTCGATTCGATAGCCACGACCCCGGTCATGCCCGGCACCAGGGATGGGATGACGCCGGACCCAACGTCATGGAGACGCCAGACAGTGCCATCCGCTCTCAAGGCCATTGAAATGGCGCCCTTCGCTACGATGCCGATGATGCCTGCCATGCCTTGGGCTTGAACTGGCGTCAGACGCCGCTGGTGAGCGATTCCATCCACTTCGCCCCACACCCAAACAGTGCCATCGCGTTTGAGCGCCATCGATTGGTGCATGCCGGCGGCAAGGGCCACCACATCCTCAAGTCCCGATACCCGTTCTGGCAGGTAATTTGACTCCTCGGAGCCATTCCCAAGCTGCCCGGAGAAGTTATCTCCCCAAGACATGACCGTTCCGTCCTGCCTCAATGCCAGGGCGTGAGAGTCGCCGACCGCAAGTGATGTGATGCTCTGGAGTTCCGGTTTGTAGATGTGTTGAGGTTGAACGCCTTCTTTGCGGCCCCATCCCCACACAGTCCCGGCGGCGGTTACCGCATAGTTGGTTCTCTCTGCGGAGAACATGCGTGGGCCTGGATAGAGTCGTTCATCAATGGCGCCGTTGCAGTTGTTGTCCTTGAGGTCTTTGGTTTCCGCAACCTCGGGGCGGATGGCTGCACTGGTGTCGTCGCAGTCAGTGGCTTTCGCCACATGGTCAGGTGGCTGCGCGCAAGCCAAGACGGCCTGGGTCACGTTGCCATATCCGTCACCATCAGCATCCCGATACCACGTCAGGATGGGAAGGCCCTCGTCCTTCGCGTCATCGCAGTTGTCGTCACGCCCGTCACAGCGGAACTCACTCTGGCCGGGATGGATGAAACGGTCCTGGTCGTCGCAGTCGCCGCCCTGGTCCGCCAGCAGTCCCGCGGGTTCCACGCACGCCATCACGGTCTTGCCGTAGCCATCCGAGTCCTCGTCCAGGAACCACGGTCGCATGCCTGGCGCGTCCGACTCGCCCTCCACGCAGTTGTTGTCCACGCCATCGCATTGCTCGACGGCTCCAGGATGGATGTCCGTGTTCGCGTCGTCGCAGTCCATGCCTCCCGTGGCGATGGACGGATGGCCGTCCCCATCCGCGTCGCTCCGGGACACGTCGAGCTGGACGCTGCGAACGGTTCCCTTGGGAAGTTCAACGAACTGGAGGACCTGAAAGGAAGGGACACCGTCGCAGGTGTTGCCCGGGAAGGACTCCGCGAGCAGCCGGAACGTGGTCCCCTGGGGCTCAGACAGGAGGATGCGCAGACCGCGGGGTTGCTCCGGCGTGACCTGGCTCGGCCCCAGCAACTGGGTGGAGGCGAGCAGCCGCCTGTTGCCATCCTGGAGTGAGACCTGGACGCAGCCAGGGCTGGAGTTTTCACTCCGGACCTCCACGGTCATGCCCCGGTCGCAGGCCGCTTGATCCGTCAGCCTGAACGTCGCGTCCTGGAAGTCCAGGCCCGCGTTTGCGCAGAACCTCCGCAAGCTGACGTCGTCATTTCCGGGCACGGTGCAGCCGCACAGCAGCCACGCCCCCAGCGTCACCACGACCCAGGCCCTCACGGCGTCACCTTCGACGTCTGGGCGGGCCCACCGTTCAGGAAGTACGCGGTGACCGCGCCCGCAGCCGCGGCGACCGCCGTGCCAATCAGCACGTTCGCCACCCGCGCCTGACCGCGCGCGTCTTCCAGATGCCCGTTCACGTCGGAGGTCAGCTCCGCCTCCCGCGCGGAGTTCACGTTGCCGCGCGACTGGAGCCCGAACACGGTCCCCACGCCGCCCGCCGCCACGCCCGTGCCCAGGAGCACCCACGACAGGGTCGGCACCTTCCGCGACGACTCCCGCACCCCCGCCTTCAGGTCTACCCCGGGCGCAGGCTCCGGCGCCGTCGCGACCACCGTCGGCGGCGTCACGGAGGGCGGCACCTCCACCGTCGGCTGCACCGGCGCATCCTGAGGCACCGGACGCGCGAGCGCGGGACGGTCGCGCTGCACCTCCTTGCGCACCGACTCGAAGTCGCTCTCCACCTTGGGCGACACCTTCACCGGCAGCGGCGCTTCAGGGGCCCGCATCAGCCCCGCCCGGAAGGAGGCCAGCGCCTCCTCGCGCCTGCCCAGGTCCGCCAACACGATGCCTTCGAAGATGGCCGCCGATGCCCGCTCCCCGTCCTCACGGGCCAGCCGCTTCGCCCGGGTCACCGCGGCGAGCGCCTGCTCGTACTCCAGGTCGTCGTAGAGCCGGGCCGTCTCCGCCAGGGCCGCCTCGAAGTAGCTCCCGTGTGTGACGGGAGACTTCGACGCCCCGCCTGCCTGCCCGAACGCCGGCCCCACCCCCATCAGACACAGCCCCAGCAGCCCACCGAGCATCCGGGAGGAGGGAAGGACAAGAAGAGTTTTCATGGAAGACCACTCTATCCAGGCTCCTGTCCCTTCATGAACCGTTCAACCCGGGCAGGCGACCGGCCAGCAGGGTGGGGGGACCGGCTGGCCACGCGCCCGTGGACGCGACGCGGCGCCACCGCTAGGGTGCGCGGCTTCATGGATCGCCCCACCGTGCTGCCCACTCCCCTCGAGGTCCAGGTCAAGGCCCGGCCACTCCCGCGCCATGTGGGCATCATCATGGATGGCAACGGCCGCTGGGCCGAACTTCGGGGCCAGCCGCGCCTGGAGGGCCACCGCGAGGGCAGTGTGAGTGTCCGGGAGGTGACGCGCACCGCCCGCCGGGTGGGTGTGCAGGCCCTCACCCTCTACGCCTTCTCCTCACAGAACTGGGCCCGCCCCGCCGAAGAGGTCGCCGGGCTGATGGACCTGCTGCGCGAGTACCTGGAATCCGAGCGCGCGGAGATCCTGGACAACGGCATCCGCCTCAACGCCATCGGCGAGGTGGAGAAGCTGCCCCGCTTCGTGAAGGAACCGCTGGAGCGGCTGATGGCCGACTCCGCCCACAACACCGGGATGGTGCTCACCCTGGCGCTGTCCTACGGCGGACGCGAGGAGCTGCTGCGCGCCGCGCGCGCCCTCGCCGAGTCCGTGGCCCGCGGCGAGCTGGACCCCGCGCGCCTGGAGGCCCACGACCTGGAGTCGCGGCTGTGGACCTTCGGGCTGCCCCCGGTGGACCTGGTCGTGCGCACCAGCGGCGAGCTGCGGATCTCCAACTTCCTGCTCTGGCAATTGGCATACGCCGAGCTGTGCTTCACCGACGCCCTGTGGCCCGACTTCCGCACCGAAGAGTTCCTGCGCTGCCTGTCGCAGTACCAGGGCCGTGAGCGCCGCTTCGGTCTGACGTCCGCCCAGGTGAACCGGGACGACACACCCCAGCGGGCCAAGGCGTGAACGAGAAGAACAAGAACCTCCTCATCCGGATTGTCACCGGCCTCACCCTGCTCCCGCTGGTGCTCCTGCTGCTGTTCCTGGGCGGGTGGTACAGCGCGGTGCTGCTCGGCGCCGCCGCGGCCGCCTGCACCGGGGAGTACTACCTCATCACCCAGAAGCGCCTGGGCGCCGCCGCCTGGGTGGGCATGGCCGCCGCCTTCCTGATGCCGCTCATCCCCCTGCGGGACGCCGCGCGCACGGGCGAGACGGCCTTCTGGGTGACGTCCGTCTTCTTCTTCTTCGCGTGGATCTACAACCTGTTCCGGGGCTCGCTCGCGGAGGCGCCCGTCCGCGCCGCGCACCTCGTCACGGGCTTCCTCTACGGCGCCATCGGCCTCACCGCGCTGTCCGCGCTGCGGCTGCTCCCGGACGACGGGCTCGCGTGGGTCATCTGCGCGCTCACCATCACCTGGGCCAACGACACGCTGGCGTACTTCGCGGGGCGCTTCCTCGGGAAGCACAAGCTCTACCCCACGGTGAGCCCGAACAAGACGTGGGAGGGCTTCTTCGGCGGCATGGTCGGCTCGGTGCTGGGCATGTTCGTCGCCCGGGGCTTCTTCTTCCCCGTCTTCACCGTGTGGGACTGTGTGCTGCTGGGTTTCTTCGGCGGCCTGCTGGGCCCCGTGGGCGACCTGTGCGAGTCCATGCTCAAGCGCGCCTACGGCGTGAAGGACTCCGGAAAGCTCATTCCCGGACATGGCGGCGTGTTGGATCGCATCGACGCGCTCGTGTTCAACGCGCCGCTGGTGTTCGTCTATGTGCAGTTCGTGAGGCACCTGCTGCCGTAAGTGCCCGTTTTCGCGCCTGCCCGTCTGCCACGCGACCGTTGTTGCGCGTTGTCCGTGCCGGGGGGCGCGATTACTGTTGGGCCCATGCTCCAGAACCTCGGGTTCTTCATCCTCCTGCTGGGTGTGCTCGTCACGGTGCACGAGCTCGGCCACTTCCTCGTGGCCAAGGCCTGTGGGGTGAAGGTCCTCAAGTTCTCCATCGGGTTCGGGCCGAAGATCATCGGCTTCACCAAGGGTGAGACGGAGTACCAGGTGGCGCTGCTGCCCCTGGGCGGCTTCGTGAAGATGGCCGGTGACCTGCCCCATGAGGAGCTGCCGCCGGAAGAGGCGGCCCGGGGCTTCCTGGCGCAGCCGCCCTGGAAGCGCGGCCTCATCGTGCTGGCGGGCCCGGCCTTCAACCTGCTGTTCCCCATCTTCGTCTACTTCTTCGTCTTCCTCGGGCCCCAGGAGACGCTGTCCACGCGCGTGGGCATGGTGTCGCCGGACATGGCCGCCGCCGCCGCGGGCATCCGCCCGGGAGATCGCATCGTCGCGGTGGAGGGCGAGCCCGTCCGCACCTTCGACGACATGCGCGACGCCTTCGTCGGCAAGTTCGAGCGCCCCGTGCCCATCACCCTGGAGCGCGACGGCCAGCAGCGCGTGGTGCAGGTGACGCCGGAGCGCAGCTCGGAAGTGTCCCCGGTGGACACCGTCGAGCGCGGGATGATTGGCGTGAGCCCCTATCCGCAGCCCCCCGTGGTGGGCGTGCTCGCGGACTCGGCCTCGGCGAACGCGGGCCTCAAGAGCTTTGACCGGGTGCTGTCCGTCAACGGCGTGCACGTGCAGGACGAAGCGGCCCTCTACCGTGAAGTGGGCAAGGTGCCGGAGGGCTCGCCGCTGGCGTTGAAGGTCGCGCGGCTCGCCCCCATGACGGTGGGCGTCGTCTCCGGCCGGATGCCGGAGGTGGTGGACGTGTCCCTGCCGCGTCAGGCCGGCGAGGGCCCGGCGGCGCTGGGCGCGGAGCCGGTGGACCTCTACGTCGCGTCGGTGGCGTCCGGCAGCGTGGCGGAAGGCGCGGGCCTCCAGCCGGGGGACCGCATCGTGGCCATCAACGGCACGCCGCTGAAGTCCTTCAACAAGCTGGCGACGGTGCTCAACGGCCTGCAGGCCCAGCCCTTCACGCTGACGTGGCGCGGGGCCCAGGGCGAGCGCACGGAGAAGCTGGCGCAGGCGCCGCTCAAGACGCGCGACGACTACGGCCAGACGAGCGCGCCGCTGGTGTTCGGCGTGCGCCCCTGGAGCTTCAGCAGCGCGGACCTGCCGCCGGTGGAGAAGGTGACCATCGACCTGGGCCCGGTGGCCGCCTTCAAGGAGGCCGCGCTCATCGTCCCGAAGATTGTCGGGCAGATGGTGCAGGTGCTGGGCGGGCTGGTGATTGGCAAGGTGTCGCCGAGCACCATCGGCGGCCCCATCATGATGTACCAGCTCGCCGCGAAGAGCGCCGAGCAGGGCATGGACAGCTTCCTCAACCTGATGGCCATCATCTCCATCAACCTGGGCGTGATGAACCTGCTGCCCATCCCGGTGCTGGATGGCTTCCACCTGCTGTCCGCCGCGTGGGAGGGCATCCGCCGCCGCCCCATCCCCGTGCGCGTGCGCGAAGTGGCGAACATGGTGGGCCTGGCGTTGCTCATCCTGCTCATGCTGCTCGCCGTGACCAACGACGTGACCCGGTAGGGGTCGCCTGAGGTGATGATGCAAGGACGGACCGCACTCCTGCTGCTGGGCCTGGGGATGTTCGCTGGCTGCGCGTCACGCGCGGCGAAGCCCCAGCCTCCGGAGACGGACTCGGGCGCGGCGAAGGACGACCCGAAGGTGACCCGCCGGGACAAGATGCCGCGCACGTACCTGGGCGAGGGCCTTGCGTCCTTCTACGGTCCGGGCCTGCACGGCCGGCCCACGGCGAGCGGGGAGAAGTTCAACCAGAACGCGTTCACCGCCGCGCACCGCACGGAGCGCTTCGGCGCCTGCGTGAAGGTGCTGAACATGGAGAACGGCCTCCAGGTGGAGGTGCGCGTCAACGACCGCGGCCCCTTCGTGGACGGTCGCATCATCGACCTGTCGAAGGCCGCGGCGAAGACGCTGGGCATGCTGGACAAGGGCCTGGCGCGCGTGCGGCTGTACCGGTGCGGCGTGCGCGTGTCGCAAGTGCCGGTGGAACTCTGGGCCGTTCCGGCCTGACCGGCTCACCGCGAGCCGGAAGACGAAGAAGAAGGGATGTCATCCGTGCTGCTCGCGCTGGACACCTCCACGCTGACGCTGTCGCTCGCCCTGGTGGAACGCCAGGGGGATGACGTGCGCGCGGTGGAGCATCAGGTGGTGCTTCCGCCGGAGAAGCAGAGCGAGGCCCTGCCCGGCGTCGTGGGGGAGCTGCTCGCGCGCCACGGCCTGAAGCTCACCGACCTGGAGGGGCTGGCGGTGGGGCTGGGGCCGGGGTCCTTCACGGGCCTGCGCATCGGGCTCGCCACGGTGAAGGCGCTCGCGTACGCCACGGGCCTGCGGGTGGCCGGCGCGTCGTCGCTGGCGGCGGTGGCACTGGAAGGGCCGGAGGGAGTGCCGCTGTTCTGCCTCGCCGTCGCGCGCCGGGACGACCTGTACCTGGGGGCCTACCGCCGCACCGGCCACACCGTGGAGGCGCTGGCGCCGGAGACGGCGATGTCGCCGGAGGAAGTGGCGCAGCGCATGGCCGCCGAACCCGAGGCCGTGGCGCTGGGGCCGGCCCTGGCGGACTACCGGCAGGCGCTGGAGAAGCACGGGGTCGCGCCCCACCGGCTCCTCTCCGGGCCGGCCTTCCCGTCCGCGGTGGAGGTGGGCCGGCTGGCGAAGCTTCCGGACGCGTACTCCCAGCAGGCGCTGTTCGCGCTGGAGCCGCACTACGTCCGGGCCTCGGAGCCGGAGCGCAACCCCAAGTTCCCGCCGCTGCCGGGCCCCGTGCCCACGTCGCGTCTCAAGGAAGACTGAACCGAAGACTGAACGTCCGCGGGCCTGCCCCTGCTCGTGGTGCTCGCGCCCGTGGGGGCGGTGACGTAAAGGACTCGGTCATGAGAGAGAACCTTCGGATCGGCGTGGTGGGCGCCACGGGCGTGGTGGGCCGCGAGGTGCTGGCCGCGCTGTACGCGCGCGACGTGCCGATGGAGCAGGTGCAGGCCTTCGGCTCGGAGCGCTCCAAGGGCCTGGAGGTGGAGTACGGCGAGGACACGCTGGAGGTGGAGTTGGCCACGGCGGACGCCTTCAAGGGCCTCCACCTCGTGCTGCTGGCCACGCCGGCGGAGGCGTCCCGCAAGCTGGCCCCGGCCGCGCAGGCCGCGGGCGCCTGGGTGGTGGACGCGAGCAACGCCTTCCGCGGCGACGGCAACGTGCCCCTCATCCTGCCGGGCTTCAACACAGAGGCGCTGGGGCCGGGCTTCACCTTCAAGGGCCGGGTGGTGTGCCTGCCGGGCATCATCACCAGCGCCACCGTGCACCTGGTGGAGCCCCTGCGCCGCGCGTTCGGCGTGGCGCGCGCGCAGGTGACGGCGCTGATGGGCGCCTCCAGCGCGGGCGTGCGCGGCATCTCCGAACTGGAGAAGCAGACCGCGGACCTGCTGTCCGGCCGCGAGCCGGAGCCGCAGGCCTTCCCCCACCGCGTGGGCTTCAACCTCGTGCCCCAGGTGGGCGGCTTCATGGTGAACTCCCCCTGGACGGAGGAGGAGGGCGGCTGGACCCTGGAGGCCGCGCGCCTGTTCGCCGCCCTGGGCGAGGTGCCCGTGCTGGCCGGCACCGCCGTGCAGGTGCCCACCTTCCACGGCCATGGCCTCAGCGTGAACGTGCAGCTCAAGAAGCCCGCCCCGGTGGAGCAGGTGCGTGCCGCCTTGAAGACGTCCCCCGCCCTCAAGGTGCTGGACGCCCCCGGCGAGCGCATCTACCCCATGCCCATGCTGGTGATGAGCGACCCGGCCGTCCACGTGGGCCGGGTGCGCGCCTTCCCCCAGGCCCCGGAGTGGGTGACCCTCTTCGCTTCGGTGGACAACGCCGGCCGGGCCGCCTCCCACCTGGTGGACGCCGGCCTCAAGCTCTCCGAGCGCCCCGCCTGACAATTTGGCAGAGCCCCTGGGGACGCCGTGTCTGTTTGGCGCGCGAACCCGGGGGTTTTCCCGCTGAACGGGCCATCCGGCCGGGGCTTGTCGGTGGCCCCGCCCTTGCTAGCCTTCCGCACCATCCATGCGCCTCCCCCTTGCCGCCCTCCTGCTGTTCGCCTCCACGGCCGTGGCCCAGACGACAGGGACCGCGGTGACGTTCACGACGACGTCGACCACCTCGGGAACGACCGTGCTGACGCCCAAGGCGGACTGCACCACGCCGGTGCGCTTCTCCTGGTCCCGCACGGGGAACCTGTGCACGGGAGGAAGCCTGTTCTTCTATGTCTCCAGGTCCAGCTGCGGGTCGGAGCCCACGGTGACGGACCTGAAGCTCGCGACCATCTCGGACACGACGGCCTCGGGCACGCTGTCCTTCACCGTGCAGGACGTGCTCGCGGCGCTGGCGACCCCGACGACGTGCGCGACGCAGACCAGTGAGATCAGCTTCAACCTGTGCGCGTCCGCGAAGACGTTCGCGAGCGTCTACGACGTGTCCTGCTCGTCGACCTTCTCCAGTGTGGGGTCCCCCGCCTTCGTGGTGAAGTTCGACCCCGCGCCGCCCTCGAAGCCGTCCATCGGGCAGGTCATCGCCCGGGACTCGGCGCTGTCGGTCCAGGTGGACGGCGCGGAGACGAAGTCCACCGTCGTCGTGGAGGTCACGGCGCTGACGACCGCGGACGGTGGGTCGCTGCCGGACGAGGACGCCGGGGTCGACGCGGGCGAGGTCGTGGATGCGGGGGAGGTCGTGGACGCGGGCTCGGTGGCCCCGGAGCCGGTGGGCCCCACGCTCAGCTTCCGCAAGGCGGCCGGGGAGGGGAACGTGGTGGCGGACGGGCTGATCAACGGGGTGACGTACCGGGTCCAGGCCAAGATCATCGACGAAGCGGGCAACGGCAGTGAACTGTCCGACGCGGCGGAAGGCACGCCCGTCAAGAGCAACGGCTTGTTCGATGCGTACGTGGATGCCGGCGGCGAGGAGCGCGGAGGTTGTGCCGCGACCGGCGGAGGCATCGCGGGCGGTGCGGTGCTGGCCGCGCTGGGCATCTGGTTGTCGAATCGGAGGAAGGTGTCATGAGCAGCACGGCAGTGGGCTTGGGAGTCGCGGCGCTTCTCTTGGCGGTTCCGGCGGTGGCGCAGGAGGTGACGATCCCCACGCGCTCTCCTCGCACCGGCGCCATCATCTTCCGGGGTGGCGGCTACCTGCCGCGCATCGACACGGAGAAGGCCCTCGAGGGCAGGACGCCCTACAAGGACACGTTCGGGGACGCGTCGCTGCTCCTCATCGAGCTGGAGTTCCAGCGCTTCTTCTACCAGGGCATCGGCACGGCGGGCCTGGGCCTGTCGGCCGGCTACGCGGAGAAGTACGGCAACGCGCTGCTGGAGGACGGGACGCAGGCGGCGGACAAGGCGGCGCTGAAGGTGCTGCCCCTGCAACTCAACGGCTTCTACAAGTTTGACTACGCCGCCTTCAAATGGGGCGTGCCGCTGGTGCCGTACGCCAAGCTGGGGCTCGTCTATTCGCCGTGGTGGATGACCAAGGGCAGCGCCACCGAAGTGGTGGAGGGCTCCAAGGCCAGCGGCGGCAAGTGGGGCTACGCGGCCACCGCCGGCGTGTCGTTCCTCCTGGACGTGCTGGAGCCTCGCTTCGCGCGCGACTTCGACTCCGACCTGGGCGTGAACCACTCGTACCTCTTCGCCGAGTACACCTACGCGGAAGTGAACAACTTTGGCGGCAAGGGCCTGAACCTGGGCAGCCGGCGCTGGATGTTCGGGCTGGCGTTGGATTACTAACGGAACGCCCATGGCGTCCCGTCCCCGCGCGCTCCCGACTTCCCTGCCGCTCCTCCTGCTGACGGTCGCCCTGGCGTGGGGGGTGGCCGGCTGTCACGGCGTGCGGCCCGACCTGGGCCCGGAGCGGACGGTGGAGGCGGGCGTGCCGGAGGCGTTCGGCACCGAGTCCCCGAAGGCACCTGTCGTCACCTGGGACTTCGGGGACCAGACGCCGCTCCAGACGGCGGCGGGCGTGCGCCACGCGTGGGCCACGGCGGGCCGCTACACGGTGCGCGCGCTGGACGGGCAGAAGGAGCTGGCCCGGGTGGTGCTCACCGTGGTGCCTCGGCCGGTGCTGCGCGCGGTGCCGGCGGATGCGCAGACGGTGCTCTGGGTGCCCCGCCTCCGCGGCAACGTGGAGGGGCTGGTGGACTTCTACGAGCGGCTGGTGGGCGCGCGCAACGCCCGGGCCATGCTGGAGGACGCGCCGCTCGTGCCGCTGCTCCTGCGCAGCCTTACGGGGGGCCCCACGGAGGTGGACCCCGAGGAGGGCTTCGGCTTCTTCCTAGTGCCGGACTTCGACGGCGTGGTGGCGCTCCTGGGCGTGACGGACTCGCGCGCGGCGCTGGCGGCGGTGTCGCGGGAGCTGCGCGACGCGGGCCACCGGGTGCTGCCCCAGGAGGACGGCAGCGCGCGCGTGGAGCCGGTGGACGGTGGCAATCCGATGCTGCTGTTCGCGGACCGGGGCTACGTGTACCTCGCGGTGCCGGACTCGCCGGAGCCCCCCGAACCCGGGGAGCCGGTGAAGGCGCTGGCGGTGGAGTCGCCGGACGTGAACCTCGTGCGCCGCAAGGTGGAGGCCCAGTCGGGGCCGGGCGTGTCGGAGCACGCGCTGCTGTCGGAGCTGCGCGGCAAGGTGCGCGACGGCAGCGTGTTCCTCTTCTCGGCGCCGCCGGTGTCGGAGGCGGACAAGGAGGACATGCCGGTGCGCGGCTTCTTCGGCGCGCTGGCGGTGCAGGCGGACCAGGTGGAGCTGGACGGCTTCCTGTCGTCCTCGCGGCCGCTCTTGGGCGCGACGCGGGGCCCGGCCTCGGCGCTGCTCGGGCGCGCGGCGGCGGGGCCGGTGGCGGCGGCGCAGCTCTCCGTGCCTCCAGAGGAATTGGCGCGGCTGGTGTTCGGCTCGCCGGGTTCGCCCCGGCGCCAGAAGACGCTGGAGCGCTGGCGCACGCAGGGGCTGGACGCGGAGGCCTTGCTGAAGGCGCTGCGTGGCGACGTGGCGATGCTCGTGTACTTCGACGCGGCGGCGTTCTTCCAGAGCTTCATCCGCGACCAGCGCCCGGCGCCCAAGGGCACGGTGGTGATGGAGGCGGGGCTCACGTCGGTGGCGCCGGTGCTCCAGCTCGTCCAGAAGCAGCTCCAGGACAACGCGCTCGTCTTCCAGAAGGAGGCGCAGGGGAACACCACGCGCTTCCGCACGCGGCTGTTGGAGCAGCCGGTGTCGCTCACGCTCACGCCGGAGCGCGCGACGCTGGAGGCGGGCGAGGTGCTGTCCGGCCGTGAGGCGGGCGACGTGGGCGCGACGCTGCGCACGCGCTTCGGCGCCGAGGCGTTCGGTCCGGGGCACCTGTCGCTGATGGTGGACCTGGGCCGGCTGCGCTCGGACCTCGCGAGCGCGCGCTCGGTGCCGGGCGTGCCGCAGGGCCAGCTGCTCGCGAGCCAGGTCTTCGTCGGGGCGCTGTTGGAGCGGCTGACCCCGCTGGAGTACGGGTTCCTCGACTTCGCTCCGGCCGAAGGCGGAGGCCGCCTCCAGGGCCGCGTCGTGTTGCGCGAGCGCTAGCCGTCAGAAGGGAAGGGCACCCAGGCCATGGCCGTCACCGTGCTGTACTTCGCCGCGGCCCGTGAGCGCGCGGGTGTGTCGCGGGAGTCCCTGGACGTGCCCGCAGGCTCGCGCGTGTCGGAAGTGCTGGCGCTGCTCGCCCAGCGGCACCCGGCGCTGACGCCGCTCCTGCCGCACCTGCGCGTGGCGGTGCAGCAGCAGTTCGTGGGCCTGGACGCGCCGGTGCCGCAGGACGCGGAGCTGGCGTTGATTCCGCCCGTGGCCGGGGGCTCACCGGGCCTGTTCGCTGTCGTGGACCGGCCGCTCGTGCTCTCGCAGGTGGTGGATGCGGTGGCGGGCGAGGCGGCCGGCGGGCTCGTCACGTTCTCCGGCGCGGTGCGCAACCAGACGAAGGGTCGGCGTGTGCTGCGGCTGGAGTACGAGGCCTACGCGCCCATGGCGGAGGCGAAGCTCGCGGAGATTGGCCAGGAGGTCGCGACGCGATGGCCGGGCACGCGGCTGGCCATCATGCACCGCGTGGGTACGCTGGTGCCGGGCGAGCTGGCGGTGGTCATCGCCGCGTCCGCCGCGCACCGCCAGGAGGCCTTCCGCGGCTGTGAGCACGCCATCGAGCGGCTCAAGCAGGACGTGCCCATCTGGAAGAAGGAGTTCTTCGAGGACGGCGAGGTCTGGGTGGGGCTGGGGCCCTGAAGCCGCCCTAGCGCACGCCGAAGCTCGCGGGGACGTTGACGCGCGCGCCGCCGTCCTGCTGGCGCGTGGCCTTCTCCTGCTCCGTCAGGGGGCGCATCGGTTGATCCAACCCGAGCGTCTTGCGCCGCGCCTCCTCCTTGTCGTGGGCGGACTGGAGCGCGCGCGCGTTGTTCGCGGCGATGCGCGCGGGGTCCGGCCCCATGGTGAGGAATGCGATGGGCGCGCTCAGGAAGAGGATGGCCACGGTGATGAGCCACGCCACGTCGCGCACGCGGAAGCGGCCCGCGCGCTCCTTCACCACCGAGGGCTGCACGAGCAGCCGCAGCTCTCCCTCCACCAGGCGCAGCGTCACGCCCTCGCCCAGCTCCAGCGAAGCGCGGCCCGGCGCGCCGGTCAGCTCCTCCGGCGTCACGGGGTGGAAGTCGTCGCCCTTGAGGCTCTTCTCCACGCGAGCCGACGGCGGCACGTGGATGCGCCAGCCCTTCGGGGTGCGCTCGGCCAGGAGGAAGGGCTCCTCCGGCAGCGTGAAGCCGTAGAGGGGCAGGGGGGCCGTCTCGTCGGGCGCGGCGTGGACCTGGCTCAGTTCGGGCCCGTAGCTCCAGGCCTCCGCCAGGGAGGTCCCCCAGTACAGCTCGCAGAAGAGGCCGCCGTCCGCCACGTTGGCGGGGGTCGTGGAAGCAGTGGGCATGTCGGGCCGGAGCATAAGGCCCTTCCCCCCTCCTTCGCCCGGCTTCCCGCCAGGGGACGTCCCGTGGCGGACGCCCGCAAGCCCGGCCGCATGGGAGGCGGCCCTGGCTCAGGGGCTCAGGTGCCGGTGAGGTTCTTGAGCAGCGTCTCCAGCGTCTCGAAGTGCAGCGGCTTCACCAGGTGCGCGTCGAAGCCCGCGGCCTTGGAGCGCTGCCGATCCGACTCCTGGCCATAGCCCGTCACCGCGACCAGCTTCATCGCGCGGGGCTCCTCCTGCTGACGCAGCAGCCGCGCCAGCTCGTAGCCGTCCATCACCGGCAGGCCGATGTCCAGCAGCGCGATCTCCGGCTCGAAGCCCTTCGCGGCCTCCAGGCCCGCGGGGCCGTCGTAGGCCACGCGCGTCTCGCAGCCGAGGAACGCGAGCGACTCCGCGAGCACGTCCGCCGCGTCCCGGTTGTCGTCCACGATGAGCACGCGGGCGCTCAGGGTGGTGGGCTCCCGCGACACCAGCGCGCCGGGCCCCGGCGTGGGCAGGGAGGCCGGGGCCTGCTCCTCCAGCGCGGGCAGGCGCACGGTGAAGGTGCTGCCGCGTCCCCGGCCCGCGCTGTGCGCGCTGATGGCGCCGTCGTGCAGCGTGACGAGGCTGCGCGCGATGGCGAGCCCCAACC
>NZ_RAWA01000207.1 GCF_003611675.1 Corallococcus sp. CA053C
GGCCCGTCGCGCAGCCGCCGTTGGTGGGGGCGGGCGTGGAGCAGGCGATGTTGTGGCGGTTGTACGCCGCGTAGATGGCCGTCATGTGCGGGGTGCCGTCCGCCAGGTTGCCGTTGTCGTCGTCCGCGGCCAGCCACTGCATGTAGCCGTTGGTGGCGCCGCAGCCGTCGGACGTGCCGGCGGTGCAGTTGCAGGCGTGCCACGTGCCCACGTTGCCGGAGCCCTGGTAGAACAGCTTGTTGCCCAGGAGGAAGGCGTCGTTGGAGTTGTAGTTGAAGGGCGCCGCGGTGAGGTCGCGCGTCACCAGGTCCCACGCGGCCTGACGCACGGGGGACGCCGCGCAGTGCACCTGCTTGCTGCACGGGCCGCTGCCGGAGCTGCACATGGGGCAGGTGAAGTTCTGCGGCGTGGCCGGGATGTTGGGCACGCTCGCCGCCCAGTCCGCGTCACGCACGCCGGAGCAGCGCGTGTTGCACCACGACTGGCCGGCCACCTGGGCCTCCTGCTGGTTGTAGCCCGTGCCGTCCGGCGTGAGGCCGCAGCC
This sequence comes from Corallococcus sp. CA053C, assembly GCF_003611675.1. GTDB lineage: Bacteria > Myxococcota > Myxococcia > Myxococcales > Myxococcaceae > Corallococcus. The sequence continues at coordinate 545 of NZ_RAWA01000207.1, forward strand.
GGTGTTCGTCGTCTGGAAGAAGCCGTAGCCCACGCAGGACGTCTGCAGGCGCAGGATGGCCGCGATGTCCGCGTAGCCCTCGCTGGAGTTGGACAGCGAGCCGTTGGCGTCGAAGTTGTCCATGCCATGGCCCCACTCGTGGTCGAACACGGCGCCAATCTCACCGGTGTTCCGACACCCGCCGCCGCTCTTGTAGAAGTTCACCGTGCTGCCGTTCCAGAAGGCGTTGCAGGTGCTGGAGAGGTTGACGTTGGAGGTCAGCTGTCCGCCCAGCCAGGTGTTGGTGGGCAGCCAGCCGCGAGCGACCTCCTTGATCTTGTTCAGCTCGTAGAAGCTGGAGCGCGCCGCCGGGGTGTTGCCCGCGGAGGTGCCCGCGGGCACCGTGCAGTCGTGGTCGTTGTTCACGCCCGCCAGGTCGATGCTGCCCGTGGAGGAGCTGACGCTGATGGCGCCGCAGCTGTCGGCGATCTTCACGTACTTGCCGGCGAGCGTCGTGGTGACGGAGCCCGCGCTGTAGTTGTAGATGCCCGCGCCGTCGGTGAAGTTGTTGGGCGCCGCGAAGTTGGTGTTCGCCCACGGCATGGGGGAGTTGGGCTGCATCGTGCCGCACGTCGTATTCGCCGCGCAGGTGCCGATGTTGGTGGACGGGTACACGCCGCCCTTCAGCTGCGCGTCGAAGTAGTGGTTGTCGTCCTCCACGGCGAGCACTTCGCCGGAGTTCGCGTCCACCGTCACCTTCCAGCGCTCGTTCTCACCGGGGTTGGAGAAGCCGTAGCTCCACACCAGCGCGTGGCCATAGCCCTGGCCGAACGCCGCGCCCTCGCGCGCGAACGGGGCGACCTCCAGCATGGGCTGCTGCCACAGGCTGGTGGGCGACAGCGTCTGGCCCAGGAACGTGCTGCCCGCGGTCAGCGCCTGCGACGCCGCCAGCGTGGGCTTCACGTCGATGGCCACGTTGGACCACGCCTCCGCGCCCAGCAGGATGAGGTTGCCGTGGCTGATGGTCGCCGCCAGCCGGCCGTGGCGCACCGGCACGCCCCGCACCACCTGCGGGATGTGCACCTGCCACAGGGTCTCCGTCACCGCCGTCACGCGCGGCGCGCCCAACTGCATCAGGTCCACGCCGAGCGCGTCCTGGTTGTCCGCGATGAACTTGAAGACGAGCTCACCGACCACCGATTCGTCCACGCTGCCCACCGAACGGCCCAGTCCCTGGCGCACGTCGTTGAGCGTGATGCCGTTGCGGAAGCCGTCACCGGGGATCAGCGGGAAGCTGCCCTGGATGCCGGTGGGCGAGCCCGTCAGCGGATCCAGGTACACCTGCACCGCGCCGCCGTTGCGCGTGAGGAAGTTGTTCCACCGGTCCGCGCCCACGCGCGGCATCAGCGTGCGCGCCTTCTCCAACGGCACGTTCTGGATGGGCAGGTACAGCTCTGGCTTGAAGAACGCTTTCTGTGCCACAGCGCCCGGCTGCGCGGGCTTGGGGGGTTGGAGCGCGAACGTCGTGGATGAGACCAGGAGGGCAAGACAACAGATTGCGGACCGCAGGGGGCGCATGCACGTCTCCTCGGATGAATCCGTCGAACGGGACCGACGGGCTCCGGGGCGGAGCGCTGTCTGCTTTAGTTCATGGGCCTTTTAAAAATGAATTGCGGCTATTCCTGATTAAGGTCGAAATTGGGAAAATTTCGTGATTCCAGGGGGTTGAAATGTTCACTCGCCGGATGTTCACTCCCGGAGTTTTCCTATCCGCTCGGAGTATTCCACCAGAAGTCGCTCAGGGTTGGGGCCAGAGGCGGACGCGGTCGTCCTGGAGGAGCTTGCCATTGACGGCGTCGGTGCTGCCGCTGGCCATGAAGCGCCGAGGCAGGTTGCGCGTGGCGAGGACGGCGGCCTCAATCCACAGGACCAGCAGCAACCCCCCGAAAACCATCGGCAGGCCCCGGGCGACGGCCGCGTGGCGCCGCGCCAGCACCGACAGCGGCAGCACCAGCAGGGGCAGGAGGGCGGGGAACACCACGAGCATTCCGCGCGCGTAGCCGAAGAACGCGAGGGTGACGAGCAGCCGGTGCAGCACCACCAGCGCGAGCAGCTGGAAGGGCGCGAACGCGGTCCTCAGGGACAGCAGCATCCCGGCGAGGAGCAGCGCGGCGAGCGGCCACTTGAGGAAGCCCGCATCCGGGACGAACACGTCCACCGGAGCCCGTTCGCCCACGAGCCCACCGGGCACGTTCGACACGCCGAAGCCGAGGCGCAGGCCGTCCAGCCACAGGTCCAGCTTGCGCGACAAGAGCCGGGCCGCGTCGCCGGGCGCTTCCGCCATCCACCGCAGTCCCTCCGCGTAGCCGTGCAGCAGCAGGCGCCGGTGCTCGGGGCGGGAGGGCTCCAGCTGCCCGTTGTTCCCGCCCTGGTTGATGAGCGCGGGGGTGAAGCCGCCCGTGGCGCCCGCGTGGTTCGCCATCGCGAAGTTGAGCGGCCCGTACACGGTGACGGGCACCCACTCCGGCAGCGGCTCCAGGAGCGGGGCGCGCGCGTTCAATTCCCGCATCGTGCCCAGGTTGCGCAGCGCCCCCGGCACCAGGATGAGCAGCGACACGCCCACCGCCACCGCCCACCGCAGCGCCCAGGGCCCCACTTCAGGCTTCGTTGCGGGCTTCGTTGCGGGCTTCGAGGAGTCGACGCGCGCGCGGGCCCTCCACGCGTAGAAGAGGAGGAAGGGCCACAGCCCCAGGTGCTCGGCGCGGGTGAGCGTGCCCAGGCCCATCACCACTCCCAGTCCCACGGCGGCGGGCCACGACAGGGTGTTGCCCCGGAGCACCAGCGCGCAGGTGAAACACAGCCACAGCGCTGACAGTGTTTCATTGCTGTACGTGGTGGACAGCACCAGCCACCCGAAGCTCGCGGCGTACAGGCCCGCGGCGACGAAGCTCCACGTCCAGCCCAGCAGCTTGCGCCACCACAAATGACACAGGGCCACCGTGGCGGAGCCCAGGCCGGCGAGCACCCACTTGTACGGCAGCGCGCTGCCCCGGGGTTCGCCCAGCACGCGGTACAGCGCGCCGAGCAGCGCGGGGAACAGGGGCGGGTGGTAGGGCAGGGTGGCCGCGCCCTCCTGGCCGCGCGCGAGCTCCAGGGCGGCGGTGTGGAAGAAGCGCGCGTCGCCCGCGAAGAAGATGGAGAAGGGCCAGTCCCGGTCCGGAGCGCCCGCCAGGTACAGCCCGCGCAGGAGCAGGCTCGCGGCGAAGGTGGCGGCCAGGCTCCAGGCCACCGGATGTCGCCGGACGGCTTCGGGCAGGGGGAACGGGCCCACGGGCGCCTCCGCGAGGGGAAAGGCGACGCACTCTACATTGGCCCGCGCGCGGAGGGCGGGGGCTGGAGTAGAGACGGGGTGCGTCAAACCGGGAGGACGACATGAGCCGAGTGCTGGACGAGCTGTTGGGGCTCCTCAAGCTGGAACCCATCGAGGAGAACCTGTTCCGTGGCGCCAGCCAGGACCTGGGGTTCCGCCAGCTCTTCGGAGGGCAGGTGCTGGGCCAGTCGGTGTCGGCCGCCAGCCAGACGGTGGAGCCCGCCCGCACGGTGCACTCGCTGCACGGCTACTTCCTGCGCCCCGGGGACGCGGGGCTGCCCGTCGTCTACACCGTGGACCGGGTGCGCGACGGCGGCAGCTTCACCACCCGTCGCGTCGTCGCCATCCAGAAGGGCCAGCCCATCTTCACGCTGATGGCGTCCTTCCAGGCGGATGAGCCCGGCTTCACGCACCAGGCCACCATGCCGGACGTGCCGCCCCCGGAGTCCCTGCCCACGGACCTGGAGCTGCTGGGCCGCCACGCGGACCGCATGTCGGAGCGCCTGCGGGAGAAGTTCCTCTCCGCCAAGCCGATTGAAATGCGCCCGGTGACGTACGTGGACCCCTTCGAGCCGAAGGCCGCGGAGCCGGTGAAGCACGTCTGGTTCCGCGCCGACGGCAGCCTGCCGGACGAGCCCCAGGTGCACCGCTACGTGCTCGCGTACGCCAGCGACTTCAACCTGCTGGGCACCGCGCTCCAGCCGCACGCGGTGACGTTCCTGCGCCCCGGCTTCCAGATGGCCAGCCTGGACCACGCGCTGTGGTTCCACGGCGACCTGAAGGTCAACGACTGGCTGCTCTACTCCATGGAGAGCCCCTGGACGGGCAACGCGCGGGGGCTCGCGCGCGGGCACGTCTTCACCCGCGACGGGCGGCTCGTGGCCTCCGTGGCGCAGGAGGGCCTCTTGCGCCAGCGCCCGGACGCGCGCTGACGCGGCGTCCGTCAGAACCGGAGGCCGCGCTCCGGCACGGAGTCGAAGTCGATGCCGCCTCCGCCGCCGCCGCCATCCGTCGTGGGGTCGATGAGCAGGCCCACCGTCACCACCGACGCGAGCACCACGAGGCCGATGCCGCCCGTCAAGAGCAGCGTCTTGCCCAGGCTGAACTTGCGCAGCGTGCCGTGGTCCACCTCCGCCATCTGCACGGAGAGGGGCTCGCTGTCCGGCTTGATGGGCACGCCCACGAAGCGGGTGGTGTCCACGCTCAGGGCGATGAAGCGCTGCGCCTCCGTCCTGAAGCGCGCGTCCTCCGGCTCCTTCGGGGGGCCCACCAGCGCCAGCGGCGTGTCCGCGGTGAACTTGTGCGGGTCGCCGTCCACGTCGCGCACCGTGCGGCTGCGATCATTGGGACGGTTGAGCATCACGTCCCCCAGCTCCTTCAGCAGCGCCGCGTTGTCGTCCTTGAAGCCGTCCAGTCGCATCAGCTCCGACTTGGGAATGGCATACGTCGTCGAACAGGCCGACAGCAGGGTTGCGGCGGTCAACAGGGCGCATGCGCGCATGGATGCGACTCCTCCGGGGTGGGCCGGAAAGTCTATCCCGCCGCGTGCCCCGGCGCCTACCGGGGCACGCGGCCGGTGTCTCACTTGAGCTGGTAGTTCGCGTCCAGCACGTCCGCCTTGGTGCGGCCCATCACCCAGCCGTCGTGGTAGACGACGCCCACCGGCGCCACGGTGTCGTTCCGGTACAGGCCGATCTTCAGGTAGTTGAGCATCCCGGAGTACTGCGTCGCGATGTAGCGCTTGGGCAGCACCAGGTTGCCGTCGTAGTACAGCTCCACGAAGCCCACGGAGGAGTTGGACGACCACTTCACGTGGAAGATGAAGTCGTGCCACGCGTTGCGCACCAGCGGCGTCTTCCAGACGATGACGCCCGGGTCCCCGCCGATGTTGAGCCGCATCTCCTCGCCGTAGACGTAGAACTCCACCGGCGGTGAGCCGCAGCAGCCGTCGTGGTGCCACTGGGTGAAGAGCTGCCAGGTGTTGACGCTGGGGAAGTCCGACGCGAAGCGCGTGCTCCAGCGGTACCAGTACTCGGAGCCCGCGGCCTCCTTGGTCTGCTTGAAGATCTCATTGCGGTTGCCGCTGGAGTTGATGGGATCATCGCCCTGCTTCACCGTGGCCTTGAGGGCGTAGCCGCCCTCGCGCACCGGCGAGGGGATCACCTGCAGCCGGTCCGAGCTGACCATCTGCGTGCCGTCCCACTGGGCGCGGTCCCCCGACTCGAAGTCGCCGCGCCACACGATGCCGCCGGGCGTGGGGGCCGGGTTCACCGTGCCGGCGCACGGACGCGCCTCCGCGATGCTGGCCCAGTCGTTGAGGTTGTTGCCCTGCACGGAGATGCGCACCCGGCGCGTGTTCACCGGGGTGAAGGAGTACGTCTCCGCCGCCGTCGTCGTGCCCAGGCTCTTGCCGCTGTACACCTGCGTGTAGCTCATGCCGTCCGGCGACACCGACACCGTGAAGGTGTTGATGCGCGTGTTGCCCTGGTGCCACGCCACGGACACCCCGCCCAGGCCCTTCGTCGCGCCCAGGTCGTAGTCGATCCACTGGCCCTTCCCCAGGCTGCTCCAGCGTGTGTCCAGCTTGTCATCCATGCTGTTGGCCGCGACGCTGCCGGCGCCGTCGTCACCGCTGGCTTTCACGCTGCTGGGGGTGAGCTGGGTGCAGCCGCTGGTGGCGAGGTCTTCGTCCGACGCGGACAGCGTAGGCAGACGGTCCTCCGGAAGGGAGTCTTCCGGTGCGCCGCAGCCGACGGCGCCCAGGACAAACAACGTTTCAACCAGGAGAAGGGTTTTCTTCAAGGGGTGGCCCAGGGGGAAAGGACAGGCAGTGAAAACGCCGTGCTCCCAGACAGGAAGACAGGAGCACGACCGGGGATGTCTGGCTTTGCGGCGGGCAGTCGCCTTCCGCGCTCCGGGACCTGTGCGACAGGGCCCTGGCGTCAGAGGGAGACCAGCGGTGTTTCGAGTGTTTTTGACTCCGTCCGGCAGCAGGGGATTCGCTGCCGTGCTCCAAGGTGACAATTGGAATATCGAAGTTCTATTTCGAACACAAGCGAAGCTGAGCACGCCTGCCTGCCGTGCAGGTACGAAGTGAAAGACAGACATCTATTCCAGACGGCCCGGGTGGAATCCTTCAGTCTCCCGCGAGCACCGATACGGTGTGTCGCGTGGGAGGCGCACCGCTGGAGCACGGGTGCGTCCCGCTGGAACGCGCTGTGGTGCGGTGTGGGGGCGGACGCGCCCCAGCCGGGCAGGGCATTTGGGACCCCTGGCCCCTGGAGATGTGTCTCAGCGACACCGGTGTGTCGCCGACTTGCGCTGACGGGAGAATGAGGCACAACCGCGCGCTAGAATGCCCGTGGACTCCCAGGATGCCCGCCGCGCCGCGGCCGTGAGGCCGGTAGAGTGACGCACTCCATGACGCGCCCCGTGTCCGCGCAGATTCCCCGGAGCGAGCGCAAACCGCTGTACGTGAAGGTCGTCACCCAGCCGGCGCTGCATGGCTGCTGGTCCGTGAACATCAGCGAGACGGGCATCGGGCTCATCGCCACGCCGCGCCGCCCCTCGGAGGGGCCGCACGAGAACGAGCCGGTGGAGATGTCGTTCTCGCTGCCGGACACCGGCGCCCACGTGCGGGTGCACGGCGTGGTGCGCTGGCGCCACGACACCGGCGGTGGCGTGGGCACCGTCACCGCGCTGGGGGTGAGCTTCGGCGCCTTCGAGGCGGCGGACGGCGTGAAGCTGGCACGCTACCTGTCCACGTCGCACCTCCAGGTGGTGGCCGCCTACGCCAGCGAGGACGAATCCCGCGCGGTGCGTCAGGCCCTGGACGGCGTGGCCACGCCGCACTTCGCCGCCAACGCCGAGGACGCGCACGCGCTGCTGTCGCGCGGGGACATGGCCGCGCTCCTGGTGTGTGGCCAGGACGAGGCCCAGGCCCTGGCCCTGGTGGAGTCCCTGGGCGCCGAGCGCGCGGAGGTGGACCCCTCGGGCGCGGGGCCCCCGAGCGACCTGGCCTCGCGCATCGTCTACTGCGCGCCGGCCGCGCCGGAGCGGCTGGTGGCGCTCTTCAACAGCGGGCGCATCTACCGGGCGCTGGGGGCGTTCCCGGAGGCGGAGGCCCTGCGCGAGTCGGTGCTCCAGGCGGGGCGCGAGCATGGCTTCCGCACCGAGCAGTGGCGGATGGCGCTGGAACTGGAGCGCAACCTGCTGCGCGAGCGCGCGCTGGCGCAGGCGCCGGTGGGAGCCCCGGGCCGCAACGCGGAGGACGTGGGCTTTCGCAGCCCCGCCATGCAGCGGGTGATGGAGATGGTGCGCCTCGTGGCGCCCCACCGCGTGGCGGTGCTGCTGCAGGGCGAGACGGGCACCGGCAAGGAGGTGCTGGCGCGCATCCTCCACCGGCTCAGCGGCCGCGGCGACCTGCCGCTCGTCATCCAGGACTGCGGCGCGCTCACGGAGACGCTGCTGGAGTCGGAGCTGTTCGGCCACGTGAAGGGCGCCTTCACCGGCGCGGTGTCGGACCACCCGGGCCTCTTCGTGCTCGCCAACGGCGGCACCATCTTCCTGGATGAGATCGAGAACACGACGCCCAACCTCCAGGCGAAGCTCTTGCGCGTGCTGGAGACGGGCGACGTGCGCCCGGTGGGCGGCACCCTGGTGCGCCACGTGGACGTGCGCGTCGTGGCCGCGAGCAACCGGGACCTGGGCGAGGAGGTGCGCGGTGGCCGCTTCCGCGCGGACCTCTTCTACCGCCTCAACAGCTTCACCATCGACATCCCGCCCCTGCGCGACCGCCCGGAGGACATCCCGGAGCTGTCGCGGGCCTTCGTGGAGCAGTTCAACCGCAGCCTCAAGCGCTCCGCCACCGGCGTGGCCCCGGACGCGGACGAGGTGCTGCACGGCTACGCGTGGCCCGGCAACGTGCGCGAATTGCGCAACGTGGTGGAGCGCGCCGTGCTGCTGTCCAGGCCCGGGGAGATGCTCACCCGGCGCCTGTTGCCGCCCGCGCTCATCAACAGCGCCGTGCCCCGCGCGGACCCCACGGGGGACGGCTCCCTGCGCGCCCGGCTCCACCAGGTGGAGCGCGAGCTCATCCGCGAGGCCCTGGAGCGCCACGGCGGCGTGCTGCGCCGGGCGGCCGTGGCGCTGGGCATGGACCCGGTGACGCTGGGCCGCAGGGCCCGGCGCCACGGGCTGTGGAAGCCGGACTGACGCGCCTTCGTCAGTGCGCCTGCATCCACTGCAGGATGGGCCGCCACACCCACGCCTTCGCATCCCGGGCGAGGAACAGGTCGGCGTGTCCGAAGTCCAGCGCGCGCTCGGACTCCGGCCGGGTGCGCACGATGTTGACGGTGACGTCCGTGCTGCCCAGCAGGCGCACCGAGTACTCGCCGTAGCGCCCCGCGCCGCCCGCCGCGCCCATGTACAGCACCGGCACCTTCACGTCCTTCAGGTGGTCGTCATAGGGCACGTTCAGGCCGCACAGCTGGGCCTCCGTCTCCACCACCTCGTTGAGGCTCTGGTACGGCACGGCGAGCTGGAGGTAGTCGAAGAGGGTGGCCTCCGGCGTGAAGGCCGACCGGTAGGGCAGGCCCGACGCATCCGGGATGCTGGCCGCCAGGTGGTAGCCCGGCGTAATCGGCTGGAGCGGCGCCAGGAGGGCCGCGGTGGCGCCCGCCGCGATGACGGCGAACTGCCGGTTGGTGGGCTGGGCCGCGAAGGTCATCTTCGCGAGCGGGGAGGTCGCGTCGGGCGCCGTCTCCGCGAGCTGCCCGATGAGCTTCACCGGCGTCCCCGGCGCGGGCCCCAGCAGGCCGCCCTCGGTGCGCCCCGCGTCGCGCGCCTTCTTCAGCACCGTGTAGCGCTCACACGCCCAGCGCCGCTGCTGCTCCGCTTCCGGCGCGAAGCGCAGCACCATGTCCACGGGGATGAACCCGTCCACCTGACGCTGGGCGTAGGGACGCTGGGACTCCGCGTTCATGTACGCGTAGCTGATGGTCGCTCCCCGGCTCCAGCCGAGCAGGAACATCCTGTCGCGGCTGCTGCTGCCGGACAGCTTGCGCACGGCCTGCGCCAGCTTCAGGCCCGCGCCCACGTCCTGCGCGTGCGTGGCCAGGGTCCAGTCCGCCATGAACGCGAAGTCCTTCTCCGCCTCAGGCACCCCCACCCACCTCAGGTCCAGGCCCCACACGTCCACGTCGTTGCTGGCCAGGTACGCCGCCAGGGACTGGTCCGACGGCATCGTCGCCATGCACGTGTTGGAGAGGAACGCCGGCACGAAGCCCCAGAGGTCCCCGTGCACCATGAACACCGCCCGCGTGCTGCGCGCCGGGCCCCAGGGGAACGCCTCGCGCACCACCCGGTGCACGGTGACGATGTCGTACGTGCCCCGTCCGACGCGCAGCTTCCAGGTGTAGTGCGCCAGTCCGTCACCCAGCGCCTCGCGCTTCGTGCTCAACCGGGGCAGCCCCGCCGCCAGCAGGGACCGCGCGAGCTCCTCCGCCTGGACCGCCTCGCTGCGCGCCCCCACCTGCGACACCACGTCCGCCGCCTCCGCACGGTTCCCCACCCACAACGCCACCAGCACCAACGACAGGCTCAACGACCGACGCATACCGACCTCGACTCGCATGAAGATTCCCCCCGCAGTGATACGTCCGGGGCTGACATTCCTGAGCTTCCGGCCCAGGCGTTCCCTGAGCACCTTCCGCGCCAGGGTTCAAACCATTGATTTCATTGATTCTGCCCCGCAGGGCAGGCTTCACCGCTGAAGGCCCCCGGCCGCGGGCCCGGCCATGCTCCGAGTGAAGACGTGCCCCACGGGGCGTGCTTCAAATCCGAGACATGCGCACCACGGATGGTGCGGGGCCTTCCCGTCAGGGGGCTTGCGCCCGACCGGCCCGCCAGGGTGACGCCGTTCATTCAATCCAACACATACATCCGAAACAGGCAAGTCCTGAATGGTAGGGGAAGACGGCGGGGTGATCGCGCTCGGGTCGCAGACGGGAGACAACAGCGGGTCTCACCCGTACACCCCGCCGCGGGAGGACCCATGCCCGAGTCCGTCTTTGTCGACAACATCTGGAACGATTTCGCGCACAGCTATGACGAGATGATCCCCGAGCTGCCGTGCTACCAGCGCCAGCTCACGAAGATCCTCCGCGACACCCGGGAGCGGCCCTACGTCATCGACGCGGGCTGTGGCACGGGGCTGGTGGGACAGCCGCTCGTGCAGCGGGGCCAGCGCGTGGTGGGCTTTGACAACAACGCGGCCATGCTCCGGCTGGCGGCGCGGCGCAGGGAGCGCGAGCCGGACGCGGTGCGCGCCCGCTGGACGCTCATGCCCGGGGACGTGACGGCCTTCCCGGTGGACGTGGCGGGGGACGCGGACGCGATGGTGATGAACAACGTCCTCTTCTACGTGCGCGACCCGGAGGCGGTGCTGCGCCAGGCGTGGGCGCACCTGAAGCCCGGCGGCGTGCTGTGCATGACGAGCAACAAGCGCCCCCGGCCGGACCTGGAGAAGGTGCTCACGAACTCCATCCAGGAGTGGCAGCAGGAGGGCCGGTGGACCGAAAAACTCCAGCGCGCGGTGAAGCACCACCGCACCTGCGCCCAGCGGCTCACCACCGACCCCAACGAGATGGTGACCTTCCTGGACACCGACGCGGCGGTGCGCCTGCTGCAGAAGGTGGGCTTCAGCGAGGCGCTGGTGGCCGACGGCGACGACTACTACGGCGAGAACTTCTACGTCTGCATGCGGAAGTAAGGAGCGCACCCCATGGTGAACCCCCGTTTCCAGCGCAACCTCGGTGTCCTGCATCCCCAGACGATGGACAAGCTGGCCGCCACGCACGTGCTCGTCGCCGGCGTGGGCGGTGCCGGCGGACAGTGCGCGGTGGACCTGGCCCGGCTGGGCTTCGGCTGTCTGACGCTCGCGGACTTCGACGTGTACGAGCGCCACAACATCAACCGGCAGATTGGCTGCTTCGAAAGCACCCTGGGCCAGCCCAAGGTGGACGTGGTGGAGCGCATGTGCCGGGACATCCACCCGGACCTGCGCGTGCACAAGGTGCATGAGGGCATCACCGACGCCAACGTGGCGGCCGTCCTCGCGGGCGGCGGGGGGCTTCCGCCGGTGGACTACGTGGTGGAGGTCATCGACATCGCGGGCGCGCGCGCCAAGGAGTCGCTCCACCAGACGTGCCGCCAGCAGGGCATCCCCATCATGACGGGGCTGATGCTGGGCTTCGGCGCCGCGCTCCACGTCTTCCAGCCGGACGCGCCCCTCTACGAGGAGCTGTTCATCCTGCCGGACGGCCGCATCGACCTGCCGAAGATCATCCCGCACCTGGGCAGCTACATGCTCCAGGAGTACATGGACGCCTGCTACCAGGGGAAGGGCCACGCCCCCACCTGCGTCATCGGGGCGACCACCGCCGCGGGGCTGATGGTGAGTGAGATCATGCGCGGCGTGATGCTGGGCGCGCGCGCGATGGTGTCCTGGCCCGAGTACCTCTACGTGGACCTCTTCGACCACCGCTACGTGCGCGGCACCATCGCGCCCGCGCGGAGCGCCGTGCCGCTGGACGAGCGCGCCCGGGGTTGAACGCCAGGACGCCAGCGCCAGGCCCCCGTGTCCCTCCCGCTCCAGCGGAAAGGGGCGCGGGGGGCCGCCCGCGTCCTTCAGGCCGGAGTGCTACAGCACCACGCCCCGGCTGCGTGCCTCGTTGACCACCTGGTTGCCGTCCACGCCCAGCCGCCGGGCGATGAAGCCCGCCGCCCCGTCCGCGTTCTTGTGCACCCGGATGAACTGGTCGTCATACGTGCGCGTGACGATGAGCATCCCGGACACGATGACGCGCTGGAGGTTGTGCTGCAGCTCGTTGCCCTCGATGACGACGTGGATTTCGGAGAACATCGACCGGGCATCCGACAGCATGTTGGACAGGTGCCGGCGCTGCTCGCTGTTGGGCACCGCCGCCTTGGCCCCGGCGCTCGACACCAGGATCATGGGCTGCTGGTGTTGCTGATAGGCATTCTGCATCTTCTGGAAGACCGCTTGGATTTCCTCCGGCGTCGGTGGAGCGTCCCAGCGCAGGAAGAAGACCTTGTCGATGACGTCTGTCTTGTAGACCGGAAGTGCCATGGCGTTCGCGACTCCTTCGTGACTGACCCGGGCCCGTCCCCCCACTTCACGTACCCAAGGGCTGCTTGCACGGGCTTGAGGGCCATCCTGCGCCTCACGGGCCGTCAAGAAACTAGCCCTGGGGGCTGACATTGCTGAGACGACACATTGCGCCGTCCCTGACGTCACCATCGACTGTGGGATCGCCTCCGGGGCCCTCTGGATGTCTGGTAATGGAAGGTTGCCTCCGTCGCCGGGGCCGCCTGCCCTGGAGGACGGATTCCGCTGTCCGTGGCATGTTTCAGCAATGACATATCATGAAAAGAGAAGGCCCCGGGAGCGCGGTGGCTCCCGGGGCCTTCGGTCATCTGAAAGGGTTCAGACGGAAGCGGGGACTACCCGCCGGAGACGGTGGTCTCGACGAGGTTGGTGTCGCCGGCGATCTGCGCCTCCGTGAAGAGGATGGGCCGCCACTGCTTCTTCGAGAAGAGCAGCGTCTGGTCCGCGTAGTGGGGCGACTTCGGGTCACCGGACTCGCTGTAGGTCAGCACCGCGTTGGCGTTGGGGCCCGCGTCGGTGAACTGCATGGCCATGACGAAGCTGCTGCCGTTGTTGATGGGGTAGCCCTCCTTGGACAGGCCGCTGGCGCTGAGGGTCGCGGGCCGCTTCTCGGAGAACTCGAAGAGGGTGGTGCGGGTGACGCCGTAGGAGACGACGTTGGTGATGCCCTCGCGCGACAGGCCGCCCTGGATGGGGATGGGCGTGCCGGCGCGGCGGGTGAACTGCACCTCGCCCAGCGGCTTGTCCAGCGCGATGCCGGCCGTGTTGAGCGTCGTCACGGCCTGCGCCAGCTTCACGAGCACCGGGTCCTCGCCGGTCGCGGGGGCGGCCACCAGCGTGTTGGGCGTGGCGACGGGCTGGGCGGGATCAAACGGCACGGAGAACAGCTGGCCGGCGTTGAGCAGGCTGGAGTTCGGGATGGCGGCCAGGAACTCGCGGAACACGATGGCGCCCTTGGCGTCCGGGTCGAAGCGGCCATTCCACGCGGTGAGCAGCGCGCACGCCTGGGTGATGTCCACGGCCTTGCCCTGGTAGGTCGCCGTCGTCTTGCCGGCGCAGCGCTCGATGATGCCCTGGCGGGTGAGCTGCTCCAGGCTGCTGCGGTTGCTGAACGCGGCCGCCTTCAGCTCCTCCAGGCTGAACTTGTGGTCCGGGCCGGAGGCGGCGGTGGCGCCCTCTTCCGTGAGGGTGAGGATGTTCATGCGCGTGCGCGGCGTCTGGGGGACCTTCTCCAGGCCGTGCAGGGGCGAGTAGCCCGTCAGGGGCGCGGCGGGGTTGGCCAGCCAGTAGCTGTCGTTCGCGTTGAAGACGAAGTCGTTGCGATCAATCTGCGGCACCTTGGCGAAGGGCACGAGGCCGGGGCTGCGCGCGCCCGGCTCCACCTGCCACTCGTTGGCGGGGTCGCTACCGTCCAGCACCACCAGGCCCAGGCCCGCGTAGATGCCGTACGCCAGGGAGGGGGCGGGCGTCGTGGCCGCCGTCAGCCAGTTCGTGTACGCGTCCTTGGTGAGGTTGGGCGTGGGGGTGGCGTCCGTGTACCAGGCCTTGCCCTCCCTGTCGGCGTACATGGTGTTCACCCAGGGCAGGCCCTGCTGGGTGGCGTAGACCTCCTTGAACTCGGTCAGGTTCTTGGCCTTGTTCATGCCGTGGAACTGATCGAGGAACTTGATGTTCTCGATGTTGGCGTCCCGGATGGTGAGCACCGTCTTCGTGTTCCAGCTCGTCGACGGGAAGCCCTGCGGCAAGGACCCCTCCGGGATGGAGATGATGGGCCCGTAGTGGCTGAAGTACATCGTCTGCGTGATGTTGGTGAGCGATCCCTCCGGCAGCTTCACCAGGACGGTGAAGGTCTTGGAGGTCATCGCGCGCTCCTCGGTGCCGTACTTGTAGGTCGTCGGCTTTCCGGGGACGAGGTCCAGCTTGTACATCGTCATGCGCTGGCCGGAGGAGAACGTGTGCGTCCACGCCACGTTCTCATTGAAGCCGATGAGCACCGCCGGCACGCCGATGAGGCCCACGCCGTAGACGTTCATCTGACCGGGCACGGTCAGCTGGCTCTCCCACAGGCGCAGCTCGCCTTCCCAGGGGAAGTGCGGGTTGGCCATCACCATGCCCTTGCCGTTCTCGGTGCGCTCGGCGCCCAGGGCCCAGCCGTTGCTGCCGAAGTCCGTCTGGCGCAGCGTCTTGAGGTTCTCCAGGCTGGGGACCGTCACGCGCAGCGGGGCCTGCTTGTCCACGCTCTGCGCGCCCACGGCGGGAGGCGTGGCCGCCGCGATGGTGAGCGCCAGCTGGTTGATGCCGCCCACCAGCGTCAGGTCAATGTCATACGCCAGCAGGTCCACCGCGGTGATGGGCTTCACCCAGTCCGCGTTGACGCACTCGCCGGGCAGCGACGCCTTGGGGGTCTCCGCGACGTACTTGTTGTAGCCGGCCGCGTAGCCGGTGAGCATGTCCTGCACTTCCTGGGACAGCTGCGGGAAGGCGGTCTGGGCGCGCTCCATCAGGCCCATGGACAGGTACGCGAGGTCCGAGCCCACGTAGGTGTTGCCCGGGCCCTGGCCCAGGTAGCGCGCGCGCTCGCTGCGCACCTTGAGGATCTGATCCGCCAGCGGGCAGATGTGGTCCTGCGCGAAGGCATAGCCCTGGCCGAAGCCGAGGTTGCCGTAGTTGTCCGCCGTGATGTGCGGGATGCCGTACGACGTCCGGCGGATCTTCGCCGTGTACTGGGGCGTGGACGGGGGGGGCGGCTCGATGATCGGATCGTCATCGCAGCCGGTGGACGCCACCAGCGCCAGCGACGTGAACAAGGTGAACGACCAACGACGGGCCCGGAGAGACCGGAGACCGCCGCGAGGGGGAGAAGTATCAGGGGTGTGCTCGTGCATGCGGGGCGGAGACTAGGAAGGTGGCGATCGCGCGGTCAATGTTTCTGGGATTTGACTTTTTCACGGATATGGAACGGCGGGATGCAACGCGTCGCGGGTTTAGGAAAGCCGGAAAGACGGTGTGTGTTACACGGGGGTGGCCATGACGACCGAGCCCTCGCCAACGCCTCCGGCCCGCCGCCCTCGCCGCCACTTCTCCATGATTCGCACCTTCGTGCTGGCGGACTTCGTCACGCTCGGCAACGGCTTCGCGGGCGCGGGGGCCATCCTCGCGTCCATGCAGGCGCTGGCGACCGCCAACCCGCGCTGGCTGTGGGTGGCGTTCACACTGATGCCGGTGGCGCTGGTGATGGACGTGGCGGACGGCCGGATCGCGCGGTGGCGCTTCCGCAAGTCGCCCCTGGGCGCGGACCTGGACTCGCTGGCGGACGTCATCTCGTTCGGCATGGCGCCCGCGGCGCTGGCGTTCGCGGTGGGGCTGCGCGGGTCGCTGGACGTGGCGGCGCTGCTCTACTTCGTCGCGTGCGGCATCAGCCGGCTGGCGCGCTTCAACGTCACCTCCGCGGAGCTGTCCGACGGCACCGGCAAGGTGAAGTACTTCGAGGGCACGCCCATCCCGACGAGCCTCCTGCTGGTGATGGTGCTGGCGGTGGCGATGTGGCAGGGCCGCATCGGGGACGCGCTGTGGGGTGGGG
>NZ_RAWA01000208.1 GCF_003611675.1 Corallococcus sp. CA053C
GCGGTAGGATGGAAGCGAGGGCCTTCTCCACGGCGGGAAGGCCTGGGCCGGGAGGCACGGTGGCATCGGGCGGAGTGCTCGAAGTCGGACAGCAGGCCCTGGCCAGCGCGGCCGTCCCGGACGTGCGCCGCGAGGAGCAGGCGCTGCTCGTCCGGCTGCGTCGTGGCGACCCGGCGGCCTTCGAGGAGCTGGTCCGCGAGCACCAGGACCGCCTCTACGACTTCTGCTTCCGCATGGTGGGCGACCGCGAGGAGGCCCACGACCTGGTGCAGGAGATCTTCGTCAGCGTGCACCAGAACGTGCGCCGCTTCCGCGAGGACGCGCGGCTGTCCACCTGGCTGTTCCGCATCACCAAGAACCACTGCCTCAACCGGCTGAAGTACCTGCAACGCCGGGGGCGGGGCCGCTCGGACGAGTACGACGAGACGAGCGCCGCCGCCATCGCCGAGGGCGGGGGCGCGCCTCCGCAGCCGGACGCCGCCCTGGACGCGGCGCGTGAAAGGGCCCGGGTGCAGCGGGCCATCTCCCAACTGGAGCCCGATTCGCGCATGCTGGTGGCGCTGCGCGACATTGAGGGCCTGAGCTACGAAGAAATCGTGGACATCACCGAACTGCCCGAGGGGACCGTGAAGAGCCGGCTCCACCGGGCACGCGAGAAGCTGGCGGACCTGCTGGGGCGGTTCGAACCATGAGCAACCTGCAGCGGAGAGGAACGGACGTGGAACCGCGATTGGATCACCGCGAGGCGAGGGCCCTGTTCCTGGCGCTCGCCGACGAAGAGCTGCCGGCCCCCCAGGTCCAGGCGGTGCGAAGCCACCTGGACGGCTGCGTGGAGTGCCGCCAGGGGTGGGACCGCTACTCCAGCACCGTGCAACGGGTGCGCACCCTGGAGCGGGAGAAGGCCCCGCCCGCGCTCGCGTCGCTCGTGGTGGGCCGCGTGCGTCGGCAGCGCAAGTTCGGCCTGCGTGGGCTGCACCTGGCCCACGCGAATCACCGCTTTCCGGTGGAAGTGCTCATCCCGCTCCTGCTCGCCGCGGCCGTGGGCGCATTTCTTTTGATGGCCTCCTGAGGCCCGTCCCCCCTCTGGGGGAGGCAACGTCCGGTGGGAAGCATCCGCCGTGATGCGTTGCGTACCGGGGGCCGCTTGGCTAGCGTGCCGCGCCTTTCTGGAAAGCGCGTCATGGCCGAGACCGATAACAAGACCCCCCCTGGTGTGAAGAGCAGCGAAGCGGCGGATCTCGGCTCCAACGTGGAGCAGGAGCTCTACCAGCAGCGACTGGACAAGGCCGGCAAGTGGCGCGACGCGGGCTTCAACCCGTACGGCAACGGCTACCGTCCCCAGCACCAGGCGGCGGAGATCCTCGCGAAGCACGACACGCACTCCACCGAGGACCTGGAGAAGGACGCCCCCGTCTACGACGTCGCCGGCCGCATCGTGGCCATGCGCTCGTTCGGCAAGGCCGCCTTCATCAAGCTGCGCGACCGCTCCGGAGAGATCCAGGCGCACGTGAAGAAGGACGCGCTCGGGGACCTCTACGAGGTCTTCAAGCAGTGCGACCTGGGTGACTTCGTCGCCGTGCAGGGCCCGGTGTTCCGCAGCAAGACGGGGGAATTGTCGCTGTCGGCCACGAAGTTCGTGCCGCTCACCAAGTCCCTGCGCCCCATGCCGGAGAAGTGGCACGGCCTCACGGACGTGGAGATCCGCTACCGCCAGCGCTACCTGGACCTCATCTCCAACCCGGACGTGAAGCAGGTCTTCCTCAAGCGCAACAAGCTGGTGAAGTTCATCCGCAACTTCCTCGACGGGCGGGACTTCGTCGAAGTGGAGACGCCGATGATGCACCCGCTGGTGTCGGGCGCGGCCGCGCGGCCGTTCATCACGCACCACAACACGCTCGACGTCGACCTCTACATGCGCATCGCGCCCGAGCTCTACTTGAAGCGGCTCGTGGTGGGCGGCATGGAGCGCGTCTACGAGGTCAACCGCAACTTCCGCAACGAGGGCTTCAGCACCCGGCACAACCCCGAGTTCACGATGCTGGAGTTCTATCAGGCGTACGCCACGTACGAGGACCTGATGGACCTCACCGAGGAGATGCTCTCCGAGGCCGCCCGCCACGTCACCGGCGACTCCAAGGTGAAGTACGGCGAGCACACGGTGGACTTCGGCAAGGGCTGGAAGCGCATCCCCATGACGGAGGCCATCCGCGAGGCCGTCCCCGGCCTGTCCGACAAGGACATGGTGGACGCGGACCGGCTGCGTCACGAGCTGCTCAAGACGTCCCACGCGGACTCCGAGCGCCGCGCCGTGGAGAACATGAACCACGGGGAGCTCGTGGGCGCCCTGTTCGAGCACCACGTCGAGCACACGCTGGTTCATCCCACCTTCATCACCCAGTATCCCACCGCCGTCTCGCCGCTCGCCCGCCGCAACGACCAGAACCCGGAAATCACGGACCGGTTCGAGCTCTTCGTCGCCGGCCGGGAGATCGCCAACGCCTTCTCCGAGCTGAACGACCCCCTGGACCAGAAGGGCCGGTTCCAGGCCCAGCTGGACGCCAAGCAGCGGGGCCAGCAGGAGACGATGGACTACGACGAGGACTACATCCGCGCCCTGGAACACGGCATGCCGCCCACGGCCGGTGAAGGCATCGGGATTGATCGCGTCGCCATGTTGTTCACGGACGCAGCCAGCATCCGCGACGTGATTCTCTTCCCCCTCCTCAAGCCGCTGGCGAAGTAGCCACGAGGCCTCGTGCACCCCGCCGAACGGCAGACCGACTACCGCTGGCCCCTCCTGTGGGCGGGCGCCCTCGTGGCCCTCGTGGGGGCCGCGCTCCTGGGCGTGGCCATCTCCGAATCCGAGGCGTGGGCCGAGGTGGCCGGCGCCCTGGGCCTCTCCCTCGTCGGGTGGGGGGCCCTCGTGCAGTCCTTCGACGCCGGGGCCCTGGCCCTGGGGCCGAGCCCCGCCGGTGCCATCGCCGGGCCCAAGATGCTGGTGGCCGGGACGCTCGTCTGGCTGGCGGGGTGGGCCATTGTCGCCTCGGGCATCCGCCGCGCGCCCGCGTCCACGGAAGGTCCCAGCCCGGCCGCCGGCTCCACGCTGTACCCGCGCCTCGCGCGCTACCGGGACTTCTACTGGAGCACCCTGGGCGCCTACGGCGGCGGCATCCTGCTGGCCGAACTGGTGATGCTGCTGCTCCAGACGGTGCTCTCCAGCGGCGTGCCCTCCGACCTGGGGGGCGCGGCGCGGGATGCTGGCGGGGGCGCGAGCCTGCCGCCCACCATCGCCTTCGCCATCGCGCTCGTCGTCGGCGCGGGCGTGGCCTTCGCGTCCGGCTTCGTGGGCGCGTCCCGGGCGCAGCGGCTGTCGCTGCCCGAGGCCACCATCGGCGTCTTCTACCTGGGCCTGCCCGTCCCCATCCTGCTGTCGCTGATGGAGCGGGTGCCGTCGCTGCAACTCGCGCTGGGCTACCGCCTGCGGGAGGTGTCGTACGTCGCGGGGCTGCTCGGCCGGCCGGAGCTGGGGTACTGGCTCGTCTTCGCCGCGCTGGTGCTGGCCCTGGTGCTGGGCATCAACACGGGCTTCATCGCCGCGGGCAGCGGCCGGGTGGACCTGCGCCTGGGCTTCGAGCTCTTCGTGGCCCGCCGCCACGTCGCGGTGTTCCGCCCCTCGCTGCTCCTGGGCGCGCTGGCGGTGCTGATGTTCGGCATCATCCCGCCGCTCATCATCTACTTCATCATCCGCGGGGCCGAGGCCGCCGTGGAGCGCACGCGCGTCAAGTCGCTGGGCCTGGCGGATCCGCTGGCCGCGGCGTCGGCGCAGCACCGGATGAAGCTGCACGAACAGTCCCCCACCATGATGATGACCGCCCTGTCGGTGGGCGGCGTGGGCGTGGGCGTGATGGCGCTCATCATCGTGCTCAGCGTGATGAGCGGCTTCGAGGCCGACCTCCAGCAGAAGATTTTGGGCACCAACGCGCACGCGGTGGTGTCCAAGTACGCGGGGGAATTGCCCGAGTACGCCAAGGTGATGGAGCAGGTGAAGCGCGTGCCCGGCGTCGTGGGCCAGACGCCCTTCATCATCAACCAGGTGATGATCGCGTCGGAGGGCAACGTCGACGGCGTCATCATCAAGGGCATCGACCCGCACTCGGTGGGCTCGGTGACGGACCTGCCGCAGAACATCCTGCCCGGCGGTGACCTGGATCACCTGGAGCACCCGGCGAGGATCCTCCCCAGCCGCGCGGTGGAGGACGGCGAGGACGCGCCCACGAAGAAGGCGCCGGAGGAGGCGGAGGACCCCATCATCGGCAAGGCCTCCAAGCCCTCGAAGCCCACGGTGCTGCCGGGCATCATCGTCGGCCGCGAACTGGCCGCGTCCCTGCGCGTGGTGGTGGGGGACCGGGTGAACGTCGTGTCGCCGCTCGGCACGGAGCTGGGCCCGTCCGGCCCCATCCCCAAGAGCCGCGCGTTCCGGGTGGCGGGCGTCTTCTACTCGGGCATGTACGAGTACGACTCCAAGTTCGTCTACATCCTGCTGTCCGAAGCGCAGGACTTCTTCGCCCTGAAGGGCGCCACCGGCATCGAGCTGAAGGTGGCGGACATCGACGACGCCCGGCGCATCTCCAACCAGGTGGTGCGCGTGCTGGGCGGCTACCCGTACCGCGCGCGCGACTGGGGGGAGATGAACAAGAACCTCTTCTCCGCGCTGCGCCTGGAGAAGCTGGTGATGGGCATCATCCTGTCCATCATCATCATCGTCGCCGCGGGCCTCATCGTCGCCACGGTCATCATGCTGGTGCTGGAGAAGCGGAAAGAAATCTCCGTCCTCAAGGCGCTGGGCGTCCCCGACGGCGGCATCGTGAAGATCTTCCTCGCCGAAGGGCTCCAGATTGGCGTGGCCGGCGGCCTCCTGGGCCTGTTCTCCGGCCTGGCGTGGTGCCTCTTCATCGAGAAGGTCGGCATCAAGCTGGACCCGGAGGTGTATTACATCCCCGCGCTGCCGGTGCGCATCGAACCGGTGCAGACGGCACTGTCGGTGGTCATCGCGGTGCTCGTCACCTACCTGGCGTCCATCTACCCGGCCCTCAAGGCGAGCAGCGTGGAACCGGTGGAAGGGCTGAAGGCGGAGTAGCCATGGCGCTGTTGTCCATCCGCAACGTCTTCAAGAGCTACTTCCTGCACGGCAAGCGCATTGACGTCCTGCGCGCCGTGTCCCTGGACATCAACGCCGGGGAGCTCGTCTCCATGGTGGGTGCGTCCGGCGCGGGCAAGAGCACCTTCCTGCACGTCCTGGGCACGCTGGACGCCCCGGCCGCCGGCGAGGTCCTCTTCGACGGTCGCTCCGTCTTCTCCATGAACGACGCGGAGATCGCCGAGTTCCGCAACCGCACCATCGGCTTCGTCTTCCAGAGCCACTACCTGCTGCCGGAGTTCACCGCCCTGGAGAACGTGGCCATGCCCGCCCTCATCCAGCGCCGCGACCGCACCGGTGCCTACACCTACGCCCGGGAGCTCCTGGAGCGCGTGGGCCTGGGCAGCCGGGTGGACCACCGCCCCGGGGAGCTGTCCGGCGGCGAGGCCCAGCGCGTGGCCCTGGCCCGGGCCCTGGTGCTCAAGCCCGCGGTGCTGCTCGCGGACGAGCCCACCGGCAACCTGGACCCCACCACGGGAGAGGGCATCCACCAGCTCCTGAGGGACGTGAACCGGGACCTGGGCATCACCGCCGTCATCGTCACGCACAATGAGACGCTTGCCCGCTCCATGCCCCGCCGACTGCGGCTGGCCGGCGGGCAGGTGTCGGAGGCCTGATGGCCGCTCGCTTTTGGATTGAGGGGCCCGCGCCCCTTCCCGTACATTGCCCCGCCTTTTCCTGGCCGGACTGCACTTGAGGCTCACCGTTCTGCGCAAGTCATTGCTCCCGCTGCTGGCAGTCGCCCTGTGGGCGCTCTGGCCCGGTCCTGCCCACGCCCAGTTGGACGTGGACGCGGGCTCGCCTGCCGTCGTCCCGCCGTCTCCTTCCGCCGCCACCCCCGTCGCCCCCCCGGACGCGGGCACCGAAGTCGGTTCGGGGGCGGGCCCCGGCGCTGCCCCGGACGCCCCGCTCGCCGCCTCCCCGGAGGACGACGCCAATGTCTCCCCCGCGGACCGCGTGGTGGAGGTCCGCATCGAGGGCAACCGCCGCGTGGAGGCCGAGGCCGTCCGCCGCGCCCTGAAGACCAAGGTCGGTGACCCGCTCACCCGCTCCGCGGAGGACCTCCGCGCCGTGTGGGCCCTGGGCTACTTCACGGACGTGCAGCTGCTCGCGCAGCGCACCGCGAAGGGCATTGCCTACGTGGTGCGCGTGGCGGAGCGCCCCACCATCCGCGCCGTGCAGCTGCAGGGCAACGACGAGCTCAGCCAGGAGGACCTGAAGGAGCAGCTGGAGCTCAAGGCCGGCACCATCCTCGACATCGAGGCGGTGCGCGCGACGCAGAAGAAGATCCAGGAGAAGTACGTCGAAAAGGGCTACTTCCTCGCGGAGGTGACGTACCGCCTGGACCCGGTGGAGCAGGGCGCCGCGGTCAACGTCGTCTACGTCATCAACGAGCACTCGAAGGTGATGGTGAAGCAGATCACCCTCCTGGGCGCGGAGAAGGTGTCCCCGGAAGAGCTCAAGGCGGTGATGATCACCCGCGAGGGCGGCCTCCTGTCCTTCTTCACCGGCGAGGGCACGTACCGGGAAGAGGCCTTCCAGCGCGACCTCGCCGTCATCCAGATCGCCTACTACGACCGCGGCTTCATCAACGTGCGCGTGGACAAGCCCACCGTCCAGCTCTCCGCGGACAAGCGCGACATCTACATCACCCTGCACATCACCGAGGGTGAGTCGTACGACATCGGGAAGATCGACTTCGCGGGCGACCTGGAGCGCCCGCCGGAGGAGCTGGCGACGCTGATGAAGTCGCGTCCCAAGGAGCGCTTCAACCGCGGCCAGCTCTCCACGGACATCTCCGCCATCTCCGACGTGTACTTCGACAAGGGGTATGCGTACGCCAACATCAACCCCGTCACGTCCGTCAACGCGGAGACGCGGACCGTCGACCTGACCTTCGACATCCAGAAGGGCCCGCTCGTCAACATCGAGCGCATCGACGTCGTCGGCAACAACAAGACCCGCGACAAGGTCATCCGCCGCGAGCTGCGCGTCTACGAAGGCGAGCTCTACAACGGCACCGGCGTGCGCCGCAGCCGCGAGCGCGTCACCGCGCTGGGCTTCTTCGAGACGGTGGAAATCACCCAGCACCCGGGCAGCACCGACAACGCCATCGTGTTGCAGGTGGAGGTGAAGGAGAAGGCCACCGGCACCTTCCAGGTGGGCCTGGGCTTCTCCAACGTGGAGAACTTCATCTTCACGGCCCAGGTGTCGCAGAACAACTTCCTCGGCTGGGGCCAGAGCGTCTCCGCGTCCGCGCAGATTTCAGGCCTGCGCTCGCTCGTGCAGCTGTCGTTCTACGACCCGTACTTCCTCGACACGAACTACCTCTTGTCCGCGGAGTTCTTCCGCGTGCAGGCGGACTACGAGGGCTTCATCCGCAACTCCACGGGCGGCACCCTCTCCCTGGGCCGGCAGCTCGTGGACGACGTGCTCGCCACGGTGGGCTACACGCGGGAGTACGTGGACGTGCAGGCGGGGCAGGGCATTGGCGCGGTGCTGCTCGCCAACCAGTTCCAGTCCGGCACCACCAGCGCGCTGCGCCTGTCCGTGCAGTTCGACCGGCGCGACAACCGCCTCTTCCCGTCGCGCGGCTTCATCCACTACGGCTCGGTGGAGACGGCCCCGTCGTTCCTGGGCGGCACGTTCCTCTTCAACCGGTACACCGCGTACTCGCGCCTGTACTTCCCGCTGCCCCTGGGCTTCGTCTTCAAGACCAACGCCACCATGGGCTACGTGCAGCAGCTGGACTCCAGCAAGCCGCTGCCCATCAGCGAGCTGTACTACGTGGGCGGCATCAACACGATCCGCGGCTACTACCTGCGCAGCATCAGCCCCACGCTCCTGGTGCCGCGCGCGGACAACCCGGACGCCAACGTCACCGAGTTCCGGGTGGGCGGCAACAAGCAGCTCATCTTCAACTTCGAGCTGGAGTTCCCCATCTTCGAGAAGGCGGGCCTGCGCGGCGTGCTCTTCTACGACGCGGGCAATGCCTTCGGCTCCAACGAGAAGTTCTTCGAGGACCGGCAGGACAAGCTGCCCCTCGGACTCTTCCACTCGGCGGGCTTCGGCTTCCGCTGGTTCTCGCCCATCGGGCCCCTGCGCTTCGAGTGGGGCATCCCGCTGACCAAGCGGCCTTCGGATGACCCCATCCTGTTCGAGTTCACGATCGGTAACTTCTTCTGATAGGCATTGACCCCGGCTTCCCCGGCCATCCCACCTCCTCAAGAGGTGGGAGTGAACAGGCCGGGGGGGTGGACGTCGGAGCCTGCAGCACCCTTTTCGAGGAGCCGTAACCCATGTCGCTTCGAAGCACCTTGGCGGCCACCGCCGCTGTCCTGTCGCTTGCCCTCCCGGTTGCCGCTTCGGCCGCCGACCTCAAGGTGGCCTACGTCGACCTGCAGCGCGTGCTGCTGGAGGTGGACGATGGCAAGGCCGCGAAGCAGCGCCTCCAGAAGTGGCTGGAGTCCCGCCAGAAGGAGATCGACGGCGAGCAGGAGACGCTCCGCAAGGAGAAGGAGCTCCTGGACAAGCAGGCCAGCGCCATGAGCGAGGCCACGC
This sequence comes from Corallococcus sp. CA053C, assembly GCF_003611675.1. Classification (GTDB taxonomy): domain Bacteria; phylum Myxococcota; class Myxococcia; order Myxococcales; family Myxococcaceae; genus Corallococcus. The sequence goes on from NZ_RAWA01000208.1 coordinate 8,759, forward strand.
GCACCCAGAAGGCCACCGAGCTCCAGAAGAAGGTGATGGAGCTGGCGCAGAAGTACGAGCGCAGCCGCGCCGAGGCCGCCAACAAGGAGCGCCAGGAGATGGAGCCCATCATCTCCCGCATCGACCAGGTCATCGCGACCATCGCGGAGCGGGACGGCCTGGGCTTCGTGCTGGACAAGCGCGACTCCGGCATCGTGTTCGCGCTGGGCCAGTACGACATCTCCAACGAGGTCGTGCGCAGCTACAACAACGGCAAGAAGGCCGCGCCGGTGGCGAAGGACGCCCCGGTCAAGAAGTAGTCGACCCGGACAAGGATGCCCCCCGTGCCCTCCGCACCTTCCGCGCACCGGCTGGGGGACATCGCCGCCCACGTCCGGGGTGAACTCCTCGGCGACCCCGGACTGCTCGTCCACGGCCTGAACGGGCTGGAGGAAGCAGGACCCGGGGAGGTGTCGTTCTACGGCAACCCCCGCTACCGCAAGCAGTTCGAGGCCACCCGCGCCTCGGCGGTGCTGGTGGGGATGGACGCCCAGGCCCAGGCTCGGAATGGGCTGGCGCTGGTCCGGGTGCACAACCCGCACCTGGCCTACGCGAAGCTCCTCTCCCTGTTCCACCCGGCCACCCGGCCGGAGCCCGGCATCCACCCGTCCGCCCACGTCCACCCGGAGGCCACGGTGCACCCGGAGGCGTCCGTGCGCCCGGGGGCCGTGGTGGAGAAGGGCGCCCACGTGGGGGCCCGCACGGTGCTGCACCCCGGCGCCTACGTGGGTGAAGCCGCGCGCGTCGGCGACGACTGCGTGCTCTACCCCCACGCCACGGTGCGCGAGCGGTGCGTGGTGGGCTCGCGCGTCATCCTCCACGCCTCGTCGGTGGTGGGCGCGGACGGGTTCGGCTTCGCCTTCGACGCGGAAGGGGACTCCGGGCCGGAGCACTTCAAGATTCCGCAGGTGGGCATCGTCCGCATCGAGGACGACGTGGAAGTCGGTGCCTGCACCTGCATCGACCGCGCGACGGTGGGCGAAACCGTCGTCGGGCGGGGGACGAAGCTCGACAATCTCGTGCAGATCGCCCACAACGTGCGCGTGGGCCCGCTGTCGCTCATCTGCGCGCAGGCGGGCGTGTCGGGTTCGGCGGAGGTGGGCACCGGCGTGGTGCTCGCGGGGCAGGTCGGCGTGGTGGGCCACATCCGCGTGGGAGACCTGGCCAAGGTGGGCGCGCAGTCGGGCGTCGCCCATGACGTCCCGGACGGTCAGGTCGTCAGCGGCAGTCCCGCCATCCCCCACCGCGACTGGCTGCGTGCCAGTGCCGCGTCGGGTCAGCTGGCGGACCTGCTCAAGGAAGTGCGCGCCCTGCGCCGCAGGGTGGAGATGCTCGAGAAGGAGAAGGGCGGATGATGGACATCAGCGAGATCCAGAGCCTGCTGCCGCACCGCTACCCGTTCCTCCTGGTGGACCGGGTGGTGGAGATCGTGCCGGGCCAGAAGCTCACGGCGTACAAGAACGTCACCATCAACGAGCCCTTCTTCAACGGTCACTTCCCGGGTCACCCCGTGATGCCGGGCGTGTTGATTCTCGAAGCGCTCGCCCAGGCCACCGCCATCCTCGCGTACAAGACGGAGAACATGGATCCGTCGCGGCTGGTGACGTACCTGATGGGCGTGGACAACGCGCGCTTCCGCAAGCCGGTGGTGCCCGGGGACCGGCTCCAACTGGACATCGAGGTCATCCGCCACAAGGGCGCCATCTGGAAGACCAAGGGCCTGGCGACGGTGGATGGGGTGAAGGTGGCGGAAGGGGAGTTCCTCGCCACGGTGGTGGACAAGAACAAGGCCGCCAAGGGCGACGAGAGCGCGGCGTCGTAGGCACGACGCGCTGCTGAGGAGAGAAGGACATGGCGCAGGTTCATCCCACCGCGGTCGTCTACCCGGGGGCACGCCTCCACGACACCGTGGAGGTGGGGCCGTTCTCGGTCATCGGGCCCCACGTCGTCATCGGCGCGGGCTCGCGCATCGGGCCGCACGTCGTCATCGAGGGCCGCACGACGCTGGGGGAGCGCAACCACCTCTTCCAGTTCTGCTCGGTGGGCGCCGCGCCCCAGGACCTCAAGTACGCGGGCGAGGACACCGAGCTCATCATTGGCGACGACAACCAGATCCGTGAGTTCGTCACGGTGAACCTGGGCACCGTCAGCGGCGGCGGGGCCACGCGCCTGGGCCACCGCAACCTGCTGCTCGCCAACAGCCACATCGCGCACGACTGCGAGGTGGGCAACGAGGTGCTCCTCGCCAACGGGGCCGCGCTCGCGGGCCACGTGGTGGTGGAGGACGCGGTGAAGATTTCGGGCCTCGTCGCGGTGCACCAGTTCACCCGGCTGGGCCGCTACGCGTTCATCTCCGGCGGCTCCATGGTCACCATGGACGTGCCCCCGTACTGCACCGTGCAGGGGGACCGGGCCACGCTGGTGGGCCTCAACACCGTGGGCCTGGAGCGCGGCGGCTTCAGCGAGGAGCAGATTGGCCGCGTGAAGGAGGCCTACCGCATCCTCTTCCGCTCCAAGCTGAGCCTCCAGGACGCGCTCTCACAGCTGCGCGGAGAGCTGTCCAGCCACCCGGAAGTGGAGCACCTGGTGCGCTTCGTGGAGCAGAGCAAGCGCGGCGTGACGCGCTAGCGCGCGCCCTCTTCACGGGACGAAAGGGGAACGGGTGGAGCGCATCGGGCTCATCGCGGGCAACGGCCAGCTTCCCTTCCTCTTCGCGCGGGCCGCCCGTGCGCGCGGCCTGGACGTCGTCGTCGCCGCGCACCGGGGAGAGACGGACCCGGCGCTCGAAGCGGAGGTGGGCCACTTCGCCTGGGTGCGCGTGGGGCAGGTGGACCGCATCCAGAAGGTGTTCCGGCAGGCGGGCGTCAGCCGGGCGGCCATGGCGGGCGGCATCGGTCGCGTGAAGGCGCTGTCGGACGCGCGGCCGGACCTGGGCGCGGTGCGCATCATCTCGCGCCTGCGCAGCTTCCGGGACGACGCGCTGTTGCGCGCGGTGGCCGCGGACTTCGAGGCGCGCGGCATCACCATCATCGCGCCCACGGACTTCCTGGGCGAGGTGCTGTGCCCGGAGGGCCACCTGGCCGGCCCTGCGCTCAAGCCCGCGCAGGAGAAGGACGTGGCCCTGGGCCGCGAGGTGGCGGTGCTGCTGGGGCAGGCGGACGTGGGCCAGACGGTGGTGGTGCGCGACGGCCACGTGCTCGCGCTGGAGGCCGTGGAGGGCACCGACGAGACCATCCGCCGGGGCGCGAAGCTGGGCGGCCCGGGCGCCGTGGTGGTGAAGCGCTGCAAGCCGGAGCAGGACCTGCGCTTTGATTTGCCCGCCGTGGGCCCCCGCACGCTGGAGGTCATGGCGGAGGTGGGCGCCCGGGTGCTGGCGCTGGAGGTAGGGCGCACGGTGCTGTTGGACGCACCCGCCCTCTTCGCGGGCGCCACCGCGCGGGGCATCACCCTGGTGGGCGTGCGCTAGGGTTGGGGAATCCGCCCTCCGGGGCTGGCGTTGCCCTTCCACCTCCCCCGCGACGCCGAGGTTGACGCCGCCCATGTCCGTTCGATTCCTACCTGTCGTGGCCCTGTTGAGCCTCCCGCTGCCTGCGTTCGCGGAGGCCATCCGGGTGTCCCTGGAGGGCCGCGCGGCCCTGGGCGAGGGCGTGCCCACGCTGCTCGTCCACATCGAGGAGCCGATTGCTGGCTTCGAGGTGAAGCTCAAGCGCAGCGACGGCAAGACGGTGGAGCTCAAGGGAGGCGGCAAGCCGGGCATCACCCGGCGCCTCGCCCTGGAGCAGCCGGAGGGGAAGTTCCACTACGAGGGCGAACTGACGGTGCAGTTCCCGCAGGGCGCGGAGCCCGGCAGCATGCCGCTCGCCTTCGACACGGAGCTGTACGGCCCGCTGAAGCTGGAGGTGCGCCGCGAGGACGTGGACGTGGCCGCGCGCAAGGTGCGCTTCACGCTCTCCCGGCCGGCCGCGAAGACGGAAGTCACCGTGTTGATGGACACCGGCAAGAAGGCCTTCGCGGGCGACGTGGACTTCAAGGGCGCGCCCGCGGGCACGCCGCTGGAGGTGAAGTGGCTGCCGGCGGAGGGCAAGGTGATGCGCATCAGCCTGCGCGCCTTCGACACCTCGGACTACTACACGGGCGTGGACCTCTTCCCGTGGCAGGTGGACGTGCCGCACGAGGAGGTGGGCTTCCCCTCTGGCCGCTCGGACATCCCCCCGTCGGAGAAGGGCAAGCTGGACGCCAGCTTCAAGAGCATCACGGAAGCGTTGAACAAGTACGGCCGTTGGGCGTCGTTGCGGTTGTACGTGCTCGGGCACACCGACACGGTGGGGTCCACCGAGGACAACCGCGAGCTGTCGCTCAAGCGGGCGAAGAGCATCGCCGCCTGGTTCCGCCAGCGCGGCCTGAAGGTGCCAGTGTTCTACGAAGGGTTTGGAGAGCAGGCCCCGGCGGTGTCCACGCCGGACGAGACAGCGGAGGCGGCCAACCGCCGCGCCGAGTACATCATCGCGGTGGAGGACCCGTCGTTGACGAACGCGCCCTTCACCCCCCGGTGGCGAAAGCCGTGAGGTGTCACATGGTGGAGTTTCCTCGCATCCGGTTCGTGCTCGCGGTCGCGGGCCTGGGCTTGCTCGGCGTCACGGGCTGCGTGCGCACCGTGCCGTACGCGAAGCGCATGGCGGCGGAGAGCGAGAAGTGCACGCTCGTCCAGGCGCTGATGCGGCAGCCCGCGCCGGCGCAGGCCATCCAGCAGTTCGTCGCCGAGGGCAAGGAGGCGAAGGCCCCCGTCGTCGTCTACGTCCGGCATCCGGAGGAGTCCACGCTGGAGCGCTTCTTCAGCGACGACACGGAGTGCGCGGACGCCTCGTTCAAGGTGGTCCAGGAGAACGTGGTGGACGCGGTGGTGGTGTACCTCGAGGAGGTCCAGGGCGGCTACGCGTACGACGCGCAGCGCTCCAGCCCGGATCGCCTCACCATGGACGGCCAGCCCCAGGGCACCGTGCGCAAGGACGGCACGGTGTGGGTGGCGGGCGCGGACGACTCTATTTGAGCAGCTCCTTCGCCCCGTCGGCGATGAACTGCACGGCGATGGCGGCGAGGATGAGGCCGGACACGCGCTCCAGGATGGCGACGCCGGACTGGCGCAGCACCCGCTGCACCAGGCTGGACGCGTTGAGGATGAAGTAGCTCGCCGCGAAGGTGAGCACCACGGCGGCCACCACGGGCAGCGCGGAGAGGGCGGAGGTTCCGCTGCGCGCCATCAGCACCATCGCGGTGGCGATGGCGCCCGGCCCCGCCAGCAGCGGGATGGCCAGCGGGACGATGGCCACGTCGTCCTTCACCGCGCCCTCCTCTTCCTCGGTGGGGCTGGTGCGCGTGGAGGACGGGCGGGCGCGCAGCATGTCCAGGGAGGTGATGAGCAGCAGGATGCCCCCCGCGACGCGGAAGGCGCCCAGCGACACCGCGAACACCTGGAAGATGACGCGGCCGAAGACGGCGAAGAACAGCATCATGCCGCACGCCACCAGACAGGCGCGCAGCGCGGTGCTGCGGATCTTCTGCTTCGTGTCCCCCGCGGTCATCGCCAGGAACAGCGGCACGACGCCAATCGGGTCCACCACGAAGAAGATGGCGGACAGCGACACGAGGAACGAGGACAGCAGGCTGGGCATCGTCATGCGGTTTTCCGGGAGCGCGCTAGACGGTGAAGCGCAGCTTCCAGACCATGCCCAGGGCCTCGATGAAGATCTTCTTGTTCATCTTGGAGTGCCCGACGCGCCGGTCCTCGAAGACGATGGGCACCTCGCGCACGGTGAAGCCCTTGCGCAGCGTGCGGTAGGTCAACTCGATCTGGAACGCGTACCCGGTGCTGCGCACGTCATCCAGGTTGAGGGCCTCCAGCACGCGGCGGTGGAAGCACTTGAAGCCGCCGGTGAGGTCGCGCACGTCCACGCCCAGGATGCTGCGCGCGTACAGGGAACCGCCGCGGCTGATGATCTTCCGGCCCACGCCCCAGTTCACCGTGCCGCCGCCCTGCACGTAGCGCGAGCCCAGCACCAGGTCCGCGCCGTGCTCGGCGGTGTCCAGGAAGGTGGGCAGGTAGCGCGGGTCGTGGCTGAAGTCCGCGTCCATCTCCAGGATGTACGTGTAGCCCTCGGCGAGCGCCCAGCGGAAGGCGGCCAGGTACGCGCGGCCCAGGCCCTCCTTCTTCTCGCGGTGGAGCACGCGCACGCGCGGGTCCTTCGCGGCCAGTTCGTCGGCGATCTGCCCCGTCCCGTCGGGCGAGTTGTCGTCGACGACGAGGATGTCCACGCGGGGATCGGCCGCCAGCACCGCTTGGGTGATGGGCCCGATGTTTTCCCGCTCGTTGTAGGTGGGGATGCAGACCAGCGCACGGTTCATGGCCGGGCGGACATACCCCAAACCCGGCGCGGGAACACCCAAAGCGGCGCGCCGCCGTCCGTTACCCGCTTCCGGTGTTTCCGGAGACGGGGCGCGGGGGCAAGAGCTCCAGCACCGTCTCCGCCGCCCGGTGGGCCGCCCCCACCGCGCCCAGCCGCCCGCGCACCTCGGCCAGCCCCTGGAGCATCGCGTCCCGGGGCGCGCCCGGCAGCCAGACGTCGCGAACCTCGGAGGCGATTCTCTCCGGGGTCATGTCGCCCTGGAGCAGCTCCGGCACCACGCGCCGGCCGGCCAGCAGGTTGATGAGCGACACGAAGGCCACCTTCAGCATCATCCGGCCCACCCAGTACGTCACCAGCGACACGCGGTAGACGACGACCAGGGGCCGCTCCATCAGCCCCGTCTCCAGCACCGCCGTCCCGGACGCCACCACCGCCGCGTCGCTCGCTCCCACGACCTCCGGCGCGCGGCCGTCCACCAGCACCGGCGTCACGCCGCTGCCCTCGAAGCGGGAGGTGATCTCCTTGCGGTCGATGGTGGGCGCCACCGGCACCACGACCTGGAGGCCCGGGCGCTCCTGGGACAGCTGCTTCGCCGCCCCGACGAGGGTGGGCAGGATGCGGCGGATCTCCCCCATCCGGCTGCCGGGCAAGAGGGCGAGCGTGGGAGCGTCCAGCGACAGGCCCAGGCGCTGCCGGAACTCCCGGGCGCTGGCGGCCGCGGGCATCTGCTCCAGCACGGGGCTGCCCACGTAGCGGGCGGGGACGCCGGCCTCGCGGTAGAAGTCCTCCTCGAAGGGGAGGATGCAGAGCATCCGGTCCACCAGCCGCTGGATGGTGCGCACGCGGCCCCGGCGCCAGGCCCAGATCATCGGGGAGACGTAGTAGGCCACCGGGATGCCCTGGGCCTTGAGCTTCTTCGCCAGCCGCAGGTTGAAGTCCGGGATGTCCACCAGGATGGCGCAGTCCGGCTTGCGCTCGGCGGCGGCGGTGGCCAGGCCCTTCATGATCCGCAGGATGCGCGGGATGCGGGGCAGCACCTCGGTGATGCCCATGACGGAGACTTCGCGGGCGTCGAAGAGCAGCTCCACTCCGCGTGCGGCCAGCCGGGTCCCCCCCATGCCGAAGAAGGTGAGGTCGGGGCGCAGGGCCTGGAGGGCGGCGACGAGCTCGGCGGCGTGGGTGTCGCCGGAAGCCTCGCCTGCCA
>NZ_RAWA01000209.1 GCF_003611675.1 Corallococcus sp. CA053C
TCCCCCCACTGGAGTCCCCACCATGAACGCCTTCCGTTCCGTCGCCGCCGCCGCGCTGCTCCTGTCCACTCCCGCCCTCGCCTGGCACACCATCACGTCCAACCGTGGCCTCTACATCGGCGACAATGGCGTCACCTCCCCGGCGACGGGCGTCGACATGACGATCACCTGGAACGAGAGCCCGGTGTTCGCGTCCGCGAGCTTCAAGGGCATCGCGAACGGCAACAGCTACGACTTCGAGCTCGTCGGCTCGTCCGTCTCGTCGGTCACCTCTTCCAGCATCAACGGCCTGTGGAACATCACGCGCAACGGGGCGCTCATCTGCGCCGGCTGCTCCGGCATGGCCTACGGGCTGGACGCGCCGGTGAATTACGGCATCAAGTTCTACGACAGCACCTACCAGTTCCACTTCAGCGCCTTCGTGGTCACGCGCCAGGACTACTGAGTCCCAGCGACTCCACGGAAAGCCACGATTTCAAGCTTCACGGGGAGCCTGCAGGATGGGTTTCACGCGGAGTGCCCCCCGGCGCTCCGCGCTCATCCCCCAAGGAGCGTCCCCATGAAGGCCTTCCGTCCCCTCCTCGCCGCCGCGCTGTTCCTGTCGTTCCCCGCCCTGGCCGCGGACGTCCACAGCATCTGGTCCAGCAAGGGCCTGTTCGTGAAGGACGACACCGCAGGCTCGCTCCCGGTCACGAGTTCGAACGCGGTGGTCAGCTGGAACGTGGCCACCCGCGCCACGTTCCTGAACTTCCACGGCTTCGCGGGCGGCAACGAGTACGACTTCGAGCTCGTTGGCTCTCCGGCCAGCACGACCATTTATGAAATCACGGGGCTCTGGAACGTCCGCCGCAATGGCGTGCTGGTCTGCGGCGGCTGCACCGGCCGCGCGTACGAGCTGACCGCGCTTCCGGGCAACTACTTCAAGCTCTACACGACCGGTGAGGTCTACGGCTTCGGTGCCTACGTGACGACGCGCAAGGATTACTGACGCACAGCGTCTATCCGGTCCCTGGAGCCCGGGGGCATGGCCTGCACGGCATGTCCCCGCGACCGGGAGGGTTCGGTTAGGGTGCCCGCCCGGGCGCCCTTCCTCGCGCCCTCATTTCCAGGAGCCTTCCGCATGTCCCGCATCATCCGCGCCTCTCGCGGCACCACCCTCTCCTGCAAGGGCTGGGTGCAGGAGGCCGCGCTCCGGATGCTGATGAACAACCTCGATCCGGAGGTGGCCGAGCAGCCCGGGGACCTCGTCGTCTACGGCGGCACCGGCAAGGCCGCCCGGGACTGGCCCTCGTTCGACCGCATCGTCTCCAGCCTCCAGAGCCTCACCGACGACGAGACGCTGCTCGTGCAGTCCGGCAAGCCCGTGGGCATCCTGCGCACGCACCCGGACGCGCCGCGAGTCCTCATCGCCAACTCCAACCTCGTGGGCCACTGGGCCAACTGGGAGCACTTCCACGAGCTGGAGAAGAAGGGCCTGATGATGTACGGCCAGATGACGGCCGGCTCGTGGATCTACATCGGCACGCAGGGCATCCTGCAGGGCACCTACGAGACCTTCGCCGCCGCGGGCCGCTTCCACTTCGGCAGCGAGGACCTGGCCGGCCGGCTCATCCTCTCCGGCGGCCTGGGCGGCATGGGCGGCGCGCAGCCCCTCGCCGCCACGATGAACAACGCCGTGTTCCTGGGCGTCGAGATTGATCCGCACCGCGCCCAGCGCCGCGTGGAGACGCGCTACCTGGACGTGGTGGCGAAGGACATCGACGAGGCCCTGGCGCTGGCGAAGGACGCGCAAGCGAAGCGCGTGGGCCGCAGCATCGCCATCATCGGCAACGCGGCGTCGGTGTTCCGGGAGCTGTACAAGCGCGGCATCAAGCCGGACCTCGTGACGGACCAGACGAGCGCGCATGATCCGCTCAACGGCTACATCCCCACGGACCTGTCGCTGGAGGCCGCGGCGGAGCTGCGCAAGCGCGACCCGGAGGGCTACGTGAAGCGCGCGCGCGAGTCGATGATCATGCACGTGCAGGCGATGAACGACTTCCAGGCCGCCGGCAGCCACGTCTTCGACTACGGCAACAACCTGCGCGGCCAGGCGAAGGTGGGCGGCATGCAGAACGCCTTCGAGTTCCCCGGCTTCGTGCCCGCGTACATCCGCCCGCTGTTCTGCGAGGGCATGGGCCCCTTCCGCTGGGTGGCGCTGTCGGGAGACCCGGAGGACATCCGCCGCACGGACCGCGCGGTGCGCGAGCTGTTCCCGCACAAGGCGTCGCTCAACCGCTGGCTGGACATGGCGCAGGAGCGCGTGGCGTTCCAGGGCCTGCCCGCGCGCATCTGCTGGCTGGGCTACGGCGAGCGCGCCAAGGCGGGGCTCGCGTTCAACGAGCTGGTCCGCAAGGGCGAGGTGAAGGCGCCCATCGTGATTGGCCGCGACCACCTGGACTGCGGCAGCGTGGCGTCGCCCAACCGCGAGACGGAGGCCATGAAGGACGGCTCCGACGCGGTGGCGGACTGGCCCATCCTGAACGCGCTGGTGAACGCGGTGAACGGCGCCTCGTGGGTGTCGTTCCACCACGGCGGCGGCGTGGGCATGGGCTACTCGCTGCACGCGGGCCAGGTCATCGTCGCGGACGGCACGCCGGAGGCCGCGCGCCGCATCGAGCGCGTGCTCACGTCCGACCCGGGCATGGGCGTCCTGCGCCACGCGGACGCGGGCTACACGGAGGCCATCGACGTCGCGAAGGAGCGGGGCGTGCGCATCCCGGGCCTCACCGCCTAGAGTGCGCCGGATGCCAAGCCGGGTCCGCGCAATCGTGATGACAGGGGTGTTGGGCGTGCTCGCGGGCTGTACGCCCACCACCGCCGGGCCCATGGTGATGCGCATGGGCCCGGGCATGCCCGACGAGCGCTTCTACCAGGTGGGCTTCCGCACCGGCCCGCGCCTCAGCGCGCCGCAGCTCTCGGCGCGGGGAGAGCAGGACCCCTTCCAGGGCGACGCGAAGCCGCTGAGCAGCGAACAGTGGGGCATCTCCTACGACGCCGCGCTGACGGTGCCGCTGGCCGAACGGCTGTCCCTGCACGCGGGGCTGCAAGGGGAGTTCTTCCTCGTGCCGGTGCCGGGCTACGGCCTCTACACCGGCCTGTCGTACTACGTCGGCTCGCAGCGGCTGGGGCTGGCGCCGGCCGTCGCGGTGCGGGCCGCGTCGGACTTCGGCCTGGGGGACACGGACAGCACCAGCAGCCTGTTCGGCGTGGAGGGCACCTGTGCCTTCACCGTGCAGCCGGAGGCCGGGATGTCGCTGGGCATCGTGCCGTTCGTCGGCGTGAACCGGTCCCTGGTGAACCCCGGCTCGCAGGTGACGGCCGTGTACTACGGCGCCGTCGTCGCGGCGCAGATCTCCCTGGGTGAAGGCAAGTCGAAGCTGGAGCTGTCCGGCGGCTATGGCCGGGCCCACGCGGGCGGCGCGAGCTGGAACGTGCCCGTGGCCGGAATACGCGGAGGACGTTGAGCCATGGAGCCTTTGGACCTGTGGGTGCGCAACACCTCCGAGGTGCTCACCGTGGAGGGCACGCACCGCGAGCCCGCCGACGTGGCCCTCACCCCGCGCCCGGCCGCCTGCGTGGGCGTGCGCCAGGGCCGCGTGGCCTTCGTGGGCCGTGAAGCGGACCTGCCTCACGGAGCGCTCACGGACGCGACGGAGATCATCGACGCCGAGGGCGGCTTCGTGGGCCCGGGCTTCGTGGATCCGCACACGCACCTGGTCTTCGCGGGTGAACGCTCCGCCGAGTTCGACCTGCGCAACCAGGGCGCCACGTACCTGGAGATCGCCAAGGCCGGAGGCGGCATCGTCAACACGGTGAGCGCCACGCGCGCGGCGAGCGAGGAGGAGTTGGCGCGGCTCGCGCTGCCCCGCATGGAGCGGCTGCTCGCGCAGGGCGTGACGACGGCGGAGGTGAAGAGCGGCTACGGCCTGTCGCTGGAGCACGAGCTGAAGATGCTGCGCGCGGTGCGCCGGCTGGGCGCGCTGTCACCGCTGGAGCTGGTGCCCACGCTGCTGTGCGCGCACGCGGTGCCCACCGAGTACCAGGGGCGGCGCGGCGAGTACCTGGACCTGTGCATCAACGAGATCCTCCCCGCTGTCGCGCGTGAGGGACTGGCGCGCTTCTGTGACGTCTTCACCGAGGACAGCGCCTTCACCGTGGACGAGTCGCGCCGCCTGCTGCTCGCCGCGAAGGCGCTGGGCCTGACGCCGCGCCTGCACGCGGATCAGCTCACCGCGTGCGGAGCCTCCGCGCTCGCCGCCGAGGTGGGCGCCTCCAGCGCGGACCACCTGGAGCAGGTGACGGACGAAGGCATCCGCGCGCTCGCCGCCGCGAACGTCACCGCCGTGCTCGTGCCCACCTCCACCCTCTTCCTGCGCATGCGGCCCTACGCGCCCGGCCGGAAGCTGCGCGACGCGGGCGTCAACATTGCTTTGGGTTCCAACGTGAATCCCGGTTCCTCCATGACGGAAAACCTGGCGCTGGTGCTCGGGCTCGCCTGCCTGGAGAACGGCCTGACGGCCGCTGAAGCCTACTGGGCCGCCACGCGAGGGGCCGCGCAATGCTTGGGGTTGCAACGGCAGGGGCGACTGGCCGTGGGTGATGCAGGCGACCTCGTCGTGTTCGCCTGTCGCAGCTACCGGCACCTGCCTTATCATCTGGGTATCAGCCACGCGCGGGCGGTGGTGAAGGGTGGGCAGGTGGTGTTCCGCGCGCGGATGGAGTGCTGTCCCTGAGTGCGGGCCGCTGAACAACCGGCACCGTCCGAGGGGGCAGGTGGAACTTCCCTCGTGGGCCGGCCGTTGTAGAGATCAGCTGCCACCATGTGCCGACTATTTGGATTCAGATCCGCCGTTCCCGCTGCCGTCCACACCGCTTTGGTGACGGAGAGGAATTCCCTCCTCATCCAGTCGCGTGAGCACAAGGACGGTTGGGGCATCGCCTCGTACGGTCCGGAGACGTCACCCCTCGTCGCGCACGGCGTGGGCCCCGCGCACAGCGACCCCGACTTCGAGCGCGTGTCGAGCCAGGTGTCCGCGCGCACCGTCGTCGCGCACATCCGCCAGGCGAGCGTGGGCGCGGTGGAGATCCGCAACTCGCACCCGTTCCACTTCTGCCGCTGGTCGTTCGTGCACAACGGCACGCTGCGCGAGTTCGGCAAGCACAAGGCCGCCGTGGAAGCGCTCATCCACCCGGAGCTGCGCGTCAACATCAAGGGCACGACGGACAGCGAGCGCTGCTTCTATCTGTTCCTGACGCGCCTGTCGGAGCGGGGCCCGCTGGACGGCCAGGTGCCCGTGGAGGCGCTGGCGCAGGCGCTCGCGGAGACGATGACGCTCGTGTCCGCGATGACGGACGTGCCGGGAAGCCGCGAGCCGAAGGAGCGCTCCGCGATGAACTTCCTCGTCACGGACGGCGAGGCGATGGTGGCCACGCGCCGCAACCGCACGCTCTTCATCTCCTCCGGCCTGGGCGGCTGCCCTGAAGCGCTGCGGACGCCGAACACGGGCGTGCCGCTCCAGCAGTTCCTCGTCGCCAGCGAGTCGCTGTGCGGCGGGCCCCACTGGGTGCCCGTGGACGAGGAGGACGTGGTGGGCGTGGACTCGAAGCTCGTCTTCCACCGCTGGAAGGTGCAGACGCTGGCGGACGGCGTGCTCAACCCGCGCCCGCCGACGCTCCATCACGGCAGCGCGGCCTGACGTAGCAAGCGCGTCGCTTCAGCCAAGCCACGCGTCGAGCAGTGCCGCGGGACGCGCGCCGAAGGCCTCCACTTCGAGGCTCCGCGCGTCCTCCCCTTCATGCCGCAGCGTCACGCGCAGGAAGTCGCGCGGCGCGGCCTGGGGGATGCGGTCCAGCCACTCCACCAGCATCGCGCGCCCTTCATCGAGCAGGTCCATGAACCCGGTGGCGTAGAGTTCCTCTTGGTCGGCCAGGCGGTACAGGTCCGCGTGGTACAGCGGGATGCGGCCGTCGTATGGGTACACGATGGCGAAGGTGGGGCTCGCGACCTCCGAGCTCGCCACGCCCGCCCCTTCCGCCACGCCACGCACCAGGTGCGTCTTGCCCGCGCCCAGGTCGCCCACGAGCCCCACGAAGTCCCCGGGCGCCAGGAGCTGCCCCAGCTTCACGCCCAGCCGGTGCGTCTCCTCCGGTGACGGCGACACGAGGCGCCGCGTGCGCGTGGCCTCGCTCATCGTCCCCACCGGACCCAGACGGACCCCAGGCCCTTGAGCAGGTCCGTGGCGATGAGGCCCATCAGGCCCCGCCGCTCCGCCGCGAGATCGCCCGCGAGCCCGTGCGCGTACACGGCCGTCCACGCGGCCTGAGGCAGCGGGATGGCCTGCGCGAGCAGCGCGCCGCACACGCCTGACAGCACGTCACCAGTGCCTCCGGTGGCCATGCCCGGGTTGCCCGTGGGGTTGATGAACACGCGCCCTCCGGACTCCGCGATGAGCGTGCGCGAGCCCTTGAGCACCACCGTGACGTGGAGCGCCGCGGCGAGCTGCCGGGCCATGCCCACGCGGTGCAGCTGCACCTCCTTCGTGGGCTTCCCGGTGAGGCGCGACATCTCGCCCGGATGCGGCGTGAGCACCACGGGCCCCTTCGCGCGCCGCAGCACGGACAGGTCGTCCGCCACCGCGTTGAGCGCGTCCGCGTCCAGCACCGCGGGCACGTCCACCGCCGCGAGCAGGTCGCCGATGAGCGCGCCCGTCTCCGGTCCCCGGGGGATGCCCGGGCCCATCACCAGCGCGTCCTTGCCCTCCAGCGCGGCCTTGAGCGCCTCCAGGTCGGCCCTGCCCAGCGGTCCGTCACCGGGCAGCGCAAGGCCCATGATCTCCGGCGAGTGCGCCATCACCGCCGGCAGCGCCTCCGCGCGCGTGGCCACCGTGACGAGCCCCGCGCCGCTGCGCAGCGCCGCCAGGGCCACCATCGCCGCCGCGCCCGTCTTGCCCGGGCTGCCCGCGACGACGAGCACGTGGCCGTAGGTGCCCTTGTGCGAATCCGCGCGGCGCACCGGCAGCGCCTCGCGCGCGTCCTTCTCCTCCACCCGGAACAGCTCCGGCCCGGACGCCACGCGCGAGGCCTCGCCGCCCAGGCCGATGTCCACGCGCCGCACGTCCCCGCACAGCGACGCGCCGGGCTCCAGCTCATGCGCGGGCTTGAGGAACCCGAAGGCCACCGTGACGTCCGCCTCCACGCACGGCGTGAAGGGCTCCGCGGTGTCGCTCTGCAAGCCCGACGGCACGTCCGCCGCCACCACCTTCGCGCCCGCGCGCCGCCAGCGCGCCATGGTGCCAATGGCATCCGCGAAGGCCCCTGCCGGCGCGCGGTGCAGGCCGGTGCCGAAGAGGGCGTCCACCACCACGTCACCCGGGCCCGGCTCCGGCAGCACCTCGAAGGCGCGGGGCGACTCACCGAAGCCCTCCAGCGCCGTCAGGTTGCGCTTCGACTCCGGCGACGTCTTGGCGCTGTCCCCCACCAGCGACACCACCACGCGCGCGCCGCCCTCCAACAGGAAGCGCGCGGCGACGAGCCCGTCCCCTCCGTTGTTGCCCGGCCCGCACAGCACCGTGAAGCGCGCGCCCGGCGCCGCGACGCTCCGGGCGGCCTCCGCGAGCGCGCGGCCCGCGTTCTCCATCAACAGCCCGGAGGGCATCCCGTGATGCTCCTGGGCGGCCGCTTCGGCTTCACGCATCTGGACGGCGGTGAGCACGCGCTGCATGGCTTCAACCCTCCCCTACTTCGTCTGGAGCACCACCGTGGCCGCGGCCACGCCCGCATCATGGGTGAGCGCGAGCATCGCGTCCCACCCCCGCGCTTCCATCACCTCGCGGGCCACGCCGGAGAGCACGAAGCGCGGCGGACCGCCCTCGCGCACCACCTCCATGTCCCGCCAGCGGACCCCGGGCGGCGCGCCCAGGGCCTTCACCAGCGCCTCCTTCGCCGCGAACCTCGCCGCGAAGGCACTGGCCGCGTCGGCGCGGGGAGCGCAGTAGGCGCGCTCGCCGTCGGTGTACACGCGCGCGAGGAACGCGTCCCGGCGCGGGCCGTCGAGGATGCGCTGGATGCGCTCGATGGAGCAGAGGTCCAATCCCAGGCCGACGATGGGCATGCCGGCTACCCCGGGTCGCGCATCAGGTCCAACATCTCCCGCACCGCGCGCTCGAAGCCCACGAGCACCGCGCGCCCGACGATGGCGTGCCCGATGTTGAGTTCGTCGATCTCCTGGATGCGCGCGATGGCCTGCACGTTGTCGTAGTTGAGCCCGTGGCCCGCCGCGACGCCCATGCCCAGCTTGGCGCTCGCCTTGGCCGCGTCCACGATGCGCGCCAACTCCCGCGCGCGCTCCTTGTCGTTGCGCGCCTCGCAGTAGCGCCCCGTGTGCAGCTCCACCCGGTCCGCGTTCACCTTGTGCGACGCGCGCACCTGGTCCAGGTCCGGGTCGATGAACAGCGAGACGGCGATCTCCCCGTCCTTGAGGTTCTTGATGATCTTCGCGATGGATTCGCGCTGGCCCGCCACCTCCAGGCCGCCCTCGGTGGTGAGCTCCTCGCGCCGCTCGGGCACCAGCGTCACCACGTCCGGCTTGTACTCGTAGGCGATCTTCACCATCTCCGCGGTGGCGGCCATCTCCAGGTTCAGGAGCGTCTGCACCGTGTCACGGAGGATGCGCAGGTCCCGGTCCTGGATGTGGCGCCGGTCCTCGCGCAGGTGGATGGTGATCTGCCGCGCGCCCGCGAGCTCCGCCAGCGCCGCCGCCGTCACCGGATCCGGATACACGGTGCGCCGCGCCTGCCTCAGCGTCGCCACGTGATCCACGTTGACACCCAGTCGCTGTCCCATCGACCCGCTCCTCTACCTGGCGCGCGGTGCGGGATTGTCCGGGGCCCGGGCACGCGCCGGCCCCTCTATTCGTGGCCGGCGTCCGGAAGTCAACCGTCCTGCTCGGGGAGCAGGACGGAAGGCCCGTCTTCCGAGCCGTTGGGGCTACCCGTTGAGGGCCTTGGAGAGCGCCTCGACGATCTCCCGGGCGTAGGCCTCGTTGCGCACGGCGTCCTCGCCCTCAATCAGGACGCGGGCCTTGGGCTCGGTGCCGGAGAAGCGCACCAGCACGCGGCCGGCGTTGCCCAGCTTCTGCTCCACGTTCTTGATGGCCTTCATCACGGTGGGCAGCTCGCCCAGCTCGCGCTTTTGCTTCACCACCACGTTGAGCAGCGTCTGCGGCACGGGCTGGAAGATGGACGCCAGCTCGCTCAGGGGCTTGCCCTGGCGGCACATCACCGCCAGCAGTTGCAGCGCCGCGAGGGTGCCGTCGCCGGTGGTGGTGTGGTTCAGGAAGATGAGGTGGCCGCTCTGCTCGCCGCCCAGGCTGTAGCCATTGCGGCGCATCTCGTCGACGACGTGACGGTCGCCCACGCGGGTGCGCGCGACCTTCACGCCCCACTGCGCCACCGCGCGCTCCAGGCCGATGTTGCTCATCACCGTGGCGACGAGCGTCTTCTTCTTCAGCTCCTTGCGCGCGACGAGCTCACCCGTGCAGATGGCCATGATGGCATCGCCGTCCACGACGTTGCCCTTCTCGTCCACGACGATGAGGCGGTCCGCGTCGCCGTCCAGCGCCACGCCCAGGTGCGCACCGTGCTTCACCACCGCCTTGGCCAGGCCCTCCGGGTGGAGCGCGCCGCACTTGTGGTTGATGTTCTTGCCGTCCGGCGACACGCCCAGCGCGATGACCTTCGCGCCCAGCTCCTCCAGCACCGCGGGCGCCGTCTTGTAGGCCGCGCCGTTGGCGCAATCCACCACGATGGTCATCCCCTCCAGCGTCAGCTCGCGGGGGAAGGTGGCCTTCAGGTAGACGATGTAGCGGCCCCGCGCGTCGTCCATGCGGACGGCGCGGCCGATCTTCGTGGCCGTGGGGCGGATGTTGTCGATCTCCCCGCTGGAGACCAGCTCTTCAATCTTGGCTTCCGTCTCGTCCGGCAGCTTGAAGCCGTCGCGCCAGAAGAACTTGATGCCGTTGTCCTGGTACGGGTTGTGGGACGCCGAAATCACCGCGCCCGCGTCCGCGCGCATGGACGTGGTGAGGTTGGAGATGCCGGGCGTGGGCAGCGGGCCCACCTGCTCCACGTCGACACCCATGGAGATGAGGCCCGCGGACAGCGCCTGCTCCAGCATGTAGCCGGACAGCCGCGTGTCCTTGCCCACGATGACGCGGTGACGGTGGGGGCCGCTGCGGATGAGGTACGCGAGCGCGCGACCCAGCTTCATCGCGACCTCGGCCGTCATCGGATAGACGTTGGCGACACCACGAACGCCGTCCGTCCCGAACAGCCGCTCCGACTTCTGCGCTTCCTTGGGGGGCATGTCCATCCTGTACGCCATGTGTGCCGCTCCACCTTTCCCATTGCCGGCTGTGCTCCGGCCACTCTCACGTCCGGGGCCTTATACCCCGTCCGGCACGTGGGCTCGAACCTAGGGACGAGGTGCCACCCAGGCAAGCACCCAGGCGTGCGCGCTTGGAGGCTTTGTGACATCCGGGCTTGCACGGGTCAGCCGCCATACAGGTCACCCCCACCCCGGGCCCGTCGGATGGCATCCGCCACTGCAAGCGCATCACGCACCTCCGTCACGTCGTGCACCCGCACCACGTCCGCGCCGCCCATCACCGCCATCGCCGCCACCGAGCCCAGCGTGGCCGCCAGCCGTTCGGTGGGGCCCCTGCCGCCCGCCAGCTTCCCGAGGAAGGACTTGCGGCTCGTCCCCACGAGCAGCGGCTGCCCCAACCCGCGCAGCTCCTCCAGCCGGCGCAGCAGGAAGAGGTTGTGCTCCAGCGTCTTGCCGAACCCGATGCCCGGGTCCAGGAGGATGCGCTCGCGAGGGATGCCGGCGTCCGTCGCCTGGAGCATCCCCTCCTCCAGGTAGTCCATCACCTCGCCCACGACGTCCTGGTAGTGCGGCGTCTGCTGCATCGTCCGGGGCATGCCCTGGGTGTGCATCAGGCAACACGCGGCGCCCGCGGCGGCCACCACGCGGGGCAGCTCCGCGTCGAAGTGGAAGCCGGTGACGTCGTTGATGAGGTGGGCGCCGGCCTTGAGCGACTCGGCCGCCACCGACGCCTTCATGGTGTCCACCGAGAGGGGCACCGACGTGCGCGCGCGCAGCCCCTCCACGACATGGAGCACGCGCTCCAGCTCCTCGTCCGCGGGCACCGGGAGCGAGCCCGGCCGCGTGGACTCACCGCCCACGTCGAGGAGGTCCGCGCCGGCCTCCGCCAGCGCGACCCCGTGCTCCACCGCCGCGTCCACGTCCAGGTAGCGGCCACCGTCGGAGAAGCTGTCCGGCGTCACGTTCACCACGCCCATGACGTACGTGCGCGTGCCCCACTCGAACGAGCGTCCGCCCAACTCCAGGATGCGGGGCGGCTGGATGTTCAGCACGGACTCCAGGACGCGGGCCAGGGCATCGGTGCGGGGCGACTTGCGCGCGAGCGTGATCAGCCGCTCGAACTGCTTCCGGCTGCCGGACAGGAACGAATCCCCTTCACGGCCGAGCGACTTGCCCGACACCCAGGCCGGGAACTGCTCACGCTCGCGGGTGCCGTGCCCGGGCACCAGCTCGTCCTCGTAGGAAGGCCGGCCGCCCGTGATCAGCACGTGCGCATGGCCCAGCTCGCGCGACAGGTGCTGGCAGGCCCGCGCGGGCAGGTTCAGACGACGCAGGGCCAGCGACAGGTCGTCGGGACGGTCACGCGAGATGAGGCGGGCACGCAGCACGGTCAGAGGCCCCCTGGGAGCGCGGGAAGGACGCGGCGCCCCAGTGTCGCCGCTTCCCCCGGCCCACGAAAGGACCGACGACGCCCTCCCGTGAATGCAGGAGCGCCAAAGCAGAAGGCCCTCCCCGGCAATCGCGGGAAGGGCCTTCGTCACTTCGGCGGGTGCCTGGGAGGCGTCAAGCCTTCTTCGGCTCCATGTTGGGCAGGCCCTCGAGCGCGTCGAGGATCTTCCGCTTGTCCTTCTTCTCCGTCGGCTTCGGCGTGGAGCTGACGCGCGGGGGCGGACGCTCACGGGTGAGCTGGCCGCCCTGCAGGATGATGTTCACGTCCTCGGCGTCGAGCGTCTCGTACTCCACCAGGGCGTCGGACACGCGCTGCAGCACGTCCATCTTGTCCGTCAGCAGCTGCTTGCCGTGCGTGTAGCAGCCCACGACGATGCTGCGCACTTCGGCGTCGATCTGCCGGGCCGTGTCCTCGGAGTAGTCCTTGGACGAGTTGAAGTCGCGGCCCAGGAACACCTCACCGTCGCTCTTGCCGAACGCCAGCGGGCCCATCTTCTCGCTCATGCCCCAGCGGCACACCATGGCGCGCGCCGTCTCCGTCGCCCGCTCGATGTCGTTGGCCGCGCCGCTGCTCATCTCGTTGAACATGATCTCCTCGGCGATACGGCCACCCATCGCCATGGTGATCTGATCGAGGATCTGCTTGCGGTAGCCGTTCACCTTGTCCTCGGTGGGCAGGGACCAGGTGACGCCCAGGGCCTGACCGCGCGGGATGATGGTGACCTTGTGCAGCGGGTCGCAGCCCGGCAGCAGCTTGGCGAGGAGCGCGTGACCGGCCTCGTGGACGGCCGTGTTCCGCTTCTCCTTGTCGGTCATGATCATGGACCGGCGCTCCGGGCCCATGAAGACCTTGTCCTTGGCCTGCTCGAAGTCCGTCAGGTCCACGCGCTCCTTGTTCTGGCGCGCGGCCATCAGGGCCGACTCGTTGACCAGGTTCTCCAGGTCCGCGCCCGTCATGCCGGGCGTTCCGCGGGCGATGACCTCCAGCTCCACTTCCGGCGCCAGCGGCACGCGGCGGGTGTGCACCTTCAGCACGCCCAGGCGGCCCTTGAGGTCGGGACGGGGAACGATGATGCGGCGGTCGAAGCGGCCCGGGCGCTGGAGCGCCGGGTCCAACACGTCCGGACGGTTCGTGGCGGCGATGAGGATGACGCCGTCGTTGGACTCGAAGCCGTCCATCTCCACCAGCAGCTGGTTGAGCGTCTGCTCGCGCTCGTCGTGACCGCCGCCCAGGCCCGCGCCACGGTGGCGGCCCACGGCGTCGATCTCGTCGATGAAGATGATGCAGGGAGCGTTCTTCTTGCCCTGCTCGAACAGGTCGCGCACGCGGCTGGCGCCGACGCCCACGAACATCTCCACGAAGTCCGAACCGGAGATGGAGAAGAACGGGACGCCCGCTTCACCGGCCACCGCGCGGGCGAGCAGCGTCTTGCCCGTGCCCGGAGGTCCCATCATCAGGACGCCCTTGGGGATGCGGCCGCCCAGCTTGGTGAACTTCTTGGGGTCCTTGAGGAAGGCGACGATCTCCTCCAGCTCCTCCTTGCACTCGTCCACGCCGGCCACGTCCGCGAACGTGACCTTGTTGTGGCTCTCGCTGAGGAGCTTCGCCTTCGACTTCCCGAACGTCATCGCCTTCCCGCTGCCGCCCTGGAGCTGGCGCATGAAGAAGATGAAGAACAGGAACAGGAAGACGACGGGCATCCACTGCCCGAGGATGGTCAACCAGAGGCTGTTCTGCTCCTCGCGCTCGTACTTCACGTCCACGCCCGCGGCGCGGAGCTGGTTGAGCACGGCCACGTCCGGCGGCGGGCCCGTGGTCCGGAACTTGTCGTTCGAATCGTTGAACGTTCCGGAGTAGGTGTTGCCCTTGACGGAGACGGCCCGGACCTTCTTGTCCTCCACCTTGGTCAGAAGCTGGGTGAAGGTCGGTTCCTGAACCTGGTCGTTGCCTTGCGAGAAGAAATTGTAGAAGGCGACGAAGAGGACGATCAGGATGACCCAGAGCCCGATGGTCTTGTAGGTCGAACGCACGTTTCAGCTGCCCTTTCGGTACTCGGCGGGATGAGGGCCGTGCCAGGAAGAACCCCGGCGATGTTCGTCATGTGCCCGGCGCCCGCCAGTGTGCAGGCCAGCGACGGACCGTATCAGCAACAGTAAAAAGCCCTCAACTATTTAGGGGTCCGCGACCATCCCCTGTTTCGAAGCATCGACTCTATAACGGAGGGGTCTTTCGTTCGCTTGGGGCCGGAGGCGTGGCCCAGAGCGACTGTCGGGAAGCCACCGCGCGCGCGTCCGCCTCCAACACGGCAGGCGACACCGCGGGTGGCGTGAGGACGCCCGGAAGCCACAGCAGCCCGCCTCGCGCGTCCACCACCACCGGCTGCGCGGCGCGCGCCTCCGAGGGGACGCGGGCATCCACGAGCACGTCCTGCACCTTGCGGTGCCCCGAATGCGTCTGGACGCGATCCCCCGGCTTGCGGGAGCGCACTGTCAGCGGCCACGCCGTCTCCTTCCCCAGCGCAATGCCCAACACACCCGGGGGCCTGGATCCTTCCGCCACCTGGAAATGCCACGCGCCGAAGTCGCCCGCCGCGCCCTGCCCCGCGAGCACGAGCGCCCCGGGCGGCGCCTCCGGAGGCCTCCCCACGCAGCGCACCCGCCCGCCCGTGGTCTTGAGGTGCCACCTGCCGCTGAGCGCCGTGGAGCTTCCCCGGCGCACCGCGTCCATCCCCCGCTCCAGCGTCGCGTGGTCCACGTGAAGCCCGGCCGTGCCCAGCAGCCGGGCGAGCACGCGGCGCTGAAGGGGCGCCTCCAACGCGCGCACGCCCACCGCGTCCAGGCCTCCTCCTGGCAGGGACAGCCGCTCCCAGGAGGCGTCCGCCAGCCGTGCGAGCAGTGACTCGTCCTCGGCCGCGAGGCGGGCGAAGTTCGCCAGGTGCTCCAGCGTGCTGAACCCCGCGGCCTCATCCAGCGCGGGCAGCGCGCCGGTGCGCACGCGGGTGCGGAACAGCGCCGGATCCGCGTTCATCGGATCGCGCACGAAGTCCAGGCCCTCGGCCCGCAGGAACGCGAGCACGTCGGCGCGGGAGCACGCGAGCAGGGGGCGGATGAGCGTGGCGCCTTCCGCATGGATGCCGCGCGCGCCCCGGAGCGCGGTGCCGCGCGCCAGCCGCATCAGCAGCGTCTCCGCCTGGTCGTTCATCGTGTGGCCGGTGGCCACCGCGTCCAGGTTGTGCTCCTTGCGCAGCACCTCCAGGGTCGCGTAGCGGGCCTCGCGGGCCCGGGCCTCCACGCCGGGCCCCGGCGACAGCGCGAGGCTCCGCACGTGACAGGCAAACCCCAGTCGGGCGGACAGGCGCGCGACGGCCGCCACCTCGTCCGCGGCCTCCGCCCGGAGCCCGTGGTCGAACGTGGCGACCTCCACGCGCAGTCGCAGCGAGTCCCGGATGCGCGCGGTGCCCGCGAGCAGCGCGGTGGAGTCCGCGCCGCCGGAGATGGCCAGCAGCACCGAGCGGGCGGCGAGGCCGTGGGCGGCGTAGGCCCGGGCGAGCAGGGCGGGCAGCGCGGGGCGTTCAGGAGACTCGCGGGGCATGGGACCGGCAAAGGAATGGAGGGGCGGGTGACCGGGTTACAGAGTCGCGGTGGCAGGAAGGTGGGTGGGGGTCGGCGGCATGATCCCCACAACGGGCGGACGCGGGGCGGAAATAGAACGCTGCCCTGGGGTTGTTGGTCGGACGTTCTGAAACTTCATGCTGTTGGGCCTAGGGGTCCCCCCCCTCCCCCTCTGGGCCCACGGGGCCGCTTGGAGATTCGCTCCTGGCGGTCCCTCTTTCCGAAACGCCCCGGCTTCCTTCGTGGAGGCCGGGGCGTTTCCTTTTCGCGCACACACCGCCACCGGCCCGCCCCCCTGTATCTCCGGTACCCTGCACTGTCGGAAGCGGAGCGTTCAGCGGACGAGCGCACGCACGAGTGCTCCGAAACCGTTGACCCTTCAGGGAGTCTGTCGGATAACCGCCCCGGTGTGTTCAGGTCGTCACCTCGAATCCGCCCCGGAGACCCAGGTATGGCAGGCACCGACAAGCGCAAGCAGTCGCTGTACTTCCCCGAGGAGATGCTGAAGGAGATCCAGGAAGAGGCGAACCGGCAGGACCGGTCCCTCTCGTGGGTGGTGCAGCAGGCCTGGAAGATCGCCCGCGAGCGCATCAAGTCATTCCCTGCCGTCAATGACGTCACTGGCGACGAGCGCCAGGACCCTCGCGAGGAGTAGCCCCGGCAATGGCCACCACGGATCATCGCAAGCAGTCGCTCTACTTCCCCGAGGACATGCTGGAAGAGATTCAGCGCGAGGCGAACCGGCAGGACCGTTCGCTCTCGTGGATCGTCCAGCAGGCGTGGAAGGTGGCCCGCGCCGACATCCGCCGGATGCCCTCGGTGAACGACGTGCTTGGCCCCCTGCCGCCCCGGCAGGTGGCCGCCGTGGCCCCGCC
>NZ_RAWA01000020.1 GCF_003611675.1 Corallococcus sp. CA053C
TCACCGGCGTGAGCGACACCCTTGTCGAGGCGCGCGCCACGCTGCTGCCCGGGGACCTGTCGGTGACGGTGGAGGGGCGGGACGCGCTGGAGCCCGAGCTGCGCGCCGCGCTGACGGCGAACCTGTCGCTGCCGCTCTTCCTGACGATGGAGCGCTCCGGCGCGGTCCAGCTCGTCCACGTCGAGCCGGGGCTGGACGTGCTCGCCCAGGGCATCCTGCGCTCGCTGGTGGCGTCCACCCAGTTCGTGGTGAAGGGCGCGCCGCGCGACACCTGGCAGAGCGAGGAGCAGGATGCGACGGGCCGCTACCAGGCCACGTACCGGCGGCAGCAGGGGCCCCGCTTCGAGAAGGCGAAGCTCGGCTACACGCACGTGGCGACGTCGCAGGGCCTCCAGCAGGTGGACGCAAGCAAGCTGCGGCTCACCACGCGCTCCCGCACCACCGTCGACGTGGGCGAGGATGTCTGGCCCGAGGTGCTGGAGGGAGACGAGCAGCTGGGCGTGGACGCGGGCGACGGAATGCCCAAGGTGAGCCACACCCTGCGCGTCAGCCTGCGGCTGCTGGAGCGGAGCCGGGACGCCACCCTGGTGGGGCTGTTGGAGCGGGAGCGCGCGCGCCTGAGCACGATGCCGCTGGCCAGCTTCCAGGCCCCGCCCCAGGACCCGAAGGAGCAGTACCGCCGGCTGCTCGCGGGCAAGCGCTTCGACGACCTGGTGAAGGACCTGCGCTCACTGCCCCAGGGCGAGAAGGAGCGGGATGACGCGCGCACCCGCGCCCTGGAGCAGTTCCGCGCGCTCTTCCTGCTGGAGCCGGCGGAGGCGCTCAAGGTGCCCGGGCTGTTGCACGAAGGAATGGATCCGCTCGCGGCCAGCCCCATGCTGGGCGCGCTCTCCGCCGCGAGCACGCCCGAAGCCGTGAGCGCGCTGTCGAAGATTGTAGATGACGCGGCCGTCACGGTGCCGGTGCGCACGGACGCCGTGGCCGCGCTCGGCATGGCGGACAAGCCCACCTCCGAGGGCATCCAGGCCCTGCGCGGAATGGACACCAGCGCGCAGCCGGAGCTGCGGGACACGGCGGCCCTGGCGCTGGGCAACTCCGCCTACCAGCTGCGCGACGAGGACGCGCGGGGCGCCGACGAGCTGTCGCGGGAGTTGAGCACGCGCTACCGGGCGGCGAAGACCCCCGAGGAGCAGGCCCTGCAGCTGCGGGCCCTGGGCAACACGCAGGACCCGGCTTCGCTCGCCACGATCCAGGACGCGCTGCGCTCGCCGTCCGTCCCGGTGCGACAGGCCGCGGTGGAGGCCCTCCGGCTCATCCCGGGCCCCGCCGCGGAGCAGCTCCTGGCGTCACGGATGCTGGGGGACCCGTCCCCCGACGTGCGCAAGAGCGCGGTGTTCGCGGCGGGATTCCGTCCGCTGCTCCCGCTGCTTCCCACCCTGGATCAGGTGCTGAAGCGGGATCCCGCGGATGCGGTCCGCGCGGAGGCCGTCACCCTGCTGGGCTCCAACCTGGGCACGCTGCCCCAGGTGCGTCCCCTGCTGGTCTGGACGGGCCAGAACGACCCCAATCCCAACATCCGGCAGTCCACGCTCGGCTTCCTCGGTGCGGTGGCCACGGGTCCGCATCCCTGAAGCCACGACACGGTCCGGGCGCGACTCAGCTCCTCGCTGCGCTGCGTGGAGCAGGCTCGGCTGGTCAATGAGCAGGCGTTCGACATGCTCGCGGAGGGCCTGAGACACAGGGGAAGGCCCGCGGGTGACAACGCGTGAATCAAAGGGTTGCGCGTGAGCGTGCGACTGAGCACGACTCAAGCGGGATGCTTGCGCGCGCACGACAGGGACGGAGGGCGTGAGGGACGCGGTCAGGCAGCTCCTCGCCACGCCGCACTCCTGGACCGCCCGGTTCACCGTGGCGGTCCTCGCCGCCCTGGTCAGCACCGGCCTCTCCGTGTTGTTCGAGCCGTGGGTGGGTGGGCACTTCTTCGTCGTGCCGCTCAGCGGCGTCATCCTCAGCGCCCTGTATGGAGGTGTTGGCGCGGGGCTGACGACGACCGTGCTGAACGTCGCCGGCTTCGTGCTCCTGCCCTACTCGCCGGTGGCCGGGACCCGCCCTCCCCTGACGGAGGACTTCCTCCGGGCGCTCGTCTTCGCCGTGGTGGCCGCCCTGCTGTCCTGGGTCGGCGCGGCGCTGCGGGACTCCTACCGCCGCAACGAACAGGCGCGGCTTGAAGCGGAGCATGCCCGCCTGGAGGTCGAGCGCACGAGCGCCGCCCGGGGGGCCGCGGACGAGGCGCGGCGGGTGGCCGACGCGCGGCTCATCGAAGTGCTGGAGCGGATGTCCGATGCCTCCTTCGCGCTCGATGGGGAATGGCGCTTCCTCTACGTCAACCGGGAGGGCGAGCGCGTGATGGGCTTCCCTCGCGAGTCGCTCGTGGGCAGGCGCCTGTGGGACGTGTTCCCGGCCGTCGTGGGCTCGGCCTTCGAGCGCTACTACCGGCAGGCCATCGAGACGCAGCAGCCCGCCGAGTTCGTCGAGTTCTACCCGCCGTTCCAGGCCTGGTTCGAGGTGCGGGTCTTCCCGGTCCAGGACGGCATCTCCGTCTTCTTCCGCGACGTGACGGCGCCACGGCGCGCGCAGCAGTCCCTGCGGGAGAGCGAGGCGAGATTCCGCTCGCTCGTGCTCGCCATCGCGCAGGTGGTCTGGACGACGAGCGCGGCGGGCCTCATCGAGGAGGACAGCGCGAGCTGGCGGACCTTCACCGGACAGACGTTCGAGGAGATGAAGGGCCATGGGTGGCTCAACGCACTCCGTCCGGACGACCGGGCACGGACCGCGAGCCTCTGGCAGGAGGCGCTGGCCCGCCGCGGCCTCTACGAGGTGGAGTACCGCATGCGCAGGCCCGACGGCACGTACACCCCGGTGCTCGCACGCGCGGCGCCCGTCCTCAACGCGGATGGGAGCATCCGCGAGTGGATGGGCACCAACACGGACATCACCGCGCGAAAGCAGGCCGAGGCCCAGCTGCGCGGGTACGCGGAGCGCCTGGAGGCGCTGCACGCCATCGACCGCGCCATCCTCCAGGCGGTCTCCCTGCAGGACCTCGCGCGCACCGCGCTCTGCTTCCTGCGCCGGCTCATCGGGTGCGAGGAGGCCAGCCTGCTCATCGCCGAGCCAGGCGAGGAGGTCTCCCGCTGGACCGTGAGCGCCGAGGCCCCGGAGACCCTGCGCCAAGAGCACCCCCGCTCCGCCGGGGATGCGCCCCCACGGGGGCTGCCCCATTTTCTGGAGCTGCCGCTCACGCTGGGCGGTGGCCGCCGGGGAGCCCTCCGGCTCGCGAGCACGCGCGAGGGGTCCTTCGACGCCATGGCCACCCAGGTGGCCGAAGAGGTGGCGGCCCAGGTGGCCATCGCCGTGGAGCAGGGACGGCTGCGCCGCGAGCTTGAATCGCACGCCGGAGTCCTGGAGGAGCAGGTGGCCGCGCGCACCGCGGAGCTGCAGGAGGCGAACGCCCAGCTGGAGGCCTTCAGCTATTCGGTGTCGCACGACCTGCGCGCCCCGCTGCGCGGCATTGACGGCTTCCTGCGGCTCGTCGAGGAGGACGTGGCCGGGACCCTCTCCGAGCGCGGGCGCGGCTACCTGGCCCGCGTGCGCGCGGCGGCCGGCCGCATGGGGCAGCTCATCGACGACCTGCTCAAGCTGTCGCGGCTGTCGCGTGCGCCGCTGGAGCGGGGGGACGTGGACGTGAGCAGCCTGGCCGCCTCCGTGGCCGACGAGTTGCGGGCGCGCGACCCCACGCGTGTCGTGGAGGTGGGCATCGCCCCCGGCCTGCGCGCGCGCGCCGACAGCCGCCTGCTGCGGGTCGCCTTCGAGAACCTGCTCGGCAATGCGTGGAAGTTCACCGCGCGGCGCGAGACGGGACACATCCAGGTGGGGAAGTTCGACGGCGCGTTCTTCGTTCGGGACGACGGCGCGGGCTTCGACATGGCCTACAGCGGCAAGCTCTTCGCCCCGTTCCAGCGGCTCCACGACGCCGCGGAGTACCCCGGCACCGGGATAGGGCTTGCGACCGTTCAACGCATCGTGAGGCGCCACGGCGGACGCCTCTGGACCGAGGCCGCGGTGGATCAGGGCGCGACCTTCTATTTCACACTCGGAGACAGCCCATGAATGCCAGGTACGGCACCGTCCTCCTCGTGGAGGACAACGCGGATGACGTGGACCTCTCCCTCATCGCCTTCGAGCGCGCGGCGCTGAGCGCCCAGGTGGTCGTCGCGCGCGACGGCGTGGAGGCGCTCGACTACCTCTTCGGGACGGGGGCCTACGCGGGCCGCGACGTGCGCGAACAGCCGCGGGTGGTCCTCCTGGACCTGAACCTCCCGAAGGTGAGCGGGCACGAGGTGCTGCAGCGCATGCGCGCCGACCCGCGGACCCGCGAGGTCCCCGTGGTGGTGCTGACCTCCTCGCTGGAGGAGCGCGACCTGCGTGAGAGCTACCGGAACTTCGCCAACTCCTACGTCCGCAAGCCGGTGAACTTCGACGAGTTCATCGAGGTGACGAAGCAGCTGGGGGTCTACTGGACCACGCTCAACCGCGCCATGGCCCAGGGTGAGGTGGTGTGATGAGCCAGCCGCTGCGGGTCCTCATGGTGGAGGACAGCGACGACGACACGGAGCTCACCCTGGGCGAATTGCGCCGGGGGGGCTTCGAGCCCTCGGCCGTGCGGGTGGCGGCGGCGGACACGCTGCGCGAGGCCCTGGGCACGCGGACGTTCGACGTGGTCATCTCCGATTTCACGATGCCCGCCTTCACCGGGCTGGACGCGCTGCGCATCCTCCAGGAGAGCGGCAAGGACATCCCCTTCATCCTGGTGTCCGGCAGCGTGGGCGAGGACGTCGCCGTGACGGCGATGCGCGCGGGCGCCCAGGACTTCTTCGCCAAGGGCAACACCACCCGCCTGCCGGCCGCCGTGGAGCGGGAGCTGCGCGAGGCGGAGGTCCGGCGCGAGCGGCGGCGGATGGAGATGGCGCTCGCGGAGAGCCAGGCGCTCCAACGGCAGATTCTGGAGAGCGTGCGGGACTACGCCATCTTCACCGTGGACACGGAGCACCGCATCGCGAGCTGGAGCCCGGGCTGTCAGCAGATCCAGGGCTATACGGCCGAGGAGTTCATCGGGCTGCCGTTCGAGCGCCTCTTCACACCGGAGGACCTCGCCCGGGGGCTGCCGGAGGCGACGCTCCAGGAGGCGCGCGAGCGCGGCCAGTCCACGGGCGAGGGCATGCGGGTGCGCAAGGACGGCTCGCGCTTCTGGGCGCAGACGTCGCTCACGCCGCTGCTCGACGCGGCGGGGCGGCTGCGCGGGTACACGAAGATCACCCAGGACGTGTCGGAGAAGAAGCGGCTCATCGACGAGCTCCAGGCCGCGGTGCGGGCGCGCGACGAGTTCCTCTCCATCGCGGGCCACGAGCTCAACACGCCCCTCACGTCGCTCCAGCTCCAGCTCCAGAGCCTGCGGCAGCCGGCGCAGCAGGCCGTGGTGGACCCCGCGCAGGCGGTGAAGTTCAGCCCCAAGCTGGAGGCCGCGCTCCGGCAGGTGTCGCGCCTCGCGGAGCTGGTGACGATGCTGCTGGACGTGTCCCGCGTCACCTCCGGGCGGCTGGAGCTGCGGCCCGAACCGCTGGACCTCACCGGGGTGGCGCACGAGGTGGTCGAGCGGCTCGAGGGCCTGCGGTCCTCGTCGGCGTCCACGTTGGAGCTGCGCGCGCCGGAGCCGGTGACGGGGCGGTTCGACCGCCTGAGGGTGGAGGCCATCCTCACGAACCTGCTCGTCAACGCGTTCAAGTTCGGCGAGGGCAGGCCCGTGGTGGTGACGCTCGCGCGCAGGGGCGCGGTCGCGCGGCTGACCGTGCAGGACCGCGGCATCGGCATCGACGCGGCGGATCAGGCCCGGCTGTTCCAGCGCTTCGAGCGCGCCGTCTCCGACCGGCACTACGGCGGCTTCGGCATCGGGCTGTGGCTGGTCCGCCAATTCGTCGAAGCGCACGGCGGCACCATCCACCTGGAGAGCGCCCCGCGACAGGGGGCGCGCTTCACCGTGGAGCTGCCCATCGTGGACGCCCACGCCTGAGCGTCGGGCCCCGCGTCACTTCGGTGGAGGGCGGGGCGCCTCGGGGTCCGGGAGCTGGAGCCGCTCATCGCGGAGCCGGTCGCCCCGGAAGAAGGCGCGGATCCGCTCCAGGATGCGCGGGTCCCCCTGGAACAGGCCGTCGTGCCCGGCGCCCTCCAGCACCAGGTGCACCGAGCGCGGCAGCCCCGGGCGCAGCGCTTCGGCATTGTCCACCGGGGTGCGCCCATCCAGCGTGCCGCTGATGAGCAGGACGGGGGTGCGCGCGCGGACCGGCGCACGGAAGGCGTCACCCAGGTCCTCGACGCCGGGCACCCAGGCGGACTCCGGCGAGCCCGCATTGACCGCGGAGCCCAGCAGCGCCGTCTTCGCCTCGCGGGTGATGCGCGCGCGCCGGGCCGGGCTCATCCCGGACGCCGCGTCCATCGCCATCGACATCATGCTGAACGTGCCCCCGCGCAGGTCCTGCACGAGCGGCGCCATGTGCTCGAAGCCTCCGGCCTCCAGCGCGCCCAGCAACTCCACGAAGCGTGGGAACCGGTCCGGGCCCCGCATCGATTCGAAGGCGACGCACTGGACGTCGAACGCGGTGGCCATCCACACCGCTTCAGCGCCGGTGCGCGGGTCCCGGAAGGTCACGCGGCGGGGCGCGGCCTTCAGCGGATCCAGCACCCGCTTCAGCCGCGCCCGCAGGTCCGGCTGCCCCCGGGCCGCGAGCCGCGTCTCCCAGCGCGCGAGCAGCGCCTCCGCCTGCGCGGGGGACTTCCACGTGTCGTCAGGGCCCTCGATGCCGGCGAGGACGGCGCGCTCCACCTGCGCGGCATGGCGCCGGAGGTACGCAAGCGCCAGGTGCGTGCCATAGCTGATGCTCCACAGCCGGAGGCGCGGCACGCCCAGCGCCTGTCGCAGCGACTCCAGGTCCTCCGCGTTCTCCACCGTGTTGAACGCGCCCACGTCCACGCCGGCCGCGGCCCACGCCGGCCCCGCGTCGGCCAGGGCCTGTCGCAGCGCCGCATCGAGCCGGGCCGCGTCCATGGGCTCGTCCACCGGGACACTCCAGGTGCGCTCCAGGGCCTTGCGCTCCGGTTCGGACTGCCCGGTGCCGCGCTGGTCCAGGGCGATGACGTCTCCCAGTTCCCGCAGCGCGAGGAACAGGTCGTAGCGCGGGCCCCCGGCCGCGTCGATGCCGGAGCCGCCCGGCCCTCCCGCCAGGTACACGATGGGCGCCGCCGAGCGCGCCTTGCCGGTGGCGGGGAAGCGGACGAAGCGCAGCGTCAGGCGCGGGCCCTGGGGACGGCCGTGACGCACCGGCACGCTGAAGGTGCCGAGCTCCGCTTCGGTCGACCGCCCGTCGCGGGCCTGGAACGTGTACGGCTCGAAGCGGAGCGCCGGGCCCTCGGCGCCCGCGAGCGGTGCGGCAAGGATGAGGGCGAGGAGCACGAGGACGAAGAGGGGTCTCAAGGCAGGTCCTTTCAGGAGGAGCCCCGCGAGGATGCGTCCCGGAAGTCCCGCGCGAGGGCCCGCGTCGCCCAACGGCTCGCACCGTCGCCCGACGGCGGTGCCGTCCACGGAGCCCCGGAGTAGCGTGAGGGGCGTGGCGCTCCCCTCCTGTCTGCCTTCGCTCCTCGCCGTCCTGATCACCGCTGCCGTCCCCGCGATGGAGGACGGGCAGGTGGAGCTCCACCTGGAGGATCTCCCCGTGGAGCGGGCCCTCGCCGCGGATTCCACGGGCTGGCAGCCGGTGCGCGCCCTCCGCGTGGTACCCGAGTCCGGGCCGATGTGGCTGCGCACGCGGGTGCAGGTGCCCGTGCGCGAGCCCGGAGCCCCGCTGCCCGCGCTCGCCCTCGGGGTGCTCGCCTCATGGGAGGCCTGGTGGGATGGCGTGCCGCTCGGGCACAACGGACGACCGGGCACGACCGCGCAGAGCGAGGTGCCCGGGCGCGTGGACGTGCTGCTGCCGCTGTCCCCGGAGGGGGCCACCCCGGGCACGCATGTCCTGACGCTGCGGCTGAGCAGCCACCACCTGGGCTTCCAGCCCCAGGGCATCCTCCACGAGGCGCGGGTGGGCGACGCGGCGGTCCTGGCCCGCGCGCGGCTGCAATCCCTGCTGCCCGCGCTCTGCACGCTGGGCGCGCTGGTGTTGATGGGGTTGCACCACCTGGTGCGCGCCGCGTCCGAGCCCCGCCGCACGACCGCGCTCCTGCTCGGCCTGGCATGCCTCGCGGCCGCGGCACAGGTGCTGCTGGAGGGCTGGCGCGGCGTGTATGCGTACCCCTATCCACTCCAGATCGTCCGGCTGCGGCTGCTGCTCGCGGCGGTGGTCGCGGTGGCCCTGCTCCTGCCCGCGGCGCTGGCCGTGGCCTTCGATGCGCCCGGACGGCGCTGGCTGCTCGCGACCCTCGCCGGAGGACTGCTCGCCATCGCCTGGGTGCCAGGGTTCGATGTCCGGGGACTGGTGGCGCTCGTGCTGTGCCTCGCCGTGTGCCTGGGGCTGGCCGTCTGGGCGGTGCGCCAGCGCAAACCCGGCGCGCGGGGAGTGCTCGCCTGCGTCCTCTTCGCCGCCGTTCTCCTCGTCAGAGACCCGGAGAACTTCCAGGGGCGGGGCTTCTTCATCGCCTTCGGGGTGCTGCTGCTCTCCGCCTCCGTGGTGCACGCGCGGCAGGTGCGCCTGCAGGAGGAGCGGCTGTCGCAGGCCCTGCGCGCCACGGAGCGTCTGCAATTGGACCTGCTCTCACGCAGCCTGCAACCCCACTTCCTGATGAACACCCTGGCCGCGCTGACGGAGACCGTGGAGACGGCGCCGACGCGGGCGGTGCATTTCATTGAAACGCTGGGGGAGGTGTACCGCCACCTCGTCGGCATGTCGGGTGCGCGCACCGTGGCGCTCTCGCGCGAGCTGGAGCTGTGCCGCGCGTACCTCGCGCTGATGAGCTTCCGGCAGGGCGCTCGCTTCGAGCTCGACGTGCGCGGGGCTCCCGACCTGGAGGCCACCGTGCCACCGGCGCTGTTCCACACGCTGTTGGAGAACGCCTTCAGCCACAACCGCTACGTCCAGCCCACCACCTTCCGCATTGAAGGCGAGCGCACGCCCGGCAGACGCGGCTACCGGCTGGTGGCCCCGCGCGGCGAGGGCGAGGCGCGCGCGGTGATGGGAGAGGGCACGGGGACACGCTATGTGGCCGCCCGGCTGGAAGAAGCGTTCCCCGGCGCGTGGCGGATGGAGGCGGGTCCGCACGAGGAAGGATGGACGACGCGGGTGGAGGTGCCGGAGTGAGGGTGCTCATCGTCGAGGACGAGCCGCTGGCCTCGCAGCGACTGTTACGGCTGTGTCGCGAGCTGCTGGGCCCGGATGCGCCCGCGCCGCAGGCGGTGGCCACGCTGGCCGGGGCGCGGGACGTGCTGTCCGGACGCGGGGTGGACCTGGTGCTGCTCGACCTCCACCTCACCGGAGATGACGGCTTCGAGCTGCTGACGGAGGCCGCCGCCAGCGCGTTCCACACCGTGGTGGTGTCGGCGAGCGGAGACCAGGCGCTGCGCGCGTACGAGCTGGGCGTGCTCGACTTCGTGCCCAAGCCCTACACCGCCGAGCGGCTGGGCAAGGCCTTCGCCCGCGTCCAGGGCCGCGCCGCTTCACCCTTGAGCACGCTGGCGGTGCGCAAGCCGCGCGGCATCGTCCTCGTGCCGGTGGCGGACGTCTCGCACGTCCGCGCGGCCGGCGACTACAGCGACCTGGTGCTGCGCGACGGGAGCACGGAGCTGAGCGAGAAGAGCCTCGAAAGGCTCCAGGCGTTGCTCCCGTCTGACTTCCAGCGCATCCACCGCTCGCACCTGGTGCGGCTCTCGGAGGTGGTGCGGCTGTGGACGCTGGAGGGCTCGCGCACCGAGGTGCAGCTGCGGGACGGCACCCGCCTGCCCGTGGGCCGCAGCCGGGTGGAAGCGCTGCGCACGCGCCTGGGGGGATGACGCGAAGCTAGAGGCAGCCCAGCTCCATGGCGCGGAGCACGGCGCGGGTGCGGTCCCTCACGCCCAGCTTGGAGAGGATGCTGGAGGCCTGGTTCTTCACCGTCCCCTCCGCGGTCCCGAGCGCTTCAGCGATCTCCCGGTTGCTCAGCCCGCGGGCGATGAGGCGCAGCACCTCCACCTCGCGGCGGGTGAGGCCCTCGGGCAGCTCCGCGTGGGGGAAGTCGCGGGGCAGGTCGGCCACGCCGCGCGCCACGCGCTCCGCGATGCCGGGAGGCAGCAGCGTCTGTCCGGAGGCGACGCGCCGGATGGCCTCCGCCAGCTCCTCCAGCGACACGTCCTTGAGGAGGAAGCCCTGCACCCCCGCGCGGAGCGCCTCGATGAGGGCGGTGTCCTCGTCGAAGGTGGTGAGCAGCACCACGCGCCGGTCCGGATCCGTGCGGCGCAGCTCTCGCAGGGCCTCCAGCCCCGTCATGCGCGGCATGCGCACGTCCATCAGCACCACGTCCGGGTTGAGCTCCGCGACCTTGAGCAGCGCCTCCTCACCGTCGGCGGCCTCGCCCACCACGCGCAGGTCGGGCGTGAGGTCCAACAGGCTGCGCAGCCCCTGGCGCACCAGGGCGTGATCATCCACGAGCACGATGCGGGTGCCGTTCACGCGCCCACCCCTGCCCCCGGCGCGGCCGGCAGCCACGCCTCCAGTTCCAGGCCCTGCCCCGCCGCCGCGCGCCACTCCACGCGGCCGCCCAGCCGCGTGAAGCGCTCCCGCATGCCGGTGAGCCCCGAGCCGGGGGTCACCTGCGCGGTGCCGCGCCCATCATCCCGCGCCTGCACCCGCACGCCTCCGTCCTCCGTGGGCACGATGGCGATCCACAGGTTGCGGGCCCCGGCGTGGCGCAGCGTATTGGTGAGGATCTCCTGCACGCAGCGGAACAGCGAGTGCGCCGCCTCGGAGGACTCCAGGGCGAGCGACCCGGGGACGTCCAGGTGGACCGCGAGCCCCGGGACGCCCTCCGCGAGCGCGCGCAGCGAGGGCAGCAGGGGCAGGGGCGATTCGCGCAGCTCCGTCACCGAGCGCCGCACCTCCGACAGGAGCGTGCGGGCGGCCTCGCGGGCGCGGCGGAGGTGTTCGGTGGAGGCGGGGTCCTTCGCGGTGTGCGCGGCGGCCTCCAGGTTGAGGCTGAGCGCGGTGAGGTGGTGCCCCACGGAGTCGTGCAGCTCGCGCGCGATGCGCAGCCGCTCGCCCTCGCGCTCGCGGGTGGCGAGCAGCACCTGGGTGGACTGGAGCTCCGCGTGGACGCGGGCCAGCTCGCGGCGGGCCTCGGCCTCGCGGACCATCACCAGCGCCGAACCGAACGTGAAGCCCTGGAAGCCGGTGTAGATGAGCGTCTGCACCAGCGCCTGCATCAGCGGGAACTGGAGGGCGAACACGACGAACATGCCCAGCAACTGGGCCCCCAGCCACGCCAGCGCCCGGCGCTGGGGGAGCGTCTCCGGCGCCTGCCCGGAGATGATGGCGAAGAGCGCGCCGTCCAGCCCGGTGTTCCCCGACGCGAGGCAGGCCAGCGCCGCGACCGTCTGCACGGCGAGCAGCGGCACCTCCGCCCTGCCCTGCTCCCGCGCCTGGCGCCAGTAGGCCGCGCCGAAGGTGAGGAACGCCGTGCCCCACAGCAGCGTGTGCGGAGCGCTCCACCGCGCGGGGTGGCGCACGAGCTCTTCGATGTGCGGGAGGCCGACCATGGCCCAGGTCAGCATTCCGGCCACGAACACCAGGCGATGGATGGTGGCGGACTTGGCCACGCCGGACCGCTTGTGCATGGCGCGAGACCATAGGAGACCCGGGGCGGACGGGCCATGTGCTGGAAGTCACATGCGGCCGGGCCGTGGGGCTTCGCGCCGAAGGCCGCGGCGGTCCGGGACCTCCCGGTCAGCCTGTCCGGCTCCCGGCAGTGACCTGCCACTCCTGGGAGGGTTGGGCCCTGGGGGGCGGGTGTCCATTCTCCCCTGTCTGGAGGCCGGGTGCCTCCCATGGGGGCCTCATGCAGCGGACCACTGGTCGCATCGTCACCCTGGCCCTGGCGGTCCTGCTCACCGGAGTGCCTTCCGCGCAGGCCGGCGATGCGGTGGAGCTGGGAGTCACGGTCGAACGCGCGGCCCCTGCTTCGCGCCCCCTCCGGTGTGGCGCCGTCATCACCCGGAGCACGGTGCTCACGCGGGACCTGGCGTGTCCGGGCACGGAGGTCCCCGCGATCCGGATCATCGGTGCGAACGTGGTGCTCGACCTGGGGGGACACACGGTGCGCCGCACCGGCCCGGCGTCGGGTGATTCGCGGGGCATCGTGGTGGAGGCCAACAGCACGGTGAGGAACGGCACCGTGCGGGGGTTCCGCTGGGGGTACGTGGTGGACGTCGGCGCGGACCGGATCCGGCTGCACCGGCTGACGCTCACCGACAACCAGATCGCCATCTACCACCTGGGCGGCTATGCGCGGTTCCTCCTCACGGACTCCCGCGTGAGCGGGAACGACACCGGGTTCAGCAGCGAGTTCGACGCGGCCACCGGCGAGCTCGCCATCCGCTCCTCGCAGTTCACCGGCAACCGGCGCGGGCTGTTCGTGGATGCCCATGTCGTGGACGTGGCCGATTCGACCTTCACGTCGAACACGAGCGTCTTCTATTGCTTCAACGGCCAGGTCCGCTTCCGTTCGAGCACGCTCTCGCGGAACACGTCCGTGGGCGCGCTGCCGTTCGACCCCGGCGGCGGCTTCGACTTCTGCCTGGAGCTGTCGTTCGAGAACACCTTCCTCACGAACAACGCCTCGCTCGCGCCGCCGGACGCGCCGGCCTGGGAGCCGTTCCACTTCGTGATGCGCGACTCCTGGGTCGTCAACAATGGCAGCGGCGTGAGGGCCGGGGCCAGGACGGTGGACGTCCAGGGCAACACCCTCTGGGACAACGCGGGAGGCCTGACCCTGGCCGACCTGCCGGAGTTCGAGCCCGTGACGCTCACGGGCCCCGTCCGCGACAACCGCTTCCTGGGGAACGACGGCGACGGCCTCCGCGTCCTTCCGCCCAGCAAGCCCACGGTCGCGGACAACCTGGCCCAGGGCAACACGGGCTGGGGCATCCGCGCGCCTGGCGTCACCGACGGGGGCGGCAACGTCGCGCGAGACAATGGCGCGGGGGACTGCGAGGGCGTCGTCTGCACGGCCTTCTGACAACGCCCGACAGGGAGGCTCAGGTCTGGCAGACGAACTCGACGTTGTGGCCGTCGGGGTCGCGAACGAAGGCCGCGTAGTACGTCGGGCTGATGTCCACCCGCAGCTTCGGGGCGCCGTTGTCCGTGCCGCCGGCTTGCAGCGCGGCGTGGTGCGCGGCGTCGACCAGGGCGCGCGTGGCGCAGAAGAAGGCGAAGTGCGGGCGCGGGGAGGAGGCTTCGCCCGGGCGCAGCCAGAAGTCGAGCCGGGTGGGCTCGGCGCCGAACCCGTTCGACTTGCCCTCGACATGCAGCGTGTAGCCCAACGGCGCGAGCGCGCCACGGTAGAACGCCGTCGCTGCGGCGAGGTCGGGGGTGGCAAGCTCCAGATGATCGATCATGGGTAGGGCTCCTGTGCAACCGCTCCCGCGGCTGGCTTCATGCCCGTTAGTATAGGGTGCACGCGAAGGCGCTACGCCGCGTTGTCGGCCCCCTTCGCGCGCGGATGCCGCAACCCGACCGGACGCCATGCACAAGGACGACGCTCCCCTCGACGACCTGGACCTGCGCATCCTCGCGCGCTACCAGCACGACACGCTGCTGCCGGCGCGCACCATCGGGGAGGAGGTGGGCCTCTCCACCGCGGCCGTCCAACGGCGACTCAAGCGCCTGCGCGAGGTCGGTGTCATCCGGCGGGAGGTGGCCGAGCTCGCACCGAAGGCCGTGGGCCTGCCCATCACCTGTGTCATCGCGGTGGACCTGGACCAGGAGCGCGCCGTCGACCTGGAGCGCTTCAAGCACCGGATGCAGGAACTGCCCGAAGTGCAGCAGTGCTACTACGTCACCGGGCAGGCGGACTTCATCCTCATCGTCCTCGTCGGAAGCATGGAGGAGTACGCCGCCTTCACCCAGCGCGCCCTGCTCAGCGACACGAACGTCCGCAGCTTCACCACGAACGTGACCCTGGAGCGCGTGAAGACGGGCGTGGCCGTCGCGCTTCCTCCGGCACCCACCCCTCGGGGGTGAGCGCCTAATCGTCCTCCATCTCGGAGATCCAGCGGCGCAGCAGCGCCACCGCGTCCTTGTCCACGACCTCGGTGCCCAGCAGGGGCATGCTCCAGCCGGGCTCGCGCCGGGAGATGCGTTGGATCATCCGGCTGCTGTCGGGCTTGGGGGGATTGAAGGCAAGGGAGTTCCCGGTCCGGTAGGTGGGCGTCTCGGAGGGTGAGCCCAGCCGGGCCACCTGGAGGCGGAAGTCCAGTTCGTTCTCGGGGGCGTAGCAGCGCGCGCCCTCGGACTCGGGGCGCCGTTGGTTGTGGCAGTGGCCGCAGTTGGCGTGCAGATAGCCCAGCGCCGCGCGCTCCGTGTCGTTGCCGGGCACCGTGAAGGGGGCGGAAGGCGGCTGCGTCAGGGCGCCACTCGCGATGAGGTCCTCCAGGTCGATCAGCCCCGCGGGTGCGGGCTGGGACAGCTGGATGGCGGAGAACCCCAGCACCCGACTGCGCGTGCCGCCATGGCAGCCGAAGCAATCCGCCGCGGCGGGCACGTCGTGCGGCGTGCCGTTGGCGTCACGCTGGCCCGCGGGGGTGGCCACCGCGTCGCTCTGGTCTGGAAGCCAGACATAGGCCACGGCGCGCCAGTCCTCGGGGCGCGGCCCGGCCTTCTCGAGCAGCCGCGTCTCCACGCGGACGCCGTCGCGGGTGAACTCCTTCCACAGCCGGGTTCCCGTGGGGAACTGCCAGTCGTCCATGTCGCTCGTGTCGATGCGCTCCCCGGGAGGGAGGCGGATCCACCGGCGCTTGGTGGCGCCATCGGTCCAGAGCGGGAACTGGGGTGCGAATGCCCTCACGCCTTCCGCGAGCACGGTCATCGCGCCGTCGGCGAAGAGGCCCGTGTCGGACAGTCGCTCGGGCATGGCGGCGAGGGAGGCGGCGGCCACCGGTTCGCAGACCTCGAAGTCGCCGGAGCAGGACAGCAGGACGCCCGTGGCCAGGGCGGTCAGCGCCGCGCGGAGCCGCGGGTGTACGAAGGGAGACGACATGCGGGTGCTCCTCGCGACGGTCCGGAGGGTGCAACACCGCCCCCGGCGCGAGGTGTTACCGATATCTTTCGCGGGCCTGGACGTTGCTACCCGGCATTTCGTGAAGGTGAGGATGCCGTGATGCGTCGAGCCCTGGCTTGTCTTGTGCTGCTCGCGGCGGGCTGCGCGAGCACCGCCCGTCCCATCGATGCGCCCGCAGTGGCCGCCCGGCCCGAGGAGCCCGAGCTGGTGGCCCCGCGCTTCGAGCACATCTTCATGATGCCCGTCGAGAGGGCGCTGGCCGAGGCCACGAAGCTGCTGGTGGAGCATGGGTGGGTGCTGCACGAGATGGAGGATCCGAACTACCTGCTGACCGAGTGGAAGTCGGATCAGAACGGGAGGCCGGCGTGGGGGTGGAAGAGCGACGGCGAGCACATGCGCTACCTCGTCGTCGGTGAGCCGCTGGCCGAGCGACAGTCCATCGTGCGCATCTTCCAGATGAAGCGGGTCTCCTTCTCCAACGACGCGGAGATCCGGTACGACGGCAAGTCGGGCGAGCTGATGTGGAAGCACATGGAGATGGCGCAGCTCGAGCAGAGCTTCCGCCGGAGGGGCGCACCCGTGGACCTGGCCACGCGGGAGCGGGACACGGCCCCCTGGGTGGAGCTGGACGGCGCCGTGAAGGGCACCCGGGACCTGAAGCTGGAGCGGGACCTGACGCTGCGGCTGGAGTCGCGGCCCTCGCTGGAGACGCTCACCGGGACGCTGCGCCTCACGCGGGACGGCGCCTTCTTCCGCGACCCGTCGTTCTACCTCAAGCGCCACCGGCAGGAGGTCCAGGAGCCCTGCGAGCGGAAGGTGGCGGGCTTCCAGCCGCTGCTGCGCCCCGGGCTCACGGTGCTCATCGGTGAGCCGCTGGGCACCCGCGAGGCGCCCGCCGCGGTGGGAGACATGCTGTGCGAGGCCGCTGGCGCCGGGCTGGGCGTCACCTTGGGGCTCGCCATTTCCCGGAAGGAGCAGCAGCGCATCGACACGTATCTCGCGAGCGCGGGCGGTCCACCGGATCAGGATGCGCTGCTGCACGGGGACTTCTGGCGCAAGCTTCAGCAGGACGGCCGGGGAAGCCGGGCCGTGATGGACCTCATCGACCGGGCCCGCGCCCTGCGCGCCGCCGGGCACGCTGTCGCGGTGGTGGCCATCGACACGGAGCTGAACCACGGCAGCGCGCGCGATGCGCGGATGGCGGAAGCGGTGGGGGTTGCGCGCGCCGCGCGGCCCCAGGATGTCTTCCTGGTGCTCGCGGGCAACGCGCACACCCGGATCGTGGCGGAGGCGGCCTGGAGCGAGGACTTCGTCCCCATGGCCAAACACCTGGCGGAGAAGGACCCGGGCCTGGTGGTGCTGGAGCTGGGCTATGCGCAGGGCCGGCGCTGGGGCTGCGACCTGGCGAAGGACGGAGAGCTGGAGTGCGACGTCATGGGGTTGACCCCGGGGCCGCTCGTCGCGTCGCCGCCGGAGGGGCCGCCCACGCTCCGGATGCTGCCGGAGCTGCACGATGAGGGCTTCCATGGCGTGCTGCAGGTGGGCACGCTGTCCCCCTCGCGGCCCGCCATCGCGCTGGGCGGGCATGAGGCAACTCCCGCGGTGGAGACGCCTGGAGCGCCCGCGCCGGCACCGAAGGTGGAGGGGGCCGTGGCGCCTGGAGCCCCGGCACCGAAGGTGGAGGGGGCAACAGCGCCTGGAGCGCCTGCCCCGGCACCGAAGGTGGAAGGGGCAACGGCGCCTGGACAGCACTGAGGCGGCGCGGAGGCCGACTTCTCGGCTTGGGCGGCGACTGCACCTGACAGGGCGGCCCCCGGTGGTTCAGGTGCGGACGCGAGGAGGTCGACTTCCATGCCTGGACGGCGACAGCGCCTGACAGCGCTGCACCTGGGTGGTGCAGGCGCAGTCGCGGAGGAGGCCGACTTCTCGAATTGGCGGCGACAGCGCCGCCACCGGTGGCTCAGGTGCGGACGCGGGAGGACAGAGCGCCCTGCGCCTGGGACTCCTGCGTGGAGAAGGGATCCTGCGTCGGCCGCAGTCCCGTGCGCTCCGCTTCGTTGACCGACTCGAGCGCCTCGGAGATGGCGGCCAGCTCTTCCCGCACGCGGCTCAAGCCCAGCTCGGTGTCAGCGGGGGCGGATGTCGCGCCGCTCTGACCGTGGACCTGGACGAGCTGGGTGACCACGCCCTCGATGCTCCAGCGCAGGCGGGTGAGCTCGGCATCCAGG
Organism: Corallococcus sp. CA053C; assembly: GCF_003611675.1. Classification (GTDB taxonomy): domain Bacteria; phylum Myxococcota; class Myxococcia; order Myxococcales; family Myxococcaceae; genus Corallococcus. The sequence goes on from NZ_RAWA01000020.1 coordinate 17,568, forward strand.
CGGTCCGCGTTGCGCGCGAGCCGTTCGCGCTGCGCCCGCTGCGCGTCAATGGCATCCACGGCGCTCTGCAGCGACGCACGCACCTGCGGATCCGCCGAGGCGACGATGCGCGCGGAGAGCGTCGCACGCTCCGCGTCGAGCCGGCCCATCAGCTCCGGGCTGACCTCGCGGCGCAGGCCCTGCTCACGCTCCCGCAGGTCGTGGCACGAGCGGCGAAGCGCCTTCACGGACTCCTCGCCTCCACTGAGGAACCCGCGCACGGCTGGCGATGCCTTGCGGAAGGCGGCCTCCAACCGGTCGCAGACCTCGTCGAGTTCGCGGAGCCGTCCGTCCTCCTGGAACACCGCGACCGCGTCCGGAACGCGCTTCTCGGGCGCACCCGGCCCCTGGGTCGAAGCGATATGCCCACCCGCGCCAAGGTGACCGCCCGCGGACAGCCGCGCATTCCGGCCAACGGTGGCTCCCGCGCCAACGCTCGCGGCGCGCTCCACGGTCGCTCCATCCTGGACCGTGGCGCCCCAGCCGACCACGGCCCCGCGCTGCACCGTCGCGCCGCGCTGCACGGTGGCGCCCATGCGGATGACGGCACCGCTTTCGATGACCGCGTCCTCCTGCACCGTGGCGCCCATCTCGATGACCGCGCCGGGCTCGATGCGCGCCGAGGCGGCGATCTCCGCGCCCATGCCGATCCGCGCATCGCGGTCCACCTCCGCCCGTGCGGCGCCCGCCGCGCCCATGGCACTGCGCACGATGAAGAGGACTCCGGAGCCGACAGCGAGCACGCCCGCGGGGATGAAGAGCCAGGGCGTGACGAAGGCGGCCATGACGCCAATGCCCGCGCCCCCCAGCAGCAGCCCTCCGCCCACGCTCCCCAGGACACGCTGCGCCACCGCCCGGCGCACCTCGGTCCTGGCCAATGACTGTTCGGGTACCGCCAGCTCCTTGTTGTCCACGGTGCCTCCCATGTTCCCCACGGGAGAGGGTTCTAGCGTGATTCCGCACGCGTTGCCCCGGGGGCCCGTGTCTCCATGGGCTCAGCCCTGCTTCGCCCACTCGCGCCCGAGCAGCGCGTACTGGAACTCGTCGCCCCAGGCGCCCTTGAAGAAGGTGTTTTCGACGAAGTGGCCCTCGCGCCTCATGCCCACGCGCTCCAGCACCGCAGCGGCGGCTGCGTTCTTCGCGTCCGTCACGCCGATGATCCGGTGCAGGCCGAGGGTGCCGAACACGTAGCCCAGCAGCGCCCTCACCGCTTCGGTGCCCAGGCCCTGGCCCTGGTGGCGCCGGGACAGCGTGAAGCCAATCTCGCCCAGGCGCGGGTCGGACTCGTCCACCCGCAGCGCGCAGTCCCCCACCAGCGCGTCCGTGTCCTTGAGCGCGATGGCGAACTGGAACCACCCGGGCTCTCCGGGCTGGCGGCCGATCATCATCTCGATGAGCTGGCGGCCGCGCTGCGCGTCGTAGTCGCTCCAGCTCTGATAGCGCGCCACCTCGGGGTCGTTGCGGTAGGCCACCAGCGCGACCAGGTCCTGCGCTCGCAGCCGCCTCAACACGAGCCTCGGGGTCTCCACCCTGTCGAACTCCGGTACCGCCATGGTCCAGCCTCCACGAATGCTCGGCCTTGGGTGAAACAGCCCGGGCCTGCCTGCCACCCTATCCCCGCCCCTCGGACCGGGTGTCGTTATCGAGGCGTCAGCGAAATAACAGGAATAGCTGATAGAACTCTTTTCCGCGAAGGCGCTCCGCCTCGCCCGTGGAAAGGAATCCCTGTGTCCAGACATGCAACCCTGCTGCTCGCCGCGGTCGTCGTGACGAGCAGCCTCCTGACCCCGGTGGCCCGGGCGGCCACCGTCACGAACTACCGGGGTGGCAACACGCCGGTGTACTCGCGCACGTCGTATGACTATGTGCCGAGCGTGATGAAGGACGGCGTCTACCGCATGTGGTGGTGCGGCGGCATCGCGGGCGACTACATCCTCTACGCCGAGGCGAACTCGCTGAGCGGCCCCTGGCACGCGCGGGGCTCCACGGTGGCCAACAGCTACAACACCGCGTTCCGCCCCACCGGCAATGCCGCGCAGTTCGACGGCATCCATGTCTGTGATCCATCCGTCATCCGCGTCGAAGCCACCTACTATATGTATTACGGCGGCTACGGCGATGGCACCGGCACGACGATGATTGGCGTTGCGTCCAGCCCGGACGGCCTCAACTGGACGCGCCTCAACGGCGGCAATCCCATCATCGTCCCCGCGCGGGACTACCGCACCGTGCCCAACCCGTACGGCGCGGGCCAGCCGAGCGTCACGTACGTCAACGGGAAGTTCTACCTCATCTTCACGGACTCCACGGGCTACGCGGTGGATGGCAATGGCGGCGGCCAGTTCGTGCTGCGCTCGTCGGATCCCACCTTCCAGAACGACGTGGAGGAGCTGACCGCCACCGGCTTCGCGCCCCGGACGGCGACGAACCACACGCGCCACTCGCTGCTTGGCGCGTTCTCCGTGGACTGGCAGTACGTGGACACCAACGACACCTTCGCCGTCGCCGTGGATGGCCCCACCGCCAGCGCCACACGCGTGTTCCTCTTCGACAGCGCGCTGAGCCAGCAGGTGGATCAATTCGACGTCGCCGGCACCTGGACCGAGGGCCCGGCCATCGTCTCCCGCCCGGACAAGCACGCCATCCCCTCCTCCACGTGCGGCACGGTGCCGGTGGACCTCGTCCGCTCGGTGGGCCCCGGCGGGCCCGACACCTGGAACCTGGCGCACAGTGGCGTGGACCTGCTGACGGGGCGCACCTGCGATCAGGTGCCACATGGCCGCGTGTACGAGGGCTACCTGATTCAAAGCTCCGGCCTGCCGCTCACGCTGGCGCGCGGCGGGGTGCGGCTCCAGTTCGCGCTGGCCGCGCCCGCGGGCGACCTGTCGCGCAACGCCATCGCCGTGTCATCGGACGTGTTCCACCGCATCCCCTATGGGGCGTCCATGCAGTCGGGGGCCACTGTCTACGGTGCGCCCGGGCGCCCGGCCGCCTTCCACCTGGATGACGGGCGGCTGTGGCCGGTGAGCTGCCTGGAGGCCATCCAGCACAACAACTCGTCCATCACAGGCATCAGCGTGAGCCAGTGGGATGGCTACTCCGTGGGGCCGGCGCTTCACTGCGTGAAGTAGCCAGTCCGGCTAGGCTGCCCGGATGACGAACCCGACGCCCTCCCAGCCCTCCGTCCACCCGCTGCTGGCCACCGCCCAGGCGCTGTTCCCCCGCCTGTCCGCGCGCTCCGATGAGATCGAGAGCGCGCGCCGGCTGCCACCGGACCTGGCCGCGGAGCTGGCCCGGGAGGGCTTCTTCCGGATGATGCTTCCGGAGTCGCTGGGCGGCCTGGAGCTCCCCCCGGCCGTGTCCTTCCAGATCATCGAAGCCGTGGCGAAGGCGGACGGCGCCACGGGCTGGTGCGTGATGATTGGCGCCTCCACCGCGCTGACGTCCGCGTGGCTGCCGGAGGCAGCGGCCCAGGCCGTGTTCGGCGCCCCGGACGCCATCACCGGCGGCATGGCGGCGCCCTTCGGCCGCGCCGAGCGGGTCGAGGGCGGCTACCGCGTCACCGGCCGCTGGTCCTGGGTGAGCGGCGGCCAGCACTGCCAGTGGCTGGTGGGAGGCGCGGTGGTGACGGAAGGAGGCCAGCCCCGCATGGGGCCCACGGGGCTCCCCGAGACGCGGCTGTGCTTCTTCCCTGCCGGGAGCGTCGTGCTGCACGACACCTGGTTCGCGTCCGGCCTGTGCGGCACGGGCAGCGGGGACATGGAGGTGAAGGACCTCTTCGTGCCGGAGGCATATGCCTTCTCACTCTTCAGCCCGCGGCGCGTCACGTCGCCCCTCTACGGCTTCCCCTTCGGCCTGCTGGGGATGGGGATCCCGGCGGTGGCGCTGGGCATCGCCCGCCGCGCCATCGACGAGTTCATCACGCTGTCCCACCAGAAGACGCTGGTGCTGGAGCGCCGTCAGCTGGCCGCGCGCCCCGCGGCCCAGGAAGCCGTCGCCGTCGCCGAGGCCACCGTGCGCTCCGCCCGCGCCTTCGTCCTGGAGGCCCTCCACAACCTCTACGCCGAGTCCACGCGGGGCCCGGTGTCCCTGTCCGCCCGCGCCGAGCTGCGACTGGCGATGACGCATGCCACCCGGAGCGCCGCGCGCGCCGTGGACGGCATGTACGAGGCCGCGGGCGGCAGCGCCGTCTACCGCTCGAGCCCCCTCCAACGCTGCTTCCGCGACGTCCACGTCGCCACCCAGCACGCCTACGTGGCTCCCCCCACCCTGGAGCTCATCGGCGGTCTGCTGCTGGGGCTCGACGTGCCGGCCCCCACGCTGTAGCGCCCCCCCCGACACGCCGGACGGGGACACCTTCCCGCCCGGCGTGGCACCGCGTTCAACCCCTGCGCCCGGACGGACTACTTCGCCGGGACGGTGGACTCACCGAGGACGGTGAAGTCGCTCGCGGCGGCCTTCACGTCGATGGCGGAGAAGCCGGTGTACGGGTAGTGCCCGTCCGCCACCTCCTCCACGATCTCCAGCTGGTCGCCGCTGACGGGCTTGCCGCCCGCGTCCAGCGTGAACGCGCCCGGAGCACCCCGGAAGGCCCAGAGGCAGGCGCCCGAGCTGATGGGGTCCTGCGTGCCAAAGGAGGTGTGGTTGCTGAAGCCGATGCGGATCGGCGTCAGGCGGATGTGGATGTTGTACCAGTCGGAGTTGACGCCGTAGTCCCACGGGTGCTGGTGCGACAGCATCAGCCGGCCGTTCTGGTACAGGTTCACCCGGTAGGCCGAGGGGCCCGACGCGCCCGTGAACGTCGGCGTGAGGACCACGCGGTCCCCGTCCACCATCCCGAGGCGCAGCGCGCTGACGACCTGGTCGCCATCCCGCGCCGCCAGGGTGAAGCCCTGCTTCGTCACACCGAGCCCACCGATGTCGGCCTGCAGCTCCCAGTCCTTGGCCCGGGGGAACTGGCTGGAGAAGCCGTCCGCCTTCACATCCTTCAGTCCGGAGACGGAGATGCCCTTCGCGGTGCGCGTCAGCGCCGCGCCGCCCGTCGCGCAGTTCTTGATGCCATTGAAGCCCTGGACACACTGCTCGACCTTCGCTTCCTGCGTCGAAAGCGAGTCACCCTCGGGCGTTTGCGCATCTTCGCCCTGGCAACCGGCGGCCGTCAGGCTCAGGAGCGCGGCCACCATCAGGCGGCCCGTCAGTTTGATGCTCATGGATGAACCTTCTTCTCGTGGGGGGATGACTGCATGTCGGGTCGGCTGAAGACCCGGCCCGCGCCGATGCACCCGCCGGGCCATGGCCCCTCCGCGTGCGGCCCGTGCCCGGGAGCACCGCGACGGGCCGGCGCTCAGTAGCGCGACCTGCCACAGATTCGCACGGGCCGTAACCTCCCCTGTCACAGGCGCGGTCCGGGCATGTCAGACCGGTCGTTATTGTGGTTCGCGTCCAACACGGCACGCCTTGCCGGGAGACCCGCCAGGTCTGGGGAATCCCTCTCACTGTTCGTCATCTTCGCGAAACACATCACTCAAGACACTCCAAGGGCGCGATGCCTTGCCTTGAGAGGGGGATGAAATGCCTTCCGCGGTGGTACTGGAAACGGGCCTGACGGCCAGCACGGGGTCGTCTCCGGACGCACTGGGTGCCTTGAAGACCTGGGTGTCCAACCTGGTGGATGGCCCCTTCCCCCTGGAGGTGAGCGGTCCCCTCTTCGGGGCGACGGCGCCCGAGGCGGTCGAGCGCATCCAGCAGTTTCGCGAGGCCCAGTACCGGGAGCGCTTGGGCTACCTGCTGGGCCCGGAGCAGCTGCGGCTGGAAGCCTGGCTCCAACTGGACGCCCGCAGCGCGCACTTCGCCGTCAGCCGCAACGGGCGGATGGTGGGCGCCCTGCGCATGACGCCCGCGCCGTTCGAGTTCCCCGCGCTGGCGGAATCCCTCTCCCACTGGGAGGGCCGCTTCCCCGGCTACGTGGAGCTCAGCCGGCTGGTGGTGAGCCCCGAGGAGCGCAGCGCGCTCGTCCCGCCCCGGCTGCTGGTCGCCGCGAGCGACTGGGCCATGAAGGCGGGGCACGTGGGCATCGTCGGGCTGTGCCGCCGGGCGGCCCGGACGGTGTTCGAACGCTATGGGCTCACCGCCACCTCGGAGACGCCCCACGGCGTCCCGATGCGGGGCCCCCAACCCTATTCACTGATGGCGGGGACGTGGCGGGAGCTCATCGCCGCCACCACCCGCATGTCGGAGCGCCTCAGCCGCCCGCGCAAGAACTCCCTGGCGGAAGCCCCTTCCCGCCACCACCCGATGGAGCAGACATGACGACGCCTTCCCATGAGAATCCCGGCCTCGCGAAGCTCAAGGCCCGCCTCACCGAGGTCTGGCAGGAGATCCTGAGCGAGTCCCGCTTCGTGCGCATCATCCAGCAGGGGGAGATCAGCAAGGCGCTCTACGCGCTCTACATGATCGAGACCTACCACTACACCCGGCACAACGCGCGCAACCAGGCGCTGGTGGCCATCCGCACCGGTTCGGATGACCGGCACTACCAGAAGTTCTGTTTCAAGCACGCCGAGGAGGAGATCGGCCATGAGCAGATGGCGCTGCATGACGTGGTCAGCATGGGCGCCCCCCAGGGCTTCTCCATCCCTCCGCCGCTCGCCGCCACGGAGGTGCTGACGGGCTACCTGTATTGGATCTCCTACCAGGGCAATCCCTTGCAGCGGCTGGGCTACAGCTACTGGGCGGAGAGCTGCTACGAATACATCCGTCCGCTGATGGCCCGGGTGCAGAAGACGCTGGGGCTCACCGCCGCGCAGATGACCTTCTTCGTCGCGCACGCGGACATCGACGAGGACCACTCCGCGCTCGTCAACGAGATGATCTCCAAGAAGTGCCAGACCCCGGAGGACTGGGAGGACGTGGCGCGGGTGATGGAGACCAGCCTGCGGCTGACCTGGCGGATGATGGACGAGGTGGTGGACGCGCACGCGCGGCTGCTCGCGGGACAGAGCGAGCGCGGCGCCTTCCTCCAGGCGCTCTAGAGCCATGGCCGGGACCTACTTCCGCCACCTCAACTACGCGCTGGGGGATGAGGACTCGAGCGTCGAGCTCCAGGTCCTCCCGCCCGACACCGGACGAGTGGTCGCGGTCGCCGGCAGCGGCGGACGCGTCATCCCCCTGCTGGCGCGAGGACCGCGCGAGCTGGCGTGCGTGGACATCTCCGACACCCAGCTCGCGCTGACCGAGCTGCGCGTTTGCGCCCTGCGCATGCTGGAGCACCCGGAGTACCTGGGGCTCCTGGGCTACGAGCCCATGCCCGTGGCGCGCCGGCTGGAGCTGCTCGGCAAGCTGCCCCTGTCCCCGTCCGCGCGCACCGCCCTGGAGCCGCTGAAGGCCGCGGTCGCCGCCGGGGAGCGGATCATCTACCTGGGCCGCTTCGAACAGATGCTGCGCACGCTGTCCCGGGTCAACGGGCTGCTCACCCGGGCCGCCGGACGGAGGCTGTTCGACCAGGCCGACCTGGAAGCGCAGCGCGCCTACGTGAGGTCCGGCTTCCCCCGGAGAGCGTGGAAGGGCGTGCTGATGCTCCTGGGCAACTCGGCGGTCCTGAACTCGCTACTGTACCGGGGGGACTTCCCGAAGAAGAACCGCAACGGCAGCACCTTCCACATCTACCAGGAGCTCTTCGACCGGCTGTTCCAGGACATCCCGGCGCGCAAGAGCTTCTTCCTCCAGATGGTGTTCCTGGGGGAGCTGCGGTTCGCGGAGGGCTACCTCATCGAGTGCGACCCGGCCATCTACCGGGCGGCCCAGCGGCACGCGCGGACGTGCCGCATCGACTTCATCCAGGGCGACATCGTGGAGCACGTCCAGAAGCAGCGCGACGTGGGCTTCGTCTCGCTCTCCGACGTGCCGTCGTTCCTGCCCCCGGCGCGAGAGCAGACCTTCCTGGAGGAGCTGAAGCCCGGCCTCGCGCCCGGAGCGCTGGTGGTGACGCGGGGGCACCTGCGCGTCGTCACCCCCGGCCACGCGGGCTACGCGCACGTCACCGACCGCTACCAGGACGCCCTGGCCCGGGAGACGACGCAGCTCTGGACCATCCACGTCTATCAGCGGGAGCCCTCCGGCGTGGCCGGGGAGCGCTTCCAGGAGGACCTGTCGCATGCACGCGGTCAGGCTGAACCGTTCGTTTGACGCCCACGCCCTGGAGGCCGCCTATCAGGCGGTCCGCGCGGAGGTGGAGAGCCGGCCCGCGGGCTACCCGGGTGAGGGCCACGTGGGGTGGTCCTCCATCTGCCTCGACTCGGCCTCCTCCGGGCCCTCTCCCGTCCTCGCCCGGGCTCCGGCGCTGCGGGAGCTGCTGTCAGGATTGGGGCTGCGGCTGCGGCTCGCGCGCCTGCTGCGGCTGGAGCCGGGGGGCGTCATCCGTGAGCACCACGATGCGTTCCTCAGCCGGCGCATCGTGCGGCTGCACGTGCCCATCGTCACGCACCCCGACGTGGAGTTCTACATCGGCGGCCAGCGCTGTCCCTGGGGCGCCGGCGAGCTCTGGTACGGCGACTTCTCCCAGCCCCACCACGGCATCAACCGCAGCGCCATCGCGCGGGTGCACCTGGTCCTGGACGTGAGCGCGGACGCGGCGCTGCTGCGCCTGTTCCCGCCGGGCCAGGTGCCCGCGTCGCTCGCGGCGCTGGAGCCGGAGGGCGCGCAGGAGGAGCTGGACCCGGGCGTGTTGGATCGGCTCGCGTTCGACTTCACGCTGCCCGTGGGCTTCCACCTGCCCGGCACGGGGCTGGAGGCGCTGACGGCCCCGCTGCCCGGCAGCGTGAAGCTCGTGGACAACGAGCTGTGCGTCTTCGTCAACGAGCAGCCCTTCCTCAAGGCCGTGCCGGTGTCCGAGGACACGGTGGACCTCCTGGGCATGGGGCCCGAAGCGCGGCTGCGCTACACGTTCCAGGGCGACCAGGTGCGCGGCGTGACCCTCACGCTGGGCACCACGCCCGTCCACGCCTTCGACGTGCGCCATGCCCTCCGTCCGCATCCTTGAGGCCGGGGACGTGCGGGACGCGCCGCGGCTGCTGGCCACGCGGCTGGTGGGCCACTACGTGGAGCACGGCACGGCGCCCTACCTCGCGAACACCCGCCACCGCGTCCTCCTGGCGGACGTGGATGGGCAGGTCGTCCCCCTGGTGGTCAACGACGGGGACGACAGCCGCTGCTACCTGACGTCGCCCTACGTCAACTACATCTCCTACGCGGAGGACTTCGCGCGCTCGGTGAAGGAGCGCGCGGTGCGGTGGGGGCTCCTGGCCTTCATCCGGGCGGTGCGCGCGGCCATCCCGCGCAGGCACCTGGACCGGGTCGTCTACGTGAACCACTGGCTGCTCGCCACGGGGCCGGAGCTTGCCTTCTCCCCGCCGCAGCTGGCGGCGCTGGTGGAGGCCCTGCGAGCGCGTTTCCCGGAGCATGCCTTCGTCTTCAAGCGGGCCAACGCGGCCACCGCCGAACAGGTGGAGCGCGGCGACTCCCCGGCGCGGCTGCACGCCATCTTCAACCGGCAGATGTACCGCTGGCGGCATGAGCCGGGCCTCAAGCCGCCCCGGGAGTTCCGCCAGGACCGGGGCCTGCTCCAGCGGCACCAGCCCCACCTGCGCAGGCTGACGACCGCGGATCCGGACACCGTGGCCCGGTTGGGCGCGCTCTACCGGGCGCTCTACCTGGACAAGTACTCGGAGCTCAACGCGCACTTCACCCCGGCCTGGTTCGAGGCGGCCTTGCAGCGGGGCGCGCTGGAGGTCTACGGCATCGACGTGGAGGGAGGGCTGCACTACTTCGTCACCTGCTTCGAGGCGGGGGACGAGCTCATCGGTTCGGTGGTGGGCCACGACCCGGCGCTCTCTCGCAAGCATGGCCTCTACCGGGCGGGCGTCAGCCACCTGATGCGGCTGGCCGAGGAGCGCGGCCTGACGCTCAACCTGAGCTCCGGGTCCGGCGAGTTCAAACGCAAGCGGGGCTGCACGCCCTGGACGGAGTACGAGCTGCTCGGCTTCGAGCACCTGCCGTGGAGGGCCAGACATTCCTGGTCCCTGCTGCGCGGCATCTATAATGCGGTCGGGCCCAGGGTCTTCACCGCCCTGAGCATCTGACGGGGCCCCAGGGCCCCCACCTCGTCGAGGAGTCCATGCTGTACACGCCCTCCGCCTTCCAGGAACCCGACGTGCGCGCGCTCCATGCGTTCATGAAGCAGCACAGCTTCAGCACGGTCATCTCCCACGACGCCGAATCCCACGTCTCCCACGTGCCGCTGCTGCTGGTGCCCGACCGCGGCGCGAAGGGCACCCTCCGGGGCCACGTCGCGCGCGCGAACCCGCACTGGCGCGACTTCGACGGTGAGCGGCCGCTGCTCTGCATCTTCCACGGGCCGCACGCATACATCTCCCCCAGCTGGTACCAGACACGGCCCGCGGTCCCCACGTGGAACTACGCGGTGGTGCACGCGGTGGGGCGCCCCCGGCTGCTCGACACGCCGGCGCTCTCCGCCCTCATCGACGCGACCCTGGCCGAGTACGAGCCCGGCCTGGACGCGCCGGGCGGCCCGACACACCTGCCGGAGCACACGCGGGCGCAGCTGCTGGAGCACATCGTCGGCTTCGAGCTCGAAATCGATGAGCTCGTGGGCAAGTTCAAGCTGGGCCAGAACCGCTCCTCCGAGGACCAGGCCGGGGTCCGCGAGGGCCTGCTGCGCCAGGGGGGCGACGCCCACGCGATGCTCGAGCTGATGGCCGCGAGGGCCCGGCCTCCCCACAAACCCTGAACGCGGTCCCCTTCAAGAAAGCCCCGACCATGGCCGAGCGAATCCTCCTGACCGCCCCGGAAGCCCCCCCACGGACCTGGGCGCTGAGCGCGGTGGACATCGCGCTCAAGGGCATGTTCGTGAGCTTCGCCCTGGCCTTCAGCGGGCGCATCCACACCCCGCGCTTCATGGAGGCCGTCCGCCGCACGCTCGTCCATTACCCGTTCTTCCACGGCACGCTGCGGACACAGGGCGAAGCGCTGCTGCTCGTGGGCCCGGCACCCGGCGGCAACGGTGCGGTCGCCGTGGACGTGGCCACGGTGGAGACCGCGCTGGAGTTGAAGCACTGGCCCGCGCTCTACCGTGGCGCCTTCATCGACAGCCTCGTCCCAAAGGGGCGGCTGGAGGGCCAGCGCGAGCGTCCGCTGCTGCACCTGATGCTGACCCACTTCCAGAACGCCACCGTCCTGGGGCTGACCTGGAACCATGCCCTGTCCGACCTGCACGGAATCTACGGGTTCCTCGGGGCGGTGGCGCAGGCCTACAACGACGGGGAGGCGCCGGGCGTGGAGCCCCTCGGCGTGGAGCCCCTCTTCGATCGGACGGCCCTCTGGCGCGAGCTGCACCTGGACCCGGCGGAGGCGGGCGCGCCGCCCTCCCGTGAGGGACGCAACGGCATCGTCAGCATCTCCCGCATGCGCGCGGGGCTCGGGCTCGCGCGATACCTGGGCACGGGCGTGCACGACGCGGTGCCGCTGTGCCTGTTGTTGGACGAGGACGGGGTGGAGGCCATCAAGGCGGAGCTGGCGCCCACGGGAGTGCGGGCCTCCACGAATGACGTCGTCAACGCCACGCTGCTGAAGGCCTTCGCCGAGTGCGCGCGGGACACGCCCGACACGGGCGACGTGGGCCTGTACTTCCCCATCGACGTCCGGGGGCTCTTGGGCATCCCGCAGGGGACGCTGGGCAACTGTCTGGGAAATGCCTCCGCCGTGCTGCCCCTGTCGGAGCTGTCGCGGGCCTCCGTGGCGGAGCTGACCGCGCGCAACCGGGCGGTGGTGACATCGTTTGGAAAAGCCCAGCTCGCGGCGGACATCCGCTGGGCGGACCACTGGCGGCGGCACACCCGTCCGTCGAGCGTCCATCACCACTGGTTGTTCGGACGGGACCGCGTCTACTCCTCGAACTGGTCCAGCCCGGACCTCGCCCGGCTGCACTTCGAGGACGCGGCCTTCGTCGCCATGCTGCGCAGCTCGCGCATCAACCGCTGGCTGCCGCTGCCCGCCTTCCACAGCACCGTCCTGCCCCTGAAGCTCGGCGAGGGGCGGCCGCTGCACGTGGTGCGCACCAGCGTGCGCCGGCGTCACTTCCAGCGGCTGGCGCGACTGCTGCCCCAGTGGCCCCACGTCCGGGAGGTGCTCCGGATGGACACGGGCGAACGGCTGCTCAGGAACACAGACCGCGCGGCCCGGCTCGCAACGGCTGGCTGTTGATGGGTTAGGCTCCCGCTCTCGCGGCAATCGCAGCCGTGGGAACCGGTGTCTTGTCTGTCAGGAGTGCCCATGCCCCCGAGCCTCAAGCCCCGTGACGAACCCGCCCCGCAGGCCGTCGACACGGAGATCGTCCGCGCGGCCATCCACCCGGCCATCGGCATCGCGCGCATGGGCAACAGTGAGGAGTTCTTCGTGGGCCCGGAGGTGGTGCGGCCCCATCCGGCCCCTCCAGGCAGCTCCCGGGATGCCACGGGCGCGCTCAAGCGACAGGCGGCCCGCTTCCGCCTCTACGGCTACAACGCCGCGGGGCAGGTGGTGCGCGAGCTGACCCCGGACTCGGCCGACATCCAATGGAAGGTGCACGTCGCCAACAGCAAGGCGCGTTGGTTCCAATGGCAGATGGCGCTCGACATCCCGGAGGCCGCCAATCTCCAGATCCCCCTTCGGAACGCGTCGGTGCAGGGCGAGGCCCGCGACCAGCTGGTGGTGGACGGCGGCGAGCGCTCCATCCGGGGCGTGCGGAGCACCGGCCGCGAGTACCGCTTCGAGGGCCATTTCCAGGGCACGCCCGTGTACCTGGGGGAGCTGCGCACCGACGCGCGGGGCCGGCTGCTCTTCCTCGGGGGGCTTGGACACTCCGCCTCGCCCACGGGGACGCCCATCTTCCGGCCGGAGGATGGCAACAGCTTCATCAACGCCGATGGGTGGTTCGATGACGCGTCGGACGGCCCGGTCAGCGCGGAAGTGAGCATCGCCGGCCACCCGATTCCGGTGGAGCCGGCCTGGGTGGTGACCGCGCCGCCCAACTACGCGCCGGACGTGGTGACGGTGCGCACGCTGTATGATCTGCTCTTCGACCTGTATGTCAGAAGCGGTTGGCTGCCCTTCCCGGAGCAGGTGTCCTTCCAGCGGGAGGTCCACCCCATCCTGCGAAGCATGAGCAACCTGCAATGGGTGAATCAGGGCTTCGCCACCCAGTTCGGCAAGGGCGGCCCCCACGACTTCGAGGACCCGGAGCTGCTGCGCAGGCTGTCCTGGCTGCCTTTGGACGGCGGCGCGGATGTCTTCGCGGAGCTGCGCCTGCAGGTCCTGCATGCCTTCCGGGACCCCGCCGGCACGGACAGCAGCCAGCGACCCTGGCCCTGGCTCTATGGGGACGCCATGGATGTGCCGCCCGCCAACACGCCCCGGCAGAACGCATCCCTCTCCGCCACCCAGTACCGCATCCTCCAGGACTGGGCGGCGGGCCACTTCACCCCGGATTGGGATCCGTCCCAGGAACCGGCGCGTGAGCTCGAACACGTGCCGCTCGCCGGACAGCCCGCGCTGCTGGACCGGGCGGCGCTCCACTTCTGCCTGGCGGACGCGTTCCACCCGGGCTGCGAGGTGACCTGGCCGCTGCGGCACCTCTCCCTCTTCTCGTCGCCCTTCCGCATCCGCCACCGCCCGCCGGGGGTGCCAGCGCCCACGTACGAGGGGTTCCTCACCCAGGCCCTGGCGCTGTCGGAGGACGGGCCCGTGCATGCGCAGGGACCGGGAGACCTGACCCGCTGGATGGGATTGCCCTGGCAGGCCGACACCGCGTACTGCCGCTCGGGCTACAGCACGACGACGTACTCCGATGATCCGTACCTGCCCACCTTCTGGCCCGCCCGCGTCCCCAACCAGGTCCTGACGGCGGAGGCCTACGCGGTGGTGACGGATCAGCGCCGGTCCCATCAGGAGCGCGTGTCTGCCTTCACCCAGCGAAGCAACTGGGTGCGCGCGTTGAAGGGCACGGTCGCCGAGCAGATGGAGCAGATGGTCGCCACCTTCGGGCAGATGGGCGTGGTGGAGCTGCGGCCCGGGCTCCCGGGGGACGTGGATTTCCCCGCCGTCATGGGGGTGGAGGCGAAGGAATGGACGGAGGCACCGGCGGCCCCCCTTGCGCCCACGACCGCCAGGACCGCGCGGCAGGGGCTCCATGAGCAGAACGTCCGCAAGGCCGGATGGGGTTCGCCGGAGGAAGCGGAGCGCGCGCCCCTGCCCGTCCGCCATCGCCGGTGAGCGCGGAGGCGTCCATTCCCATCGGGGTCGTGGGAGGCGGACCCGCGGGCGCGACGGCGGCCCTCGTGCTCGCGCGGAGCGGCCACCGGGTGCTGCTGCTGGACGAGGGCAGGCCTGGGGACTTCAAGCTCGGCGAGGGGCTGCCTCCGGTGGCCCGTCCCCTGCTGCGCGAATTGGGGGTGCTCGACCGCTTCCTCGCGGACGCGCACCTGCCCTCCCACGGCAACACCTCCGCCTGGGGTCAGGCGGAGCTGCGCTCCACGGACTTCCTCTTCGATCCGAATGGCCACGGGTGGCACCTGGACCGCGCGCGCTTCGACGCGTCCCTGCGTCAGGCCGCCACCGCGGCAGGGGCGGAGGTGCTGGCGCCAGCGAAGCTGCTGGAGGCGGCGTGGGACGGAGCCGGATGGCGGCTGTCCATCGTCTCGGGAGGGGAGCCCCGGCGGATCCGCTGTGACTGGCTCATCGATGCGACCGGGCGCAGGGCCGCCATGGCTCGTCGGCAGGGGGCCGAACGGCTGCACGCGGACCGGCTGATTGCCTTCGCCGCGCGCTTCCTGCCGGAGCATCCAGGGACGGACCGCGACACCCGGACGCTGATTGAAGCCGCTCCGGACGGGTGGTGGTACACGGCACGGCTGCCTTCGGGCGAGCGGGTGGTGGCCTGGCTCACGGACGCGGATCTCGCGGACCCGGGCCGTCTCCTGTCCCCGGAGGGCTTCCTCGCGCGGATAGGACAGACGCACCACCTCCAGGCGGTGCTCGCCGCCCACCGGTATGTGCTGGTCGAACGGCCCCGGGGCGCGGACGCGGGCAGCGCGCGGCTGGACCGCTTCGTCGGGCCCGGGTGGCTGGCGACCGGTGACGCGGCCCTCTCCTTTGATCCGCTGTCATCGCAGGGAATCCTGAACGCGCTGTACACGGGGATGCGAGGAGGACAGGCGCTCGCCGCCCATCTCGCGGGCGTCGGTGGCGCGCTGGAGGGCTACACGGCCCGGCTGGGGGAACTCCACCGGGCCTACCAGCACCACTTCGCGTCCTTCTACCGCGATGAGCAGCGCTGGAAGGACCGCCCGTTCTGGGCGCGGCGGCACGCCCACCCGGGCAACCCTGCGCGCGGTGGGCCAGGCGGTGGGGTGGCCGAAGACACACAGCGCGCCCTGCCTCCTCCGTGACATCCCACGGGCACGGACTCCACCTTGGAGGACAGGGAGGAGTACGGGTCATGGCTCAGGGATATTCCATCAACATCGGTTTGAACGCGGTCGATCCCAAACACTATGCGGGGTGGGACGGCCAGCTCACGGCGTGCGAGGCGGACGCGGAGGACATGGTCAGCATCGCGAAGACGCAGGGCTTCGGTCGCGTGAGTGCGTTCCTCACGAAGGATGCGACGCGCTCGCGGGTGCTCGGAGAAATGGACGAGGCCGTGAAGGTGCTCGGGGCCGGGGACCTGTTGCTGCTCACCTACTCCGGACACGGAGGCCAGCTCCCGGACACCAACGGGGATGAGTCCGACGGGCTGGATGAGACGTGGTGTCTCTATGACGGAGAGGTCATCGACGATGAGTTGTTCGTCGCGATGTCGAAGCTGAAGCCGGGCGTGCGCGTCTTCATGCTCTCCGACAGCTGCCACAGCGGTTCGGTGAGCCGGGTGGCCTACGCGGCCCTGCGCTCCAGCGGCAGCCTGCAGCTGCTCGCGGACACCGTGCAGAGCAGCGAGCCCTCCGAGCGGCGGTTCAAGGAGATGCCCCTGGGCATCGAGCACCGCACCTACCGCGACAACAAGGCGATGTACGACGACATCATGAAGCGGCTGCCCAAGGACGACCCGCGCCTCTCGCTCAAGTCCACCGTGCTGCTCATCTCCGGCTGCCAGGACAACCAGCTCTCCAGCGACGGCGCCTTCAACGGCCTCTTCACGTCCAACCTGCTGCGCGTGTGGAACGGCGGGAAGTTCCACAACGGCTACCAGACGTTCCACCGCCGCATCCTGCGCAGCATGCCGCCCATCCAGTCCCCCGCGTACTCCGTCATCGGAGTGCCCAGCCGCGAGTTCGAGCGTCAGGTTCCCTTCCACCTGAGCTGAAGCGCGCTCAGGGCTCCAGTGGGCTTCTGTGATGGAAGCCCCGGGGTTTGATCATGAAGGACATCCACTCGATGGGCATGTTCACCTCGTCCTCGTCGCGCGGCGTGTGCAGGTGCCGGTTGACGTACCAGACGACGACGTCCTGCCCGTCCACGGATTGTCCATCCACCATCGCGCTGACGTTCTGTCTGGCGGCGGCACAGCCCGCGTTGATGTGCGGCGGGAAGTTGCCCACCGCCAGCGTCTCGCACGCGTTGTACCGGGTGACCCAGAGCTCGTGCTCGGACCAGGGCTCGTCGGTGGAGACCTGCCCGCTCCACACGCCTTCGACCTCGGGGACGAGCTCATACGACACGGTCCGCCCGTCGTTGTTGAGCTGGTTCTTGTCGTAGATGCGCCACGTCGTGTAGGCGTCCGCGCTGAAGTCCTGCGCCGTCTCCGTCAGCAGGGGCGTCACGACGTTGACGCCACACGCGCCCGGCGTGGTGCAGGTGTTCACGGGCGACGCGGCCGAGGAGGGCTGGAAGGTCATCCGCTCGACCGCGTCATCCGCCGCCCCGCCAATGTCGAAGTCCAGCCGGTAGTAGACGTTGTGCATGTGGGACAGCCCGTAGTCCGGCGTCGCCGCGGACTGCGCGTTCAAGCGGCGGCCGTAGGGCGCATAGGCGTCGCTGCCGCCATAGCGGGCCAGCCGCCCCGTCAGGCCCATCCGCGGTTCGATGGTCCCGTCATCGTGGAACTCCCACTGGTTGATGTATGTGTACGCGCCCAGCTGCGAGGCCATGGTCACCGACAGGCTCTCGCCGCGCTGGGACGTGTTCAGGTACTTCCACGCGAGCCCCCGGTCCTCGACGTTCAGGCAGATGGTGTCGTTGGCCAGCCGCGTCCCACCCGCGCACTCGGCCGCGCTCCACGGCAGCGCGCTCACGCCCAGCCCGGCGGAGTCCCGGGAGAGGTCCAGGAAGCGCGGCGTGCCCACGAGGTAGGGCACGTGGATCTCCGCGAGGCTCGCCTGCCCCAGCACCCGCCGCGCCACGCCGCCGCGGGGCGTGAACGAGGCCGCCTCGATGAACAGCCCCTCACACGGGCAGTTGCGGACGTTGAACCGCCACCGCGACCCCGACGTGAAGAGGTGGTCCACCACCGAGTCCCCCGTGCAGGCCGCGGACACACACCCCTGCGCCTCGGCGACCTGCCCGACGCCCAGCAGCACCGCGCACCCCACCAGCGTGGTGACGAAGCGAAACCCAGACATGGTGTCCCCCTCTCGGAACATGGACCGAGACAGCAGGGAGGAGTTAGGGAGCAGGCGTGCGCACGGCAACGGCTCGGCGGGCCCCCCGCGCGCTCAGCACCGGACACTCTTTCGCCGTGGGTGCCACTCCACCGCCCAGAAGCAAACCCCTGCCCCAGCCGCACGGTGGACGCACCCGGCCCCTTGTCTAGGGTTCGCGCATGATCCCGAACGCCCAGCCCGTACCCACCGGCGAGCCCTCGCCGATTCAAATCCAATCCCGGGAACAGCTCGACGCGCTGATCCAACGGGTGGACGGCCTGTCAGAGCTGGAGCTCGACGGCCTCCCCCTGGGGATGATCCAGCTCGACTCCCAGGGGAAGATCCTCAAGTTCAACCGGACGGAGGCGTCGCTCGCCCGCATCAAGGCGAAGGACCAGATTGGCAAGAGCTTCTTCAACGAGGTCGCGCCCTGCACCCGCGTCCGGGAGTTCTACGGCCGGTTCCAGGAGGGCGTCCGCGCGAAGAGCCTCTACCAGACCTTCGGGTTCATCTTCCGCTTCGCGCACGGCGCGCGGCACGTGGCCATCACCCTGTTCTACAGCGACAAGACGGACTCGGTGTGGGTCCTGGTCTCCGACCAGCAGGTGCCCAGGGACGTGCCGTCCCCCAAGGATCGGCTGACCTGATTCAGAAGGTGCCGCCCACGGCGAGCATGGCGCCCCCCGCCACGGGCGCCACGGACACGCGGGGCAGCCGCTGCAGCTCGGGATCCGAGTTCCACTGGCGCACCAGGTGCTCGGTGGCGCTCTCCGTGTAGTTGGCGCGCAGCAGGTAGGACGCGCCGCTCACCGCCAGCAGCAGCGCCGAGCGCTCGTCGTCCGCCACCTTCTGGCGGTTGCCGCCCGTCGTGCGCCGCGCCTCCGCGAAACCGAGCAGCACCACGGCCGTCCCCACGTAGAGCCAGCCCGCCGTCGCGAGCTGGCGGCGGACCCTCCGCTCCTGCGCGAGGAAGCGGTTGAGCCGGTAGTCCACGCGGGCGATGGTGCGCCCCGGATCCGCCGCCGGATCCGCGCTGGACGCACGGAACTCCTCCAGGAGGAGCTCGGGGTCCTCGCGACGGAGCTGTTGCAGCAGGTCCGCCCCGCTGAAGAGCAGGCCCACGCCCAGCGTGCTGAAGCCATTCATCTGCGAGGCGTAGTCCCCCCGGGACAGCAGGATGGCACTGGACCCCACCGACGACGCCAGCGACGCACCGATGAGGATGGTCTCCGCGGTGCGCCGGTCCCGCTCCACCGCGCTGAAGGTCTCCACCAGTTGCCGCATGCGCTCGCGGTCCGCCAGCGAGATGCCGTACACGGGCACGGGTCCGGCGCTCCGGGCCCGCTCGAACGCGGCCAGCGCCTGCGGGCCGAAGGGCGTCGCGAAGAGCTGGCGCAGCTGGTCCTGCACCCCGCGCGGGACGGGCGGCGCGGGCGCGGGCGTCAGGTTCGCGAGCTCGAGCGAGGCGCCGGGCTCCACCTCCCCGGAGACCCAACGCACGCCGCCGGGGGAGCTGGGAAGCTCTACCTCCAGGCCCCGCGCCACCCCGGGCGGCAGCCGCAGCGCGAGCGGCACCCCGGCCTCCTGATGGACGTCCACCCAGCGCAGGCCCCGCGCATCCCGCAACGTGAGGCGCACCGGGGACGGCGCGGCCATCTTCAACGTCACCGCCGAGCGCACCGCCCGCAGATCCACCAGCGTCGCCCGCGAGCTGCGCCCCGGACCGAGCGCGAAGATGCGGGGCCGGAACAGCGGGTTGGGGACCTCCTGGGCGGCGACGCTCGCGAAGGCCTCCAGCTCCGCGTACGTGACGCGCCCGTCGGCGTCCGCGTCCGCGGCGCCCATCAGCCCCGCGCGCACCACGTGGCTGAAGACGCCGGACTGGAGCTCGGACCACTCGTAGACCTCTGCCTCCGCGCTGGTGGACAGCAGCACACCCACCGAGGGCAGCCGCTGGGCCAGGTGCTGCGTCATGTCCGAGGGCGTGGCGTAGCGGCGTCCTCCGGCCTTGCGCGGGCTCACGACGAAGAAGGAGTTGCAGCTGTCCAGGATGACGTGCGCGCGCGTGGCGTCCACCTGGCGCAGCAGCGCCTGGAGGTCCTCCGCATCGAAGGCGCTGTCGGCCAGCTCCAGGAAGCCGCGCCCCTGGTCCACGTCGCCGTGGCCAGCGAAGACGAAGTAGAAGTCCACCTCGCGCCCGGCGCGCTTCGTCTCGGCGATGCGCGCGGCGAGCATCCGGACGGCCTCCGCCAGGTTGCGCGA
Source organism: Corallococcus sp. CA053C (assembly GCF_003611675.1). Lineage (GTDB taxonomy): Bacteria > Myxococcota > Myxococcia > Myxococcales > Myxococcaceae > Corallococcus. The sequence continues at coordinate 37,556 of NZ_RAWA01000020.1, forward strand.
CGTGGGCGGGCGTGCCACCGGCACGAGCGCCGGGAAGAGCCGCTGGGTGTCCGCGTCCAGCTCCGTGAGGAGCAGCGCTCCTTCGGGCTCCGCGAGCATGGAGAAGACCTCGTGGTACTTCGCCCCGTCGTCGTCCGCATACTGGAGCTGTGCCCGTCCGGGCGCGAAGCCCCGGTTGTTGGACACCACCAGCGCGAACACCGCCGGTGGCTCGCCTGGAGCTTTGGGCGATGCTTCCGCCGGAGCCTGCGCCGCGGCGGAGACCGACAGCACGAGCGCGACGAGGAGCAACAGCGGAGACTTCAAGGCGCCGTCCCCGGTCCCGCCAGGACGACGGGGAGCGCCGTCACCGAGGCCTCCGGCCACCGCTTCCGCAGCGCGTCCGGCGTGCGCTCCCCCTGCGGGAGTGACTCGATGTCCTGCACACCCAGCGGCGCGCGGGTGACGACGGAGACCAGCCGCAGCGGCCCGGGCGCCGGGGCCTCCAACACGACGACCTCGTCCAGCGTCCGCGCCTCCGCCGACGTCTCCAGCTTCACCGACGGCTCGTTCGCGTCCTCGCGCAGGTGGGCCGGGTAGAGCCAGTGCACCTCACCGCGCGCGTCCTCGGCGAAGGCCAGCAGGTACACCGGCGCCTGCGTGTCCAGGTTGCGGTAGCGCACCCCGAAGCCGGACTCCGCGGGCACCACCGCGTCGGGGACGAGCGGCGCGGCCCCCGTGACGGGCGTGTGGAAGGTGATGCCCACGCTCCGCCCCAACGTCGCCGCCACCGGCCCGGCTCCGCGCGCCGTCCACGTCGTCTCCGGACGAGAGTCCGTCGTGGGCCGCAGCACGAACACCGCGAGTCCGGCGGCGAGCGCGGCGGCGGCCCCGCCCATCCAGGGCCGGAAGAGCGACGGGCGCACCCGCCGCTCGGGAGGGCCCGCGCGCACCCGGCGCATCACCCGCGCCACGGCCTCGTCAGGGGGCGCGACGGGCTCCAGCGGCGCGGCGATGCGCGCGACCAGCGCCTCCGTGCCCCACAGCTCGCCCTGGCAGCGCGCGCAGCTCCGGGCATGGGCCCTCAGCGACTGCGCTTCATCCTCGGAGAGCTGCCGGTCGACGAGTCGCAGCCACACCGACGGGTCTGGACATGGCGACGTCACGAAACACCTCCCGACACCCTGGCGCGGAGCTTCTTCAAGCCATGGAACACGCGCGAGCGGACCGTGGCTTCGTTGCGCCCGACGATGCGGGAGATCTCCGCGTAGTCGAGCTCCTGGTCGAACCGCAGCAACAGCACCTCGCGGAAGGGCTCCGGCAGCTCCAGCATCGCGTCGCGCACGCGCCGTTGCTCCTCGCGCTCCAGCAACTGCTCCACCGCGCTCGCGGACGCGGGCGACGCCACTGCCTCCACGCCTGCCGCGTCGTGCGCCTCCGCCTGCCAGCGCCCGCGCCGGCCCGAGTCCCGGGCGCGGTTGCGGCACAGGTTGCGGGCGACGGTGAGCATGAAGACGACGAAGGGCGCGCGCGGCTTGTACTCGCGGCGCGTCTCCCACACCCGCACCAGCGTCTCCTGCGCCAGCTCGTCGCCCTCCGCCGCGCTGCCCACGGACTTGCCGCAGTAGCGCGCGAGCCGGGGGTGGTGCCGGCGCACGAGCTGCTCGAAGGCCTCCGTGGAGCCCGCGCCGGACAGGAGCATCAGCTCCTCGTCGGTGCGCGACTCGAGCGCGGGCCGGGCGTCCCGGGGGAAGGCGAGGACCTTGTTCGGGTGAGAGGCGGGGTCCGTCATGGCGCGGCGCTCGGATCACCCTACCGGAGCCAGCCCCCTACAGGACGGAAAAGCCACCGGAGATGCCCAGCACGACGCCGCCCGGCCGGGCGAAGCCCAGCACCTGCTCCTCGGAGTGCGTCAGCTCGCGCACGCCGCTGGTGCTGTACGCCGCGCCGCCCAGGAGGAAGGCCCAGCCCGCCTCGAAGGCAATCCAGCCGCGCGAGCCCAGGTCGCGGCGATAGCCCAGCGAGGCGTTCGCGGTGCTGGCGGCGTATCGGATGACGCGCAGCTCCACCCCGTCCTCCTCGAACTCCCCCCTGCGTCCGAGGTTGTGCGCCAGCGCGCCCTGGACGAAGAAGGAGCGCGAGACGCCCAGCGGGTACACGCGGGCATGCGCGGAAAAGCGTGCGCCCCACAACCCTGCGCCCACGCCCGCGCCCACCGACAGGAAGTCCACCAGCCGCAGGTCGGACTCCAGCCCGAAGCCATTGATGAAGCCCAGGCCACCGGCGTTGTTGAAGCCAAAGCTGCCGCCCACATCCAGCGAGTGGCCATACGACGGCGTGTCGAGCACCGAGCCCGGAGGCCCGTGGGGGCCGCGCTCTCCGGCCTGGGCCAGGGTGGACACGGAGAGGGAGAGGAGCAGCGAGGCGGCGGCGGCGTGGGAGGTCTTCATGAAGTCATCCGGGGGCCCGGCGGGGGGCCCTGTGTGCGTCGTGAATGACCGGAGAACCCCCAGGGGCCGCGCGTGTTTAAAAAATCATTTCGGGCCCTTCCACTCCCCTTCCAGCAGCGAGACCACGGCGGTGTCCGTGAAGCCCTCGGGCCCGGCGCAGTTCTCCCGCAGGACAGCCTCGTGCTGGAAGCCAGCACGGGTGAGCACGCGCATCGACGCGGTGTTGCGCGGGTCCAGGTGGGCCTCGATGCGGTGGAGCCCCATCCGCGCGAAGCCGAAGTGCAGGAGCGCGGGCATCAGCTCCTTCATCACGCCCTGGCCCCACAGGGGCATGCCCAGCACGTAGCCCACCTCCGCGCGCCGGTCGCGCGAGCTCCAGTTGAACAGCGCCACGCTGCCCAGCGGGACGTCCTCGCCTCGCGCGCACAGCAACCAGCGGAAGCCCTCTCCGCGGATCGAGCCCTCCAGGTCCCGCGTCAGCTTCTCGCGCATCCGCTGCACGCCCGACGCGCCGGGGAGGAGGTAGCGCGCCACCTCCGGGTGGTCGTAGATGGCGGCGAGCAGCTCGGCGTCCTCCAGCCGGGGCTGCCGCATGCGAAACCGTTCGGTCTCGAATTCGGGGTACGTGGTGATGGGAGGCGTCAGCATGGCGCCGACTCTACCGTGCCGGGGCGACACGGTGCCGCGCGAGTGCCTCCTGCCTCAAGGCGAGCGCAGCACGTCACAGCGCGCGGAGGCCCTGCGTGCGAGGTCCTCCGCCACGGAGCGCAGCAGGGTGCCGGTGAGCGTGGAGCGGTCGGGCTCCGTCCCCGTGGAGGCGCCCTGGGTGAGCCAGGTCGCCACGCGCCCGAGGCTCGCCGCCGTCACCACCTGCAACCGCACCTCCACCTGCACGACGAAGCGCTCGCCCGGCTCCGGGCGGTCGTCCAGCGTCCAGGCCACGCGCTCCAGCTCCAGCGTGGCCACCCCGTCCACCAGGGGCCGCCCATCCAGCAGGTAACCCGCGCGCGTGAAGGCGAGCACCTGCGTGACCTGGGCGCCATCCATGCGCGCGTCGAACCAGAGGGCGCGGCGGCGCAAGAGCGTGAGCTCCACCTCCAGCTTCCCCGCCATGCCCAGCCGCACCAACCGGTCCAGCTCCGGCGACACGAAGGCGCGCGCCTCCGGCCGCACCACCACGCGCCGGCCGGAGAGCGAGGCGGTGCAGGTGGCGCGGGCCTCGTCCGCCCGGGCCGCGGACGGCAGCAGCCCCACCGACGCCGTGAGCGTCGCCAGGAGCCGCCACCGTCCACGTGTGCCGTACCGTGCCATGCCTCAGAAGGTCCGGACGAAGAGCAGGCGCGCCTCGGGCGTGGCCCGCGCCTTCTCATCCGTGCGCCAGGCCGCATCCACCCGCACCGCGTCGGTGAAGTGGAAGCTGGCGCCCACGCCCAGCCGCGGATCCGTCCAGTCGGAGGCGATGTGCACCGAGCCCAGGTCCGCGAAGACGCCGAAGGCCTGCCAGCGGTACTCCGCGCTGCCGAGCACCGACGCGTCGCCTCCGCGGAAGTCCTTGAAGCCGAAGCCCCGCAGCGCGCTCCAGCCGCCCAGCGCCTCCTGCTTCTGCAGGGGCAGGTCCTCACCGCCCGCGACACGCAGACGCACGCTCAGCCCCGAGTGCCAGCTGACGGGCAGGTCCAGCACCGCGTCACCCACGAGCTTCCAGAAGCGCGTGTCCACGCCCACCTGCTGGCCCACCTCCAGCGTGACGAGTCCGCGCAGCTCGGGCTCCCGCGTCCGGTCCCCTTCGCGGGGGAAGAGGGACGTCTCCGGCGTGCGGAAGAGCGAACCCACGGGCGACCCCGGCTTCGCCTTGCTGTCGTACTCCGCGCGCAGCACCACGGAGTGGAAGCGCCCGTCGCTCACCGGCGCGTTGGGGAAGGGCGGCGAGTCCCGGCGGAAGAGGCTGAGCGGCGGGGTGAAGGCCTGGAGCGATTCGTAGGTGTCGCCGTGGAACTCCGCGCCCGCGAGCCACGACCGCGCCGGGCGCCAGGTGGCGAACGCCGCGAAGCCCTTGCGGCGGAAGTAGTCCCGGTCCGGCCGGTTGATGAGGAACGAGTAGACATAGGAGTCGATGTCGCCCAGCCGCCAGCGGTCGAACGTGTCGGTGAAGTCGTGCACCTGCGCGCCCACCTCCGCGAGCCCCAGCGCGGGCACGTGCAGCTTCGCGCCGCCCAGCAGGCTGACGCGGCGCTGGCGCTTCGTCCCCTCCGGATCATCCGGCAGCCGCTGGCCTCCCAGCCGCAGCGGGACGAAGAAGGCCGCGTCCAGTGTCGCGTGCACCCGGTCCTTCGGATCCCAGATGCGCAGCTCGGCCGCGAGTCCCGGCGCGAAGCCCGTCACCTGCGTGTGCACGGGCAGCAGCTCCATGGACAGGTCCGGCCGACGCGCCCGCACGTGCACCACCAGCCGGCGTCCCTCCAGCGTGATGCCCTCCCCCCGCTCGTCATGCCACGAGAACAGCCGGCGCCAACGCGACTCGGGCTCCTTCTCGTCGTGGCCGTGGCGACGGGACGCGCGCCGCTCCTGCTCCTGCGTGCGGTAGCGCCGCGCGCCGGTGGCCTCGCGCTCCTCGACCACCTTCACGCTCCGGCGCTCCTCGTTCAGCCCCTCACCATCCACCGTCCGGAGGAAGCGCAGCCGCGACTCCAGGCGCTCCACGGCACGGCGGGCGTCGCTGCGGAGGAAGACGTCGCCCGGCGACAGGCCCATGGCCTCGCGCACCCGGTCGGCCATCTTGGGCTCCACGCCCGGCACGTCCACGGCCTCCAGCCGGCCCTCGTCCACCTTCACCACCAACGCGCCCTCCTGGGACAGCGTGGCGGACACCGTCGCCAGCAGGTAGCCGTCGTCGTCCCGCAGGTCCTTCAGCGTGCGCTCCAGCGCGGCGTCCAGCCCGCCCTGCACGATGCCGGGACGGAACTGTCCGCGCTCCATGCGCGCGATCCACTCGCGAGGCGGGTGCAGCGGAGGGCACGGGTTGTCGACGGACAGTGTCGCGCGGCGCCCGTGGAGGCGCATCGTGGCGACGAACTCCTCCACGTCTTCAGAGTCGACATCGTCATCGTCGTCGTGCCCGTCCTCGAAGGATCCGGGCGGGCGCGGGAAGAGGGACTCCAGCCACTCCCGGGGAGGAAGGTCCTGGAGCCCCTGCACCTCCACCGAGGTGACGGTGGGGTGCTCCACCAGCGTCACCTCCAGCACCGTGGGGCCCTGCTCGCTGACGCGCAGGCGGGGCGCCACCTGGGCGAAGAGGCCCGTGCGCGCCAACCGGCGCAGCAGCGTCTGCAGCTCTTCAGGGGACTGCGTCAGCGGGGCTCCGGCGGCGGGGGCCCTCACGAGCGTTCGCACCTGCGCATCCGTCAGGTGCTGGAGCCCCACGAGTTCGAGGCTCGTCGGCGCCAGCCCCTTGCCGTTGACATCCAGTTGGAGCGGCGCGAGGACCGACGGGGTGGAGGAGTCGTCGTCGTCGAAGGCGTCGGGGCACTCGTCGCGCTCCGCGGCGTCCTCATCGTCCGAGTCCTTGTCGTCGTCCGAGTCCTTGTCGTCGGCCGGATCATTGTCGTCATCCGGGTCCTCGTCCGGCTCCTCCTCGTCCTCGGACGACCTGGGCTGGGACCGCGTCGCGTTCCCGGTGGGAGCAGTGAGCGTGCCGGCATCCAACGCGGGTTGCGCGAAGGCGGCGAGCGAGAGGAAGCAGAGGCAGAGCACGATGCGATTCATGCGGGGTGCCAGGAGCATGCGCCGTTCCAGGGGGAGGGCTCCGGCAAGTGCCTGGAAGGACAGGGAGCCGCCGTGCGAGTCGATGTCATGGACACATCCGGATGTCACCCCGGGATGTGCCCGTGACATCGCCCGTGTCGCGGGGGCGTGTCATGGGGTGACGGGGAGGCCCAGGGCCTTGATGCGTCGGTAGAGGTTCCCCCGGTCCACCTGGAGGAGGCGCGCGGCCCCGGCGATGCTCTCCCCTTCCCGGAGCGCGGCGCGGATCAGGTCCCGCTCGAAGTCCTCCACGTGCTCGCGGTAGCTCTTGTCACCGAACGTGGCGCGGGGCGCGGCCGGGGTGCCCGCCGGAGCCGTCACCGCGTCCGGGCGGAGCTCCAGCGGGCCGTCACCCCGCAGCAGGTTCAGCCGCTCGATGACATTGCGCAGCTCGCGGACGTTGCCGGGCCACGGGTACGCGCGCAGCGCTGCCTCGGCGCCGGGGGCCAGCACGAGCGTCGTCCGGGGGCCGGCGAACTCCGCGGCGAAGACGCGCGCCAGGGGAAGCAAGTCTTCGGGGCGCTCGCGCAGTGGAGGGATGTGCAGTGGCAGCACGTTGAGGCGGAAGAAGAGGTCCTGCCGGAAGCGCCCTTCCTTCACCGCGCGGGTGAGGTCCTGGTGCGTGGCCGCGAGGATGCGCACGTCCACCGTCACCGGCAACGTGCCGCCCAGGCGCTCCACCTGACGGGTCTCCAGGACGCGCAGGAGCTTCGCCTGGAGCTCCAGCGGCATGTCGCCCAGCTCATCGAGCAAGAGCGTGCCGCCCTGCGCCTGCTCCACCCGGCCCGTGCGCCGCGCCACCGCGCCGGAGAAGGCGCCGCGCTCGTGCCCGAACAGCTCGCTCTCCAGCAGCGTCGCCGGGATGGCCGCGCAGTTGACCGCCACCAGCCGGCCCTTGCGCCCGGAGGCCTTGTGCAGCGCCTGCGCCACGCGCTCCTTGCCGGTGCCCGTCTCGCCAGTGATCAACACCGCCGTGTCGCTGGGGCCCACGCGCGCGATGAGCTGGCGCAGCGCCTCCATGGCCGGGCTGTCCCCCACCAGGTGCCCCGGGCGGGCCAGCTCGTCCAGCAGCCGCTCCCGCTCCTCCCGCAGCGAGCCCAGCGCCAGCGCGTTGCGCAGCGCCGTGATCAGCCGCTCGGCGGAAGGGGGCTTCTCCACGAAGTCCGTGGCGCCCAGCTTCAGCGCCTGCACCGCCTCCGCGGGAGAGGCCTCGCCGGAGAGGACCACCACGGGCACGGGCAGCGGCTTCGGCAGGCGCGCGAGCAGCTCCAGCCCCGTCTCGCCCGGCATGCGCAGGTCCAGCAGCATCAGCGCGGGCGGCGCGTCCGGCGCTTCGAGCAGGCGCGTCGCCTCCGCCGTGGAGCGGGCCTCCACCGTGGTGAAGCCTTCGTCGCCCAGGAGCCCGCGCAGGGCCCGGAGGACGCCGGGATCATCGTCGACGAGGAGGATGCGGGGGCCTGGCTTCATGACGTCACCTGGGAGGTGGGAGGCACGCGCGGCAGCGCCACCAGCGCCCGCGTCCCACCGCTCGCGCCCGGCTCCAGCCGCAGGGTGCCGCCGTGCTCGTGGACGATCTTCTGGGCGATGGGCAGGCCCAGTCCACTGCCGCCGGGCTTGGTGCTGAACAGCCCCCGCGTGAGCACCGCGCCCTCCAGCACCTCCGGTACGCCGCGCCCTCCGTCGTTCACCGTGACGTGCACGGCGCCGTCGTCCTCCGACAGCAGGGCCACGCGCACGGGCGGCGTGTCCGGCCCGGAGGCCTCGGCGGCGTTCTTCACCAGGTTGCCGAACAGGCGGCGCAGCCCGTCCGGATCCGCGCGCAGCTGGACCTCCGGCCCGGGCTCCAGCTCCACCGGCACCGGCGACGTGCCCGCGTACAGCGCGCACACCTCCGCCAGCAGGGCGCGCAGCCCCACGTCCTGGAAGCGCGGGGCCGGCAGGCGCGCGAAGGTGGAGAAGCTCTGCGTCATGCGCATGAGCAGGTCCACCTCCTCCTGGAGGAGGGCCACCGCGTCGGCGAGGCGCGTCGGATCCGGGGGGGCGCTGTCATCCTGGCGGGACAGACGCGCGAGCGAGAGCTTCATTGCGGTGAGAGGGTTCTTCAGCTCGTGGGCGAGCGCGCGGGCCACGTCCTGCCACGCCGCGATCTGCTCGGCCGCCTTGAGGCGCTCGCGCTGCCCCAGCAGCTCCTGGCCCATGCGGTTGAACTGCCCCAGCAGGAACTGGAGCTCGTCGCGCGGCGGCTCGGGCACGGCCAGCCGGACGGACAGGTCCCCGCGCGAGTAGGCCCACATGCCGTCGATGAGGGTCCCCACGGGGCGCATGAGGACGCGGCCGAGCAGCAGCGCGGCCACGGCCAGCACGACGCCGGACACCAGCCCCAGCACGGCGATGAAGGCGGGCACGCGGCGCACCAGGGCCCGCCGCGCCAGCTCCGCCTGCGCGAGGTTCAACCGCGCATCGTCCAGCGCGTCCTGCGATAGTCCTCGCCGCTCCAGATCGGCGGACACCCCGTCAAGCACGGCCTCCACCGGGGCGATGGACACGGAGAGCACGCGCTCCAGCACGCCCTGGGCCAGCGCGCCGAGCAGCACCAGCGGAATGAGGCCCGTGAGCAGCATCACCGCCAGCAGGCGCCGCCGGAAGCGGGGCGGTGGCGGCGGTGGACCCATCGACGGAGCGCGGCGCATGATGCGCCGTTCATACCGCAGGCACCTGCAAAGTTCTTGCGACCGTCCTCGCGGGACAACTACATACGTCGCGCGATCCTGAACAACGAGGGGGTTTCACATGTATCGAAAGAACGTTCTACGCGGCCTGCTCGCGCTGGGCCTGCTGACGGCGCTGGGCGCCCAGGCCGAGACGCTGTTCGCCCAGGCCAACTTCCTGCTCAACAAGCGCCAGCTCTCCGCGGTGAACTACCGCGGCAAGGGCACGCTGCTGCCGGTCGGCACGAAGGTGGAGGTGATCGATCGCGACGACGACGAGATCACCTGCCGCGTGCTCGACGCCTCCCAGACCGAGTTCCGCGTCGTGACCCACCGCAGCCTGGGCAAGCCGCTGGCGGTGCTGTTCTCCGGCTTCTTCGCCACCACGGATCCCGCGGTGCGCATCGCCGCGCTCTCGCCGGAAGATCAGAAGCAGGTCAAGTCGGGGGAGCTGGCCAAGGGCATGTCCCGCGACGCGGTGTTGCTGACCATCGGGCCGCCGCCGCCGCACCGGACCCCGTCGCTCCAGGGCAACCGCTGGACCTACTGGAGCTCCAAGCTCTCCACCTTCGAGGTCGTGTTCGACGGCGACGGCAAGGTCGTGTCCTTCGGCGATGAGCCCCCCGTGGCCGCGCCCGCCCCTGCCCCGGCGGCGAAGGTCCTCTACTACGCGACCGCGAACTTCCACTTCGAGGACGGCACCCTGTCCTGGGTGAACTACCTCAAGGGCCCCATCCTCCCGGTCAACACGCAGGTGGAGGTGGTGGACAAGGGCTCCTCCAAGGTGAAGTTCAAGGTCGTGGACTCCGGGACGGAGTTCTCCTTCGAGAATGACTCCCGCTCGGGCTGGGACACCTGGAAGCTGTTCCAGGCCGCGTTCGCCGCCGAGGACCAGAGCGCGAAGCTCGCCGCGCTGTCGCCGGAGGACCGCAAGAAGGTCGAGGCCTCGGAAGTGGAGCCCGGCATGTCGCGCGAGGCCGTGCGCATGGCGTGGGGTCCCCCGCCTCCGCATGAGACGCCGTCCTTCGCCTCCAGCACCTGGACGTACTGGAAGGGCAAGACGACCAAGGTGAAGGTGAAGTTCGACAAGAACGACAAGGTCGCTTCCATCGAATAGCGCCAAGGGGGACGCCGGGCTCCACGCCGCCCCCAGGCTTCCGACCGTCCGCAGGGCAGGCGGCCATTCGCTGGCCGCCACCCCACGGCTGCCATCCCACGCGGGAAGACCGCACCTTGCGACAGGAGGTGACGGCGCCATGGCGGACAACCCCATCGAGAAGCAGCACCAGCACGAGCGGGAGCAGGAGCGGGAGCGGCTGCGCGCGGAGGAGCAGAAGGACCTGGAGGTGGAGGCCCACCGTGGGGCCCGGCCCCTGGAAGGCTTCGCCGGGGGGCACACCACCTGGACCGGCTCGCAGGACGACGAGGCCGCCGCCCGCGTGCATGCCGGTGACGCGGGTGCGTCATGGGAGGCCAGTGAGCGTCAGGCCCGGCTGGAGCCCGAGCCCCTCTCCGACGAGGACGAAGGCGAGGACAGCGAGGCCCGCGTCCCGGAGAGACGCTGACGCTTCCTCACGCGACGCGGCGGGCCCGACAAGTCCTCTGATTCAAGCGACATGGCAGGCGTCTGGAATGCGGCATGCCTTCTGCAACCCGGGGAAGGCCGCCGCTGGACCCACGAAGTCCCCACCGCCCGAGTTCGCCCATGTCCTCCAATTACAAGAAGTTCTTCGCTGGCTCCAGCCATGTCCCGAAGGGCATCTCGCTCGGCTATCCCGTGCCCGGCCCTCAGGGAGCCAGCGCGGATCAGATCGCCGGTGCGGCCTTCTTCGCCGCGCCGAGCGACTGGGGCGACATCCAGGCGTCGGCGTATGACTTCATCGTGATTGGCACCGGGCCCACCGGCGTGGCCTTCATCGAGCAGACGCTGAAGCACAATCCCAACGCCCGCATCCTGGTGCTGGAGCGCGGCGGCTTCTGGCTGCCGGTGCACTACCAGATGCTGCCCATGGCCTTCCAGGCGGCGACGGGCTCGCCTCCCACCACCTACCCGTGGACCCGCACGACGCGGATGGCGACCACGGAGCTGGAGTTCTTCCAGGCCGGCTACATCCCGGTGGTGGGCGGCCGGTCCACCTACTGGAGCGCCTGGTGCCCGGCCCCCACCCCGGACCTGCTGCGCGACTGGCCGCAGGAGCTGATCGACGTCACGCTCCAGCCGGGCTTCTGGGACCGCGCCCGGTCCTTCCTGCACGTCACGACGAGCGACCGCATCAAGGACGGCGTCTACGGCAACCTGCAACACCAGCTCGACGTGAACCTCCGGGAGAACTTCAAGCGCGCCGTGCCTTCGGCGGAGAGCGCCTTCCCCGCGCCCATCGCCGTGGGCAATCCCGCGTGGAAGGGCGTGAAGTTCTACAAGTACTCCACCGTCGGCACGCTGCTGGACTTGCAGCAGGCCCAGAAGGCGCTGGCGGCCCAGGGCAAGGGCCAGCCCCTCACCATCGTCGACCACTGCGTCGTCGACCGCCTGCTGCATGACGGCCACGGCACCGTCACCGCGCTGGAGACGAGCCGCGGCCCGCTGGCGGTCAGCTCCGCGAAGGTCGTCCTGGCGATGGGGACCATCCCGCCCGCCACCCTGCTGATGAACTCCTTCAAGGGGGCGCTGCCGAACATCGGCAAGCGTTACACCGGCCATTTCATGTCTCACATCACGGCGCGCGTGAAGCGGTCCGCCTTCGTGGACCTGTCGGCGCTGGAGATTGGCGCCGCCTACCTGGACGGCAAGGCCGGCAATGGCTTGCAGTACCACGTGCAGGCCAGCGCCTTCGCCTCCGCGAACCCGGAGGGCGACGAGAGCACCATCGCCCACGAGGCGCCGGACGCGGCGGCCGTCGCGTCGATGGCGCAGCTCAAGGGCTCCGAGGACTACGTCGTCTTCGTCTGCGCGACCCTGGGCGAGGTGAGCGAGACGAACACCCACAACTGGATCCGCCTCAACGGCGGCACGGACCCGTCCACCAACATCTCGCTGCAACTGCAGCCGGGGCCGCTGGACCATGAGCTGTGGGACGTGCTCGACGAGGCGACGTACCAGACGATCGGAGTGCTGGCCGGCCGCACGGGCGACCCGTGCGCGGAGCTCGAGTACTGGGTCGACGACGAGAGCGGCAGCGGCGGCTTCTGGCAGAAGGAGCGGCCGGGCAAGAAGCAGATCCGTCTGAACATCATCGTGCACGAGGCCTCGCCCCTGTGGATGGGCAAGGACGCGGCGACCTCCGTGGTCGGGCTCGACTACCGCCCGCATGGGGTGCACAACGTCTACGTGACGGGTGGGGCGCTCTTCCCCACCTCCGGTTCGTGGAACCCCACGCTGACCATGTGCGGACTGGCGCAGGACCTGGCAGACCGGCTCCGTGGGTGACAGGTGATTCACTTCCGCACATCTTGACGGAGCGTGAAGAACGGCCGTCTGATTATTGAATGCTCAATCAGACCGCCGAGTACCAGTCCTGTATCCAGAGTTCCGAGAAGGTGTCCTGGAGGCTGGATGAACTGCTCCCCAAGGACACCGTCCTCGACTTCAGCCGCCGGTTCCTCTCGGATGCGCTGACGGGGACGTCGGCCTTCAGCTTCTTGAGCACGGACGAGAAGCTGATGCTCAATCAGATCCGCTCCAACAGCTATGCGCACCTGTTCCTCTTCCTGGAGGAGTACGCCGTGGCCCTGGCGGCGCAGCGCGCCGGCCTGGAGCTGCACGGCAACGCGACGCACATGCGCGCGCTGCTGCGCTTCACCGAGGAGGAGCTGAAGCACCAGCAGCTCTTCGCGCGCTTCACCAGCACGTTCGCCCGCGGGTTCAAGGTCGCCCCGGCCCTGCTCGACAACCAGGTCGCGGTGGCCAAGGCCATCATGACGAAGTCGAACCTGGGCGTGCTCATCTTCAACCTGCACATGGAGCTGATGACACAGCAGCACTACCTGGAGACCGTCCGCGGCAACCAGGACGAGGTGCTGGACCCGCTGTTCTGCAACCTGCTCAAGCACCACTGGCTGGAGGAGTCGCAGCACACGCGGCTGGACTTCCTGGAGGCCCAGAAGATCCTCGACCAGGAGCCCGACTCGCTGGGCGCGGCGATGACGGAGTACGGCGAGCTGCTCCAGGCGCTGCGGGGCACCCTCAACGCGCAGCTCCAGCTGGACCTGCAGACCTTCGAGAAGGCCGTGGGGCGCACGTTCACGGACGCTGAACGCAAGGAACTCGCCGAGTCCCAGGAGCGCTCGTACGTCTGGGGCTTCATCGGGATGGGGATGAAGACCCCCCTCTTCCTGTCACGCCTGCGCGCGCTCTCCCCCGTCGCCGAGCAGCGCGTCCTGGAGCTCGCGCCCACGTACTACTGCAACTAGGCAGGCAGGGCCCCGGCACGGCGGGGCAGGCGCGGGCCGCAATCCCAGACACATGGACGGACCGGGGCGCGGGTGTGGCGCACGGCGGGGGCTCCGTACCTTGGAGCCGCTGCCGACCCGTTTCCGAGGAAGAGAATCCATGCGCCTGCCGCCGTGCCTTGCCCTGTGGGCGTGTCTGGTCATCGCTCAGGGGTGCCGCACGCATCCCACGGCACCTCCCGAGGCAACACCGACGGGGCCGACCGCGACGGCCCGGCCGCTCGCCCTGGCGACGCCGGAGGCCATCGAGTTCGAGTTCGGACGTCCCAAAGCCACCGCCTGCAACTGCTTCTCCCCCAACCCCTCCGCGACGGATGGATGGGTGTGTGCCACGCCGCACTTTGGCGCGTACCTGCTCGCCCTGACGTGGGCGCCGAACTTCTGCCCGGGCCATCCGGACAAGGGACAGTGCGAGCAGCTCGACGGGAGCTTCGCCGCGACGCACCTCACCATTCACGGGCTGTGGCCCCAGTTCAATGACGCCGAGGCGCAGCAGCAGAAGTGCGAGTACCCGGCCTTCTGCGGCGGGCTCTGTGAATGCCGGAGCAGCGCCGCGCCCGCGCGGTGCTTCCCCGACCCCGCCACGATTCCAGAAGACATGGGCAAATACGGCCCCGGGTACGTCACGGACAACTTCTTCCTCGCGAACCACGAGTGGCCCAAACACGGAAGCTGCACGGGGATGGATTCCAGGACCTACTTCACCAGCAGCATCGAGGCCCTGAAGTCGCTCCCGGGCGAGGAGGGGACACCCGCGGTCCTGCGCGACAACATCGGCAAGGGGGTGGCGCTAGAGGAGCTGATCTCGGCGTTCGACGCGAGAGGCAGCATCGCCTTCCGCTGTGACGAGCGTTGCAACCTCGCGGAGGTGGGCGCCTGCTTCGGCGTGGGTGCCCAGGGCAAACCGACGACGCGCATCCCCTGTCCACAGAACGTGATGACCAGCAGCACCAACAGCTGCGTGGGAGATCCCCAGCGGCCCCGGTGTCCCACCGTGAAGATCCAGGCCGTGGGTCCTGGTGGCGGGGGCGGAGGTGGACCGGGTCCCACGTGTGGACAGCCGGGCCAGGGCCCCGCCTGTACGAGCGATGACACCTGCAGGACCCAGGGCTTCGTCCGCTGCGCGAAGTCAGGCTGTTGCACCACGGTGCCGAAGCCCTGACACCCAGGGCAGCGCTCGCTGGAAGAGACTGTGTCACCAGGGGCCCCACCCGCCGTGTGGGAGTCCCCGCTATGCTGTCCGTCCATGATCTGTCCAGCCTGTGCGGAACTTCGCGCCACCGATTCAGGGGCCACGTGCCCGGAGTGTGGCGCCACGCTCGTGCCCGCCACGGGACAGCACCTCGATGCCTTCGCGCAAACGCTGGTGCGACGTCGCATCGAGCGCTGGCGCTTCGACGGGTTGCTGGACCGCGCCACGGCGGACCGGCTGGAGGCGTCACTCCACTCGGAGCCAGCAGCCGAAGCGCCCGCGCTGGAGTCCTTCGCCGTCCCGGTGGCCGCGAGCGTGGCGGTCTCCGCCGTCGACCCCGCGGCGCGCGTGGAGGCCTGGGCGGAGGGCGTCGCCGCGTCGCTTCGTCGCGCGGGAGGGTGGCGTCCGGGTTGGGGAGCGAAGCTCGCGCGGTCGATGGATGAGACCGCGAAGGCGGAGCGGGCGCAGGCGGAGCAGCGGCGCGCGAAGGCACGGGAGGGCATCCGAGAAGACGACGACGCCCACGAGGATGACCTGCGCTCGGCGATGGGTTCGGGAGGGGCGCTGTTCACGCG
>NZ_RAWA01000210.1 GCF_003611675.1 Corallococcus sp. CA053C
AGCCGAAGCGGCGCTCGTTGAGCGCGCCCCGGAACGTCGCCACGTTGCTTTCACCACCGGAAACCCGACATCCTGGGTGCGAGCGACAGGACTTCCGGGACGGACGCGGGCCCTGCATGGGGCGTCCGGGGCCAGGGGGAGTCTTCGCGATGGATTCGCGGCAGGATGGGCCCCATCCACCATGCGGGAGTGCGGATGAAGCAGACGGCCTGGGCAGTGGAGCGCGACGCGGACAGCGGCCGCGAAGTGCTGCTGCTCGTGACGCTGGAGGCCGAAGCGGAGACGCCTCGGGCGCCGGTGGCGGTGAACCTGGTCATCGACCGCAGCGCGTCCATGCGCGGCGCGCCCCTGGCGGCGGCGGTGGAGGCGGCGCGCGCGCTGGTGGAGCGTGCGGGGCCGCGCGACTACGTGGGCCTGCTCACCTTCGACGCGGATGCGGAGCAGGTGCTGCCCGTGCGCGCGATGGAGCCCGGCGCGAAGGCGGCCTTCCTGAAGACGCTGTCGCGCCTGGAGTCCGGCGAGGGCACCGCGCTGCACGAGGCCGTGGAGCGCGGCGCGGAGGCCGTGCGGCGCGTGCTGGTGCCGGGCGCCCGGCCGCAGCTGCTGATGCTCACCGACGGTGAGCCTTCCGTGGGCCCCACCGCGCTGGGCGAGTTCAAGGTGCTGGGCACGCGGGTGACGGACTCCGGCGTGGCGCTGCACGCGCTGGGGCTGGGGCGGCACTACCTGCCGGAGATCCTGGAGGCGCTCACGGGCCCCTCCGGCACGGGCTTCACGCACGTGGACGACGCGGAGGGGCTGCCGCTGGCGGTGGGCGCGCTGGGCGCGGAGCTGTTCGGCGAGGTGGTGTCCGACGCGCGCGTGTACGTGCTGCCCACGGGCTTCGCGGACCTGCGCTGCCGCCACCGCTATCCGTCGCGCGTGGAGGGGGACGCGATGAGCGCCGCGCTGGGGGCGGTGTCGCACGCGTTCGCGCGCCGCGTCCTCTTCGCCGGGGTGCTGGAGAAGGGCGAGTGGAACCTCTCCGTCACCGCCTCCTACACGGAGAACAACGACACCCGGCGCATCTCCATCCCGGTGACGCGCCTGTTGCCGGACAGTGAAGAGGGCCGCTTCGTGCGCGCGGTGTCCGCGGAGCTGGAGCTCGTCGCGTGCGAGGCCGCCGCGTGGAAGGCGCTCTCCAAGCGGCAGCAGGAGGCGGCCGAGCGGGCGCTCGAAGGCGCGGACAAGGGGCTCTACAAGCTGGCCCGCCTGGGGTCGGCGGAAGTGCCCGCGCAGCGGCACGTGGATCGGCTGGCGGACCTGCGCCGGGCGGTGGAGCGGCGCGCCGCGCAGCCTTCCGCGCTGGGGGTGCGCCGGGCCCAGTCGGAGGTGTCCCGCATCACCATGAGCCGCATCGGTCCGGCCGTGCCCGTGGCGCTTCCCGCCGGGGCGAATGGCGGCCCCGCGCTGCCCGCGGGCAAGGGCGCCGCGGCGGGACTCCTCCCCTGGAAGACGGGCGAGGAGTCGTAACACCTTCCCCTCCGGGCCGTCCGTGAGGGCGTCGGGACCTGAAACCGGGCCCTGACGCCCGGCGTACAGGCATGAGGAATGCCCGGCTGCCTGGAAGGTTCAGTGGGCCCTCAGGGGACGCATCCCAGGTAGCACGGCGTTCCCAGGTGGATTAACGGGAGTCGCATGACGCATCCGTGGCGCAAGAAGTCAGGAAACCGGCTCGCAGGTGTGGGCGCGGTGGGGATGTTGCTGCTGGCGGCGGTGGCCCAGGCCGCGCTGCCGGCCTCCGCCGTGGGCAGCACCGCGCCGGACGAGGGAGACCCGCGGCTGGAAGGCGCGCTGCTCCTGGACGCCACGCAGGTGAAGGCGGGCGGCGACTTCCGCGTGGGCGTGCGCCTGCGGTTGGATCCGGAGTGGCACGTCTACTGGAAGAACCCCGGGGACTCGGGGCTCGCGACGGAGGTGTCGTGGGACGTGCCGGGCGTCACGGTGGGCGACCTGCGCTGGCCGTTCCCGCAGACGTTCCGCACGCCGGACGGCTTCATCACCACGCACGGCTACCACGACGAGGTGCTGCTGTTCGCCCCCGCGCGCGTGTCCACGGCGGCCACCGGCGCGTTGACGGTGTCGGCGGCGGTGGATGCGCTCGCGTGCAAGGTGCACTGCATCCCCGCGCAGCTCGTGCTGTCGCGCACGCTGCCGGTGGGGCCGGAGACGGTGCCGGACGCGGAGTTCGCGCCGCTGTTCGACGCGTCGCAGGCCCAGGTGCCGGCGGCCCCGGGCGCTGACGGTGCGCCGCGCGTGGCGCTGGCGCTGGACGGCGCGACGCTCACCGCGGGCAAGCCGTTCACCGGCACGCTCACCGTGACGACGGCGGACGGCAAGCCGCTCGCGGGGAACGTGGAGGGTGACTTCTTCGTGCCCGGCCGCATCTCGGGCGTGGACACCGTGGCGCTGAAGCAGACGGGCCCGGGCCGCTTCGCGCTGACGGGGCAGGCCTCGTCGGTGGTGCCGAAGGGCGAGCCCCGGCTCACGGGCGCGCTGCGCCTGGGCACGGCGGCCACGGGCTTCACGGCGATGGACGTGGACGCGCCGCTCGCGCCGGTGGTGGCGGCGGCGGGTGGAGTCGCGGTGGCGGGCGCGGCGCCGCTGAAGGTGCCGTCGATGAAGGACGCGCTGGGCAAGGTGAAGCCCGCGGCCGTGGCGAGCGCGCCCGCGGCGGTGGAGTCCCCGATGGGGCTGGGGCTCGCGCTGCTGTTCGCGTTCCTGGGTGGTGCGCTGCTCAACCTGATGCCGTGCGTGTTCCCGGTGCTGGCGCTCAAGGCGTATGGCTTCACGCGGATGGTGCAGGAGGAGAAGGGCCGGGTGGCGCCGCACGCGGCGGCGTACGCGGGCGGCATCCTGGCGACGATGATGCTGCTGGCGGGCGCGGTGCTGGTGGTGCGCGCGGGCGGCAACAGCGTGGGCTGGGGCTTCCAGTTCCAGGAGCCGCTGTTCGTCGCGGGCGTGAGCGCGGTGCTGGTGGCGTTCGCGCTCAACCTCTTCGGCGTCTACAACCTGGGCACGGACGGCACGGCGCTCGCGGGCAAGGTGGATCAGAGCCACGGCCTGATGCGCAGCGCGGGCGAGGGCGTGCTGGCGGTGGTGTTGGCCACGCCGTGTTCGGCGCCGCTGTTGGGCACGGCGGTGGGCTTCGCGTTCGCGGCCGGAGCGGCCACGGTGGTGGCGGTGTTCCTGGCGCTGGGGCTGGGGCTGGCGCTGCCCTTCTGTGTGCTGGTGCTGGTGCCGGGGCTCGCGAAGAAGCTGCCGAAGCCGGGCATGTGGATGGAGCGCGGCAAGCAGTTCCTGGGCTTCGCGCTGTTGGGCACCACGGTGTGGCTGGTGTGGGTGATGGGGGGGCTCGCGGGCGTGGATGGGATGGCGCGGCTGCTCGCGTTCCTCATCGCGGTGGGCCTGGGCACGTGGCTGTATGGGCAATCGCAGGGGCTGGAGGGCGGACGCCGGGGCGTGACGGTGGCGCTGGCGGTGTTGACGCTGGTGGGGGCGGGCGCGGTGGCGCTGCGCTTCGACGAGGCGCAGGCGGCGCTGGACGCGCGCGGGGCGGTGGCGTCGTCGCATGGCGGCTCACAGCCGTGGGACGAGGCGGCGGTGACGGCGGCGCTGGCGGCGGGGCAGCCGGTGTTCGTGGACTTCACGGCGGACTGGTGCCTGACGTGCAAGTTCAACGAGCGCACCGTGCTGTCGCGCGAGGACGTGCGGCAGGCGTTCATGAAGCACAACGTGGCCTTCTTCGTGGCGGACTGGACGCGCCGGGATGCGCGCATCACCACGAAGCTGGCGGAGCACGGCCGCGCGGGCGTGCCGATGTACCTGGTGTTGAGCCCGGGCGCGCCGGACAAGCCCGAGGTGCTCAACGAGCTGCTCACCGCCGACAGTGTCATCCAGGCGGTGCGGCGCGCGGCGGAATGCGGGTCGCCGCTGAAGGGCGGCTCGGTGGTGTGTGCCCGGCCCTGAGGTAGGAGTCGGGCGGGATGTGATGTCAGTGGTGTTGTTGCGCAGCGTTCAACTCTCTGGAGGTTCCGTCATGAAGCAGGTCTTCAAGGCACTCGCGCTCACCGTGGCTTTCGTGGGAGCTCCCGTCCTCGCCGAAACCCCCGCGAAGGTGGGCGCGGAGGCTCCCGCGTTCACGCTCAAGGACGAGGCTGGCAAGGCGCACTCGCTGTCGGAGTACAAGGGCAAGGTCGTGGTGCTGGAGTGGACGAACTCGGAGTGCCCGTTCGTGAAGCGGCACTACGAGGCCAAGACGATGCAGACGACGCAGAAGGGCTTCGACGCGAAGAAGGTGGTGTGGCTGACGGTGGACTCCACCTCCACGCACGACGCGAAGGCCGTGGCGGAGTGGAAGAAGAAGGAGGGCTTCAGCCAGCCGGTGCTGCTCGACACGGACGGCACGGTGGGCAAGACCTACGCCGCCAAGACGACCCCGCACATGTACGTCATCGACGGGCAGGGCGTGGTGCGCTACGCGGGCGCCATCGACGATGATCCGCGCGGCAAGGGCACGGTGAAGACCAACTACGTGAAGACCGCGGTGGACGCGCTCCTCGCCGGCCAGCAGGTGCCGACGGCGACGTCCGAGCCGTATGGCTGCTCGGTGAAGTACAAGAACAAGAGCTGAGCCGTCCCGTAGCCGTGACGTGAGCGAGGCCCGTGTCCCCCGGTGGGACGCGGGCCTTTTTCATTTCCGGAGGCCGGCCCGGTGGGCGGTGCGTCTCGCGGCCGGCCTGGGGCGCGGCGGCTCGGGTGCGGTCTTGTCGAAGGGGAGGAGGCGCCGGACCTTTTCCTCCAGACAGGAGACGCGACCATGGCCAGCAACAAGGGCAAACCCGTCAAGGGGACCGAGCGCACCGACACCCAGAGCGCCGAGTCGCTGGAGCGCGAGGCGAGGCACCAACGCCCGGGCACCGAGCGAGGGGACGTGACGGACGAGGACGTGGGCGAGGACCGCATCCTCCAGAAGGGGATCGGCGGCTACGGCGCCGAGAAGGGCACGGAGCCGGCGCGCGAAGCGCCTCCGCTCAGCGACGACGGCGACCGGTAGACGGGGCTGTGGTGGGGCCGCCGGCTCAGGCGCCATCCCGGTGGGCGAACTCCGGCCCCAGCCCTTCAATCTGGTAGGCATTGCCGGGATAGGTGCGGTTGAGGCTGCCCTCGATGGGGGACGGGTAGCGCTCCAGCGAGACATAGCGTTTGACGTGCTTGCGCAGCTTGAGGGCCGCGCGCGTCAGGCCGCCGACCCAGGTGGGCGGCGGCGCGAACTGGATGGCGGGCAGCAGCCGGGGCGGCACGAGGCTGAGGCTGATGGGCTCCACCAGGGCACGCAGCGGGCGCGGCAGCCAGCCGGCCAGGATGTCCATCGTGGCCTGGGCCACGCGGTGGCTGGCCTCGCTGGGCACGAGCTCCTTCTCCTCGTAGGCGCGGACGTAGGCGTCGAAGGCGGGCTTGTCCTCCGGGATGTCGCGCAGGCCCATGCGACGGCCAATCTCACACCAGAAATGGAACCAGGCTTCGCGCTCATGCGCGGTGAATCGGCGCCAGCCGAAGTCGTTCATCCACTGGATGGGGAAATCGATGAAGGTCCACAGCACGAAGAGGTAGTCCTCGTTCGGGATGCGGAAGAACGAATGGATGTGATTCATCTGCTCGAGCGAGCGACGTCCGGCCTCCACGTCCCAGCCGCACTCCATGAACTGCGCGATGAGCAGCCGCGTGTCGTCGTAGCGCTTCTGGCCGCGCTTGTTGAACTCACCGGTGCGGTCCAGGAGGCGGGAGACGGAGCGGCTGCCGTAGGTGTGGAAGAGGGCGATCTCCGTCGAGCGCTGCATGTCGAACGGGAACTCGTAGTTGGTCAGCAGGTGCACGATGCGCTGGCAGTCGCGCCGCGCGTCCAGGGAGGCGATCTCCCGGCGCACCTCGGGGGAGCGCGGCCGCCAGAAGGGCTTGCGGTACGTGGGGCCGGGCACACGGGTGTCCGGGCGGGCACTCCGAGCCGGGCCTGCACCGGCCGCGAAGGGGCAGCCCGCGGGAACGGCGTCCATCGGGGGGCTGACCTGGGATGCCGGTTCGTTCATGGGGGTTGCTCCGGGAAGCGGTGCGGAGGGCGGCCAGCCACCCAGCGTGACACGCGGCGCGGGGTGACAACCAGGAGGCGGCGCCGCGCGTTCCTGTTTTGAGACGGTTGGGTTCGCACGGAGGGACCTCCGCTCCGCCCCAGCGGCCACGGGAGCGTTGACCGGCGCACGCGGTGGCCCACACGCGCCTAGAGTGCCCGCATGGCCACCGCCCGCCTCGCGCGCTCCTGCTTCGTCCTGGTGCTGCTGTTCCTCGCGATGCCGTGGGTGGCGCAGGGACAGGAGGCCTCGGTGGCTCCGCCTCCCGCGGATGGGAAGGCGTGGCTCGCGGAGCACAACGCGGAGGCGGTGCGGGTGAACCGCACGGCGATGGGCATCCTGTTCGGCTGGGCGGTGCTGAACATCGGCACGGGCGTGGCGGGCCACTTCGCGAGCGAGGGCGAGACGCGGGCCTTCTTCCAGGCGAACGCGGCCTGGAACCTGGTCAACCTGACCATCGCGGCGCTCGGCTATCACGGACAGGCGACCGCGGATCCGGGTGCGTGGGACCTGGCGCGCAGCCTCTCCGAGGGACAGCGGATGGAGAAGCTGCTGCTGCTCAACGCGGGCCTGGACGTGGGCTACATCGCCTTCGGCGGCCTCTTGTGGGAGCGCGGGATGCGCAAGGACTCGGTGCGCCTGAAGGGGTGGGGCAAGAGCCTGCTCGTGCAGGGTGGGTTCCTGCTCGTGTTCGACGGCGTGCTGACGTTCCTCAACGCGCGACTGAATGGGGAGCTCACGGCGCGGCTGGTGCCCGCCCCGAATGGAATCGGGTTGATGCTGACGTGGCCGTGAGCTCCCGGGTGCGGGTCACGCCGCCGCGGGCTCGCGGCGGTTCCGGGCGCGGGCGGAGACGCCCTTGCGGCGTCCCTTGCGCAGCACGTCCAGGTGCACCTCTTCCTCGGTGGCGAGCGCCATCAAGCGCTGCAGGTCGTCCACACTGCTCACCGGCCGGCTGTTGATGCCGAGCAGCAGGTCGTCGGGCAGCAGGCCCGCGTCATTGGCCGGGGTGCCGTCCTGCACCTTGAGCACTCGCACGGCGCGGAGCTGGCCCGTGTCTCGGGCGAGCGCGGGCTCCAGGTTCACCGCCGTGGCGGCGATGCCCAGGAACTTCCGGTCCACCTTGCCGCGCTGGATGAGCAGGCTCGCCACCCAGGACGCCGTGGTGGCGCTCACCGCGAAGCCGATGCCCTGCGCGAACGGGAGCACCAGCGTGTTGAGCCCCACCACGCGCCCGCGCGTGTCGAGCAGCGGCCCGCCGGAGTTGCCCGGGTTGATGGCCGCGTCCGTCTGGAGCATCCCTTCCAGGATGACGCCGTCGGGCAGGGTGATGGAGCGGTTGATGGCGCTCACCACGCCCAGCGACACCGACTGCTCCAGACGGAAGGGATTGCCAATGGCCATCACGAGCTGGCCCACCTTCACCGTCTCCGGATCCGCGAGCGGCAGCGTGGGGAAGTCGTCTCCCTCCGCGCGCACCACCGCGAGGTCGGTGGGGGCATCTCCGCCCACGAGCGTCGCCCGTCGCTCCTCGCCGTTGTGGAGCTGCACGGTGAGCCGCTTCGGCGTGCGCATCACCACGTGCCGGTTGGTGAGCACGTAGCCGTCCGGCGTCAGGAACAGGCCGGTGCCGTGGCCGCGCGCGTGCTCCACGCCCACCACCGCCGGAGCGGCGCGGGCGACGAGTCCTTCCAGGTCATCGGAGAGCTGCTGCAACAGGTTCATGGTCGGCTCCTTTCACGAACGCTTGCCCACGGTGACGGGCACCTCGCGCAGCTCGCCCGCGCGCAGCACCTTCGCCTGGATGGACGTGCCCACCTTCTCGTCGCCCAGGTAGCCCAACAGGTCCTCCACGCCGTGGAGCGACTGGCCGCCCAGGCTCACCAGCACGTCGCCCAGGAGCAGCCCGGCCTTCTGCGCGGGCCCTTCCGGATCCACCGACAGCAGGATGAGCCCCGCCTTCGTGCCGTCGATTTCGCGCGGCAGGCGCACCGGGTAGGCGCCCACGCCCAGGTAGCCGCGGCGGATACCGCCGTGCTCCCGCAGCGAGTTCGCCACGCGGGTCAGCGTGTCGCCGGGGATGATGACCGCGGCGGTGCGCGAGAAGGCCGCCGTGGGGATGCCGAGGAAGCGCCCCTGCGCGTCCACCAGCGCGCCACCGGAGAAGCCGGGCGGCAGGTCCGCGTCCGTCTCCAGGTAGCGGTCCACCTGTCCGCCCGCGTGCGTGCGCCAGTCGCCGCCGAACGCGCTGACAATGCCCAGCGTCGCCCGCGCGGTGCGCCCCGGACGCCCGATGGCGAGCACCACATGGCCCACCTTCACGCCATCGAGCGGCGTGGGCGCGAGCGCGGTGAGGCCGGTGACATCGGCCTTGAGGAGTGCGAGGTCGGTGCTCGGGTCGCGGCCGACGAGCTCCGCGGAGACCGAGCGGCCGTCCGCGAGGCCCACCTGGATGGAGCCTTCGTGTTCAACGGCGTGGCTGGTGGTGAGGATGTGACCGTCGGCGTCCCAGACGATGCCGCTGGCGCCGCGGCGACGGCGGGCCTCGACGCGGACGAGGGAGGGAGCGATGCGCTCGACGACGGTGGAGATGGACTGCGAGAGGGACTGGAGGGCGTCGGTGGACATGGGGTGTTCCTTTCGAGCCTGAAACTAAGGGGCTCGAAGTCGCGCCACATCGGCGAACCGGGCAGGAGGCGGACCTGCCCATTCGGGTAGGAAGCCCCGCCATCCAGCCTGGGTCGTGCGTGTGCCCGGTGCTTCGGGCAGGGCGCTTCAGCCCACCTTGCGGAAGCGCTCGTAGCGCTCTTCCAGGTAGAGCTTCTTGGGACGCATCTCGTTGGCACGAGGCAGCTGGAGCGACTTGCCGACGAAGCTTTTGAGCGCGTGTTCCAGCGTTGGACCGTCGTGGGTGGCGAGCAGGCTGGGGGCCAGCTCGATGACCCCATTCGGGCGGAAGCCCATCAGGTTCGTGTCGAAGGCGCCGTGATGAAGCCGGCAGAGGGCCAGTCCGTTGGGGACCTCCGCGTGGCCCCGGACGTCGTGGTCGGGGAGGATGTGAGCGGCGTCCAGCAACTCCGTGCGAGGGAAGCCGCACACCGCGCAGCGCTCTTCGTAGGCGCGCAGGACGTGCCGGCGGAAGGCGACCTGATGCAGGCGCTTCTTGGTCTGCACCGTCGTGTAGCGGCGCTCCACCGCGAGCATCTTCGCGTCCGCCACGAACGGGGTGGATTGGAATTGCTTCACTGTTTCGGGCGCGGACACCATGACGTGGAAGGAGTGCGAGGCGAGATCCACGTCGGAGATGTAGACGGGCCACAGCGGTTGATACAGGCCGGGCTCGATGCCGTAGAAGTAGATGAGCGGCGCGTCCAGTTGCTGCGCGCGCACGAGCCGGCGGTTGTCGCGGGCCTCCACGTCCGTGCCCTGGAACTTGTAGAGGAAGGCTCCGTCCGAGGCCACGTTGTCATCGTCGTACCGCGCCACCCGTGAGCCGCGTGGCACCGTGGTCTTGATGGACAGCGCGGTCTCCTGCATCTGCCGGGGCCAGAAGATGCCTCGCGACCGGTTGGCGAACAGGTGCTGTTCGCGGTGGAGCGTGAAGCCTTCCTGGATGACGTCCCAGGGCAGCACGTCGCCGTGCCGCTCCACCAACCCCTCCAGGGTCTTGAAGGCCGCCAGGCGGATGGCCTGGTCGTTGTCGGAGGGCGTGGTCACGGGTCTTCGACCAGGCTACCAGGCTCCCCCTCCCGCGTGTCACGTCAGCCCCGGTCGAACAGGGCGCCTCCCGGGCCGAAGCCCAGGGACATGCACAGCACCTTGCGGCCCGTGACCCGGCCGTCATGCCTCGCGGATTCGGCCGCCAGCTCCGCGTCGTTGAGCACGAGCACCGGGCCTCCGCGCTCCGGCAGGCCGGCGCGGGCGAGGATGTCCGGGACGAGTGAGGCCGCGCCTTCGAAGCCGTAGGTGCAGCCTCCTGGCGTCAAATCTTCATCCAGCGGGCACGGCAGCGCGAGGCAGAGTGCGTCCGGCGCGGTCCGTGTGTCCTCCGCGAGGAACGTGCTCAACGCGCCCGCGATGAAGGCCACGGTGTCGCGGATGTGGTGCCCGTCTTCGGGTCTTGGCTGTCCGATGTACAGGGGCGGCAAGGCGGACAGGTCCCGTTCGAAGACTCGCGTTGATCCGGGGCGTGCGCACTTGATGCTGGTCTGGCCCACGTCCATGCAGACGGGGGCGGTAAATCCCTGGGCCTCCAGCATGCGCAGGCCCGCGTGCACGGGGGCGAAGCGTGGCGTGGGCGCGAGGTACACCGGGCAGGGCAGGGTGGCCGTGGCTTCCTTCAACGCGGTCTGGAAACCGTCCAGCTCCGCCAGCCCTCCGCTCAGGTACGCCGCATCCGGTGCGTGTCGCTGCACCAGCAGTTCGAGCGCCGCGGCCAGCGGGGGCATCAGGCGTCTGGAGAGCGTGGTGCCGGCGACTCCCGCGCGCCGGTCGTCCTCCACCCACGATGAGCCCAGCAGCTCCCACAGCTCGCTGCCGAACACAGGCAGGTTCCACACCTCCAGCGGGGTGATGCCTGGCGGGTGATGCCTGCGCGGACTCCAGCGCACGGACGTCATGCGACGAGTCCGGCGATGCGTTCCGCGGCGGTCCTGGCTCCGTCGTGGGCCCGGTAGGAGCGGGAGATCTCCGCCACTCGCTCGCGCATCGGTGACGTGGGCGCGAGGAGCTGCGCGATGGCGTCGCGACACGTCTCCACCGTGAGGTGCCGTGGATCCCTTGCGAGCCCTGCTCCGGACTTCTCCAGGAAGTGCGCCTGCACTGGCTGGTCGTTGCACACCGGCAACAGCAACATGGGCACGCCCGCCGTCATCGCCTCCATCACGGAGTTCGCGCCGCCGTGGGAGATGAACGCGGCCGCTCGCTCCAGCACCTGCCGCTGTGGGGTGTACGGCACCGCCACCACGTCTCCGGGCAGCGTGTTCGGGAAGTCCGTGTCGGCCAGCGCTCCCGCGCACAACACCAGCGTCACGCCGAACGGTCGCGCCGCCTCCGCGATGAGGCGGAACAGCTCTGGTTGATAGGAGATCTGGCTGCCGAAGGACACGTACAGCACGGGCTTGTCGCCCAGGCGCTCCCAGGGGAAGGGCACCTCGTCGCCTCGGGGGTCGGGCGGAATCGAGGGGCCGACGAGCAGCGTGTTCGGGGGCACTCCCGCGTCCGGGCCCAGGAAGGCCTCGGTGGCGAAGATGACGTTGAGTCGGGGCGACAGGCACTCGCAGGTGCGGAAGCGCGCGTCGAAGCCGTGACTCCGGAACAGCGCCTGTCGGTCCTCCGCGAGCGCCCGCACGTTGCGCAGCAGGGGGATCTCCGGCCGGGGCTCCAGCAGCGTGAGCGCGGAGGAGACGCCCGCCCAGGGGATGCCTTCCGTGTGCGCCGCGAGCACGGCTGCGTACTGCATCCCATCCAGGGCCATCACGTCGGGACGGAAGGCTCGCACCACCTCGCGCACGGGCTCCAGGAGCGCGGGTGCGGCGTCCAGCAGCAGGCCGCGGATCCACTTGCCCAGCGCCACGTCATCCAGCACCAGCTTCGCCAGGGCTTCGCCTCCGGTCTCGATGCCCGGAGGCGCGGCTTCGCGGTGGGGCAGGTGCAGCACCTCCACGCCCAGGCCGTCGAGCTGCGGTGAAGGTTCGGGGATGCACAGCCAACCGACGGTGTGCCCCAGGCGGCGCAGCCATTGGGCCACCCCGACCATCGGGTTGAGGTGGCCCTTCTCGGGCGAGGTGGCGATCAGGACTCGGGACATGATGGGTGCGCCTCGGTGTGGGCCTGGAGCATGGCCAGGGACACGAGGCGCATCAACAACCGATCCATCACTCCGGCGAGTGCGTCCTCGGGCGACAGGCGCGTGTAGCGCTCCAGCAGCTTCGAGACGGCTTGGGGGTCGATGACCTGGAGCGGCTCCAGGCGGGCGGGGGACAGCCAGGTGCTGTACAGCTCCAGCCAGCGTGGCCGCACCGGACTGGAGAGCGCGGTGTGGCCATATCGGGGCGTCTTGCGCGCGAGGCGCACCTCGTCGGGCACGAGAGAGCGCACGGCGTGCCGGAACAGCCATTTGCCGAACCCGTCCCGCAGCAACACGGACTCCGGCAACGCGAGGGCTGCCTCCGTGAAGCCTGCGTCCAGGTAGGGTGTGCGGACCGTGAGGCCATGGGCGCGGGCGCCATTCAGTTCGGGCGGGAGGATGAGCTCCCGCAGGACCCATTCCGCGTAGCGGAGCTCTTCGGATTCGGGCCCCTCTTCCGGCGTCAGATCCCAGGGAGGAGGCATCGCCGCGAGCATGGCCCCCAGGTTGTCCACAGGGGGGGATGGCAGGGCGTGATCGCTGTTCACGCCCTCGGAAACACCCCTCAAGTTGTCCACAGGCTGCTGCGCGCTGCGTGGACCCGCCGGTTGATCGCAACCGCCGGCTTCAGGGGGCGCGGGCCTGCTTTCCCCTGCGGGTGGCTCCGTGCGGGTGTCTGACTTCTGATCGCTACCGGGGGCCTTGCGAGAAGGCGTTCCCGGGTTGTCCACAGCCCCCCTCCTGGCTCCGGGGGCTTCTTCATGATCGCGCGCGCCGCCTGGGAACGGCGCCCGCAAGTTGTCCACAACCGCAGGCGCGTCGTGGTTCGAGGCGTCCATTGCGTGCGCCCGGCCCTCGCGTGGGTTGTGTCTCCCGCTGTCCATCGCGTGCGCCTGATCGCGCGCCCCGCCTGGGAACGCCTCTCGCAGGGCGTCCATGACCGCTGGCGCGTCGTGTCTCAGGACTTCCATGGCCAGGGCCCGGTCCTCATCCACACGGGCCTTCGCGGAGGTCATCGCGCCGGGCGTGCCCCGGAGCACTTCGTCCGCGCCTGCTCCGCTCAAGAGGACGGGGCCCGCGCCCTGCCGGTGGGCCTCCCGGTAGAACGCGAAGCTCGCCACGGCCCGGGCGTTGAGGATGACGGCCCGGTTGGTGATGACCGCTTGCTCGAAGAGGTCCGGGAGCACGGCATCCGGGATGCGCACGTCCACCAGCTCCGCGCCTGTCACCCGCGCCATCCGCTGCGCGTTGCTCCGCTCCGTCGCATCCGCGAAGTGCACGTCCATGGTCCACGCGCGCACCTTCCCGGGTGCATGGCGCGCGGCCATCGCGCAGAGGGCCGCGCTGTCCACTCCGCCGCTCAGGCTCACGTCGTGCGTGCCTGCCTCCACGTGGGCTCGCACGGTGTCGGACCAGACGGCCAGCAGTTGCCCGGCGAGCGTGTCCACGTCTTCAGGCATACGCGCATCCCGCACCCTCCGCGGCAGCGTCACGATGAGCCCCGGCCCCAGGAGCGCGTGGGTCGCGCGTGCGTGGCAGAGCAGGTCGGCCACCGCTCGGGCGGACAGGCCACTCGCGGGCGTCCTGGCCTGGGGCGGCGCGGCGGGAGTCCGGGTCGGCATGACGGCGGCATCATAAGGGCCGGCGTCACGCTCATGTAGAGTCGCGCTCCTTGGCGCTGTTCAAGCAGCCGTCTCACCGTGCAGGGGAACGCTCGTGGCGCGGCGCATGGCCCGTCACGAGGTGATGCTGTCCGCGCGGCAGGGACCACGTTTCACGTTGAACAGGAGAGGGCGGGACATGCGGGAGGATGCGGTGGACGTCGTGTTGCGGGAGCGCTTCGGGCTGGAGTCCTTCCGGCCCGGACAGCGCGAGGTGCTCACGGCGCTGTTGAAGCCTGAAGGCTCCGCGCTCGCGGTGTTCCCCACCGGCGGCGGCAAGTCGCTGTGCTACCAGCTCCCCGCGCTGCTCCTCGACGGACTCACCGTGGTGGTGTCACCGCTCATCGCGTTGATGAAGGATCAGATCGACGCGCTCGGCCGCAAGGGCATCCGCGCGGCGCGGCTGGATTCGTCGCTGTCCCTGGAGGAGTCTCGCGCGGTGACGGAGTCCCTGCGGGACGGGACGCTCAAGCTGCTCTACGTGGCACCCGAGCGCTTCAACAACGAGCGCTTCATGGGCCTGCTGAGTGAGCTGCGGATCTCCCTGTTCGCGGTGGATGAAGCGCACTGCGTCTCCGAGTGGGGCCACAACTTCCGGCCGGACTACCTCAAGCTCGCGCAGGCGGCGCGGACACTGGAGGCCGAGCGCATCCTGGCGCTCACCGCCACCGCTACACCTCAAGTGGTGCACGACATCTGCGAGGGCTTCGGCATCCCGGAAGCGAACGCGGTCGTCACCGGCTTCTACCGGGGCAACCTCACGTTGGAGACGACGCCCACGGGCGTGGAGATGCGCGACGCGCTGCTGGTGGAGCGGCTGAAGTCACGGTCCCCTGGCTCCACCATCGTCTACGTCACGCTGCAGAAGACCGCCGAACGCATCGCGGCCTTCCTCTCCGCCGAAGGGCTGCCCGCGAACGCCTACCACGCGGGCCTGGAGTCGGAGGACCGCGCGCGGGTGCAGGACGCGTGGACCGCGTCCTCGAAGGGCATCGTCGTGGCGACCATCGCGTTCGGGATGGGCATCGATAAGGCGGACGTGCGCGCGGTGTACCACTACAACCTGCCCAAGGGCCTGGAGAGCTACAGCCAGGAGATCGGCCGAGCAGGACGCGACGGCAAGCCCTCCGTGGTGGAGCTGCTGGTGTGCCCGGATGACGTGCCCACGCTGGAGAACTTCGCGCTCGGGGACACGCCGCTGCCGGAGGCCCTGGAGGGACTGGTGACGGGGCTGCTGGCCGCCGGGCCCGAGCTGCACCTGGATCTGTACGCGCTGGGGAACCGTCACGACCTGCGGCCATTGGTGCTGCGCACGGCGCTCACGTACCTGGAGCTGGAGGGCGTGCTGCGCCAGGGCACGCCGTTCTACGCGGGCTACAAGGTGCAGCCCACAGGGTCGCTGGAGGAGCTCATCGGCAGGTTCCAGGGCGAGCGCGCGCGGTTCGTGAAGGACCTGTTCGCGCACGCGAAGAAGGGACGCACCTGGTACACGTTCGACCCGGAAGAAGTGGCGAAGGCGCTGGGTCAGCCGCGCGACCGGGTGATCAAGGCGCTCGACTACTTCCAGGAGCAGGGCTACGCGGAGACGCAGGTGGCCGAACCCCGCCAGCGCTACGCGCGGCTGCGCGAGCACGAGGACACGAAGGCGCTCGTCACCCTGTTGCAGGAGCGCTTCCAGAAGCGCGAAGCGCAAGAGGTGGCGCGGGTGCGCGAGGTGCTCCAGCTCGTCACGCATGACGGCTGTCAGAGCAACGCGCTGGTGGCCCACTTCGGTGAGCACCGGGACCCACCGTGCGGACACTGCACGTTCTGCCGCACCGGCGTGGCCCGCGTGTTGCCACCGCCGCATCCCCGACCGGATCTGCGCGAACACCTGGACGCGGCCACGTTCCGAGCCCTCGTCGCGAAGCACCCGGAGGCGCTGGGCCACCCGAGGCAGGCGGCGCGGTTCCTCTGCGGCCTGAGCAGCCCCGCGCTGTCGAAGGCGAAGCTCAGCGGGCACAAGCTCTTCGGCACCCTGACCGAGTGGCCCTTCGCGGAGGTGCTCGCGTTCTGTGGAGAGCGCCCCGGGCGCTAGGATGCACCCCGTGCGCTACGAGCTTCACGACAGCCGCGTCCTCACCTGGTCCCTGGAGGCGCACGTCACCACGCACTGCAACCTCCGCTGCGTGCAGTGCTGCCCGCTGTCGCCGCACCTCCCCGCGTGGGCCGTGACTCCAGAGGCACTGGCCGAGGACCTGCGCAAGCTCGCGCGCGTGCTCAAGCCCAACGTCTTCAAGCTCACCGGCGGCGAGCCCTTCCTCCACCCGGACCTGCCCACCGTGCTCGACACCGTGCGCGCGTCCGGCATCTCCGAACAGGTGTCCATCACCACCAACGGCTTCCTCGCCCAGAGCGCCCCCGACGCCGTGTATGAACGGCTCGACCGGATGACCCTGTCCGTCTACACCTCCGCGCCCCTGCCCGAGCGCTCCATCACCCGCATCACCGAGCGCTGTGAACGCCACGGTGTCCACCTCACCGTGAAGCACATCGATGCCTTCCAGCGCATCACCCCGGACGCGCCCCTCGCCTCCGACGCCGACGTGCGGGACGTCTTCGCGAAGTGCTGGCTCAAGCAGCGCTGCCACCTCGTCTACCGGGGCCGCTTCTTCACCTGCACCCGCCCGCCCCACGTCGCCACCG
>NZ_RAWA01000211.1 GCF_003611675.1 Corallococcus sp. CA053C
GACATGGGGGGTGGTTGGTGGTTCTGAACGACGGAACGGGAGGACGTATGAACGCCGAGGTGGTGCATGCGGAAGGCAAACCCCGGACCCACTGGGAACACTTCACGCGCGACGGGCAGCTCGGGGTGCGGGGCGTGGGCCGCTCCCTGGAGCAGGCCTTCGAGATGGCGGCACTGGGATTGTCCGCGCTGATCACCGACCCCCGGAGCGTGGAGACGCACGAGGAGCTGGAGGTGTCGTGCCAGTCCGTGGATCACGACGAGCTGCTCGCGGACTGGCTGCGCGAGGTGGTGGGCGCCATGGCCAGCCGGCGCCTGCGCTTCCAGTGCTTCGTGGTGCGCCTGGACGGGCTGAACCTCTTCGGCCACGGCTTCGGTGAGCGCGCGGGGGCCGAGCGCCACGGCCTGGATGTCGCGGTGACGGGCGCGTCGTTCACCAGCGTGTCCGTGCGCCAGGGACCGGGCGGCGTGTGGACGGCCGAGGCGCTGGTGGACTTGTAGATGCCGACCCGGGCGGTGACGTTCCCGGGAGGCGGCGGGCGGCTGGAGCTGCCCTCGGGCGCCCCGGCCGCGAGCGCGGTGCTGGTGTCGTGCTTCGCGTGCGTGGGCCACTCGCCCGGGCCGGAGCGGCTGGCGCGCGCGCTGGTGTCGCGGGGCTTCGCGGTGCTGCGGCTGGACTTCACGAGAGGAACGGAAGGCACCAGCGCGGAAGGCCCTCCGGACACGGTGCCGAGCGTGGACACGGTGGTGGCCGCGTCCGCCTGGCTCTCCGAGCGCGCGCCCGTGCCCCGGCTCCTCGTGGGGCACAGCATCGGGGGCACGGCGGTGATGGCCGCGCTGCCCCGGCTGCCGGAGGTCAAGGCCGTGGCGCTGGTGAACGCCCCCGTGGGCGCGGACTCCGTGCGAGCCCTGCTCCCCCCGGGCGAGCGCGACGCGGAGTCAGGGGAGGTCGCCCTGGGCCCCGGCCGGATGCGCCTGCAACGGGACTTCCTGCGGGCCATCGACACGGAGACGGTGGCCCGGGCGCTCGGGGATTTTCCGGGCGCGCTCCTGATGATGCAGGTGCCGGAGGACCGCTACGTGGGGCTGGAGCGCGTGCGCGGGTTGCTGGCGCGTGCCCGGCGGCCCGCGAGCCTGGTGATGTTGGACGGGGCGGATCACTTCCTCTCCCGCCCGGCGGACGCGGCCTACGCGGCGGACGTGCTGGGCCCATGGGCCACGCGGCACGTGGCGCCCCTGCGCGAGCGCGAGGAGCCGCTGCCAGAGGGACAGGTGGAGGTGCGCGGGGCGTCCGAGGGAGGACTCGCCCAGGACATCCGCGTGGGCACGCACCGGCTGCGCGCGGACGAGCCGCAGACGCTCGGGGGGCAGGACTCGGGGCCCTCGCCCTACGGGTTGCTGGCCGCGGCGCTGGGGGCGTGCACGTCGATGACGGTGCGCATGTACGCGGACCAGCACGGCTGGCCGCTCACGGGCGTGCGCGTGCGGCTGAGCCACGACAAGGTGCACGCGACGGATTGCGCGGAGTGCGAGTCGCGGGTGGGGCGCGTGGACCGGCTGGAGCGGCTCGTCCGGCTGGAGGGGCCCCTGACGGACGAACAGCGCTCCCGGCTGCTGCACATCGCGGACCTGTGCCCGGTGCACCGCACGCTCGAATCCAAGGTGGACGTCCTGACGCGATGGGACGATTCATCCACGGAGTGAGTGCTCCGGGGCCAGGGGCTGGTATAGGGAGCGTTCCTTCCCCCTTCGCGATCAGGATTTTCGTACATGGCCCGTGAGACCCGCCTTGTCTGGCTCGACCTGGAGATGACCGGACTGGACCCCGAGTCCTGCGGCATCATCGAGGTGGGCATCATCATCACCGGCCCGGATCTGCGGCCCATCGCGGAGTTCGAGCGGGTCATCTGGCAGCCGGAGGAGATGCTCCAGCGCATGGAGCCCGTCGTGCGCGACATGCACACGAAGAACGGCCTCACGGAGAAGGTGCGCTCCTCGAACGTGTCCCTGCGCGTGGCGGAGCGCGAGGCGACGGCCTTCATCGCGGACCACTGCGAATTGGGCGAGGGCATCCTCGCGGGCAACTCCATCCACACCGACCGGCGCTTCCTCATCAGCCACATGCCCATGTTGGATCGCTACCTGCACTACCGCATGGTGGACGTGACGAGCCTGAAGGTGCTGGTGCGCGCGTGGTACCCGGCGCTGGTGGAGCCCCGCAAGCCGCCCAGCGGGCACACGGCGCTGGCGGACCTGCGCTCCAGCCTCACGGAGCTGCAGTACTACCGGGACATCCTGTTCCGCGCGACGCCGGGCTGAACTCCGAGCTGAACTCCGAGCTGCTCAGACGCGGGCGCCGTCGGCCGGGAGCTGCCGGGCGATGGTGCCCAGCAGGTCTTCCAGCTCGAAGGGCTTGGCGAGGAAGTGGGAGCTGTCGCGGCGCTCCTGCTCGGTGAGGCGGCCCGCGCTCATCACCACCACGGGCAGGTCGCACAGGTCGGGATGGGTGCGGATGCGGCGCAGCAGCTCGCCGCCGTCCATCACCGGCATCATCAGGTCCAGCAGGACGAGGTCGGGCTTCGAGGCCATGAGCCGCTGGAGGCCCTCGTCGCCGTTGTACGCGGTGACGATGTCGTAGCCCTCCAGGGACAGGATGTCCTGGAGCGCCTCCACGATGGCCAGCTCGTCGTCCACGATGAGCAGCTGCTTCATGCGCCCCCGGCCTCCACCTTCTCGCCGCGCCGGCTCACCTCCAGGCAGGAGGCGCAGGGGTGCATCAGGCGGTGAGCGGTAGGGGTGGTCATCTCGCGAAGGCTCCGGCTGCATCTGTCTGGACAAGGTAGGTCGGCTTGGAACTTCGGCCAGGGGCCGGTGTGGGTTTTGTCCAGTGGATGGCGGCACAAGTGCGCTCAGGGGGTGAGCAGGCGTTCCTTGAGGACGTGTTTCTGGACCTTGCCCAGGGCGTTGCGAGGCAGCGCGTCCACGAAGACGACGCGGCGAGGCTTCTTGAAGGCGGCCAGCCGTTCCCGGCACCAGTCGACCAGGGCCTGGGTGAGTGCCTGGGGGTCGTCCGGGGCGCTCCCGGTATGGACGGCGCGGACGATGACGGCGACGACCTGCTCGCCGAAGTCGGGGTCGGGCAGGCCGAGCACGGCGGCCTCGGCGACGGCGGGGTGTCCCGCGAGGACCTCTTCGACCTCGCGGGGGTAGATGTTGAAGCCGCCGCTGATGATGAGCTCGCGGGCGCGGCCGGTGATGCGCAGGAAGCCGTCGGGGTCGTACTCGCCCAGGTCGCCGGTGCGGAACCAGCCGTCGGCGTCGAAGGCCTCGGCGGTGGCGTCGGGGCGGCGCCAGTAGCCGGTGAAGACGTGGGGCCCGCGCACCTCGATTTCGCCCGTCTCGCCGGAAGGCAGGGGCTGGCGCGTGCGCACGTCCACGACGCGGGCCTCCTGGCCGGGGAAGGGCATGCCCACGGTGCCGGGGCGGCGCTCGCCGTCGTAGGGCTGGGTGGTGTTCATCAGCGTCTCCGTCATCCCGTAGCGCTCCAGGATGCGGGCGCCGAAGCGGGCCTGGATGTCCAGGCAGAGCTGGGGGCTCAGCGGCGCGGATCCGGAGACCCACAGGCGCAAGGCGCGGGGCTTCACGCCGGTGCGGCGCGACTCCTCCAGCAGGCGGCCGTACATGGTGGGCACGCCGAAGAAGAGGGTGAGGGACGCGTCGTCGTGGAGGGCCGCGAGCGTCTCACCCGCGGCGAAGCGGCGGCGCAGGTCCACGCTGGCGCCGGTGAACAGGGTGCCATGCAGGCCGACCATGAGGCCGTGGGTGTGGAAGAGCGGGAGGGTGAGGAGGAGGCGGTCCGCGTCGGTCCACCGCCATGCTTCGGTGACGGCGCGCACGTTGGCGAGCAATTGGCGGTGCTGGAGCATGGCGCCCTTGGAGCGGCCGGTGGTGCCGGACGTGTAGCCGAGCACCGCGAGGTCCTCCGCGCCGGGCAGGGGCAGGGCGACGGTGGACGCGGCGCCTTCCGCGAGGACGGTGTCGAAGGGCACGGAGGAGAAGGGAAGCGCCGGGGGTGGAGGCTCCACGGTGATGAGCCATTGCAGGGCGGGGAGCTGATCGCGCAGGGGCGCGAGTTCGGAGGCGCCCGCGGTGCCGGTGACACAGACCTTCACCTCGGCGTCGGAGAGGATGTGGGCCAGCTCCACCTGGCGGTACGCGGTGTTGACGAGCACGGCGACGCAGCCCGCGGCCTGGACACCGAGCCAGGTGACGACGAACGCGTCACTGTTCTCCAGGAAGAGGGCCACGCGGTCCCCGGGGACCAGGCCGCGGGCCTTGAGGCCGCGAGCCAACGTGGTGACGCGCTCCGCGACCTGTCCGCGTGTGAAGGTGGTGTGCTCGAAGGAGAGCAGCGGGCGCGCGGGCGCGTGACGGGCATGGTCGAGGAAGACTTCGAGCAGGGAGGCCGGCATGGTGCGCGCGAGCCTAGCTGGGACCGGATACGATGCGTGCATGTCCGTGCGTCAGCAGGCGATGCGACTGCCGTTGTTGCTCGCGAGCCTGGCCTGTTCGGCACTTCCCGTGCGGGCCCAGGCTGAGACAGGGAGACCTCTTCTTCATCCGCATCGACGAGGACCCCAAGGCTTGTGGTCGCACGCAGCCCGCGCTGGATTCAGGCGCGAGCTACGCCATCCACCGTGACGGCCGGATCCTGCGTCGGCTCATGGACGGCGAAGCCGACGTGACTGCGCATGGCGTGGATGCCGGTGTGAACTCCGCACCTGGAGAACCCGGCGCCACCTCCACGGATTCGCTGGGCGATGGACCCTCGCCGTTCCTGCCATCCGCATGGCAGGACGCGGGTTCTCCGGATCCTGTTCCCACCCGGTGAGCTGACGACGACGGAGCCAAGGCCAGGCGCCCCGCGCGTGGCGAAGTAGCGCCTGCTGGCATTGATGCGTCCGGCACCTCCATGGCGGACAGGTGCAGATGGCCCAAGCGCATCAGGGTCTGCCCCAGGGTGTGCGCGATGCGCTGGGGGACAGCCCCGAGGTTCGCGGCATGCACGAAACTGGCAGAGCTGGGGCGGGCATGTCTGACGCTCCCAAGCACCACGTCCTCCCGGACGAGCATCGGGCATGGTTCGAGCAGCGCGGCTTCAAGGGCGACATGGACATCGACCAGTTCTGCGTGAGGCTGGAGCAGGCCCACCACGAGGCGATTCACGGAGGTGGCAACTGGCGCCTGGGGCGCACGTGGCCCGGCGAGTGGAACCGGATGATCATGGAAGTACTGCGCGAGGCTGAGGTTGAAGCTGGACGCATGTTGACGCGGAATGAAATCTTGAAAGAAGTCGCGAAGCGTATGAAGCGCTACGACATCCCGATCAAGTTCACTGTGGGGCGGAGCCGATGACCGACGGACGTTCATGGCAGGGGAACTGGAAGGCACGCCTGTACGAACGAGTCCGCGCGCGCGGCTACGACTCGCTCACTGCCTTTGCCGATGCGCGCCCGGCTGTCCCGCTGGACGCGCTGGCCGAGGAGTTGGGTCCGGACGACATTGCCGGGGTGCAGGTGTTGAGCGGCTTGCTGTACGAGGCGGAGCAGCGCAAGCAGGTCACGCGCTTTGTTCGCGACGTGCTCGTGCGCGAACTGTCCGAGCGTTTCCCGAATGGCTGGCCGGACGTGCTGGACGACGCAATCCGTGGCGAGGTTGCCATGGCGCTCGGGTCGTGGACTGCCGACACCCCTGATACGCACAAGGAGCGGGTCAGGCAGGCCAGGGCCGCACTTCGCGCGTCGCCTCCTCCTGTTGGCTGGCGCCCGCTCGGTCCCGACGACGAAGTGCTCCGCACACTCCTCCCCGACGAGGAAGCCTGACCGGCAGCCCTTCAAGTCCATCCACCGGGCGGCCGGACCCCGGCCCGACGCTTCCTAGAACACCGACATGCCCAGCGTGATGCTGGTCAGGAACCCGCCGTGCTGGGACAGGTCCAGCGCGGCCCGGGTGAGGAAGTCCTGCTGCCCGCCGTCGCGCACGGTCCAGTTGTCCTCGCGCAGCCGGAAGCCCCAGCCCACGCGCAGGCCCAGGTACATGGGCCCCATCGACTGGCGCAGACCGATGGCCGCCGTTGCTACCGGCGTCATCAGCATGTCCGTGTAGCGGACCTCGCCTCCGTTGATCTCCGTGGTCGCCTCACCGCCCAGGTTGAAGCTCGTGCCCGCCTCCACGAAGGGACTCGTAGGCACCTCGCCAAAGGGATACAGCCGGACCAGCGGGCCCACGCGTACGCCCCATGCGCCCACGCCGCCGCTCACGTTGAGGCCCAGCCACGGCGCCACCCGGTACTCCAGCTCACCTCCGTAGACGCCCGACGGGCTGTTGAAGCCCAAC
The DNA here is from genome assembly GCF_003611675.1 of Corallococcus sp. CA053C. Classification (GTDB taxonomy): domain Bacteria; phylum Myxococcota; class Myxococcia; order Myxococcales; family Myxococcaceae; genus Corallococcus. The sequence continues at coordinate 6,396 of NZ_RAWA01000211.1, forward strand.
GCCACACCCAGGTCCAGGTTCGTCACGCCACGGCGCGAAGGACGGCGCTGCACCGACTCGAAGCCGTCGCGCCCCATCGAGTCCTGCGCCAGCCCGTCCGTCGTCGGCGCGTCCACCGCCGCGAACTCGGTGCCCGCCGCGCTCCGGGACTCCAGCGCCCCGGACTCCTCCCGTGCCGCGGGCGCCTCCGCGACCACCGCGCGGCCGTTGCCCGTGCCCGTCCCGCCGCCCTCTCCCGTGGCCACCGGCACCTCCTGGCGCGGGACGACCTCCAGCTTCCCGGCCTCCGCGAGCAGCGCCTGCGCCATCGCCACCGAGCCCTTGTCACTCAGGTTGGGATTGGCGAACTCATACGAGAGCGTCTTGGTTCGCGCCGGCTTCTCGGTCGTCTGCAATTGGTAGGTCAGCCGGTACTTCTTCCCCGCGCGCGTCACCTTCGCGGTGAGGGTCAGGTCCGCCGTCCCCTCCGCCTCCGGGTCCACCACCATCTCGGAGGAGCCCGCCTGCCGCAGCGCCTCGTCCAGGCCGTACCGCGTCCGCTCCTCCACCGTGGGAGCGCTCAGCCCGTCCGCGTCCACCTCGCTGCTCACCTGCGTGAGCTTCAGGTGCAGCGGGTCGGCGAGGGACGACAGGGGCAACAGGGTCGCGGCCAGAAGCATGCTGGCACGCACCCGGAGAGCACTGGGGCGCATGAGGAGGTCCTCGGAAGTTGTGTGGGAAATGCAGCGAGCGACCAGACGGCCCGACGCTGTCGCTATTCAACGGCAGCGGACCGTCCGCGGTGTCCGGTCCTGGGACGCGCCTTTTGCGCAAGCGGTCAGCGCGCTCCGGCTCCGGCCCCCGTTCCTCCTGTTTCCGGGCACTTGCCCCGACACAACGCCCTGGCACGCGATTCGCTTTGTCCCTGTCCCGTGGACATCCCGAAGGCACGCGCTCCGCGCCGCAAACCCTATCTCCTGGCCGCTCTGGGCCTGGTCGTGCTCGTGGCCATCACGGTGGGCCTGTCCCGGCTGCGCCCCGCCGCGCCCTCGGTGGACCGCGCGTCGGTGTGGCTGGACACGGTGAAGCGCGGCCCGCTGGTGCGCCAGGTGAAGGGCTCCGGCACGCTCGTCCCGGAATCCATCCGCTGGCTCACCGCCGACACCGCCGGCCGCGTGGAGCGCATCCACGTGCGGCCCGGCGCCACCGTCACCGCGGGCACGCTGCTCATGGAGCTGTCCAACCCGGACGTGCAGCTCCAGGCGCTGGAGGCCGAACGCCAGCTCGCGAGCGCCGAAGGGGAGTTCCTGGAGCTGCGCGAGGTGCTCCAGACGCAGCGGCTGTCCCAGCAGGCCGCCGTCGCCACCCTCACCGCCGAGGTCGCCGACACCGCCCGCCGCGCCCAGGCGAACACCGCGCTGTTCGAGAAGTCCTTCGTCGGCGACCTGGAGACCAAACAGGTCAACGAGAAGGCGGAGGAGGTCCGCCAGCGTCTGGAATTGGAGCGCCAGCGCCTGGACGTCATGTCCCAGAGCCTGCGTCAGCGATTGGCCTCCCAGCAGGAGCAGGTGGAGCGCCTCAAGGCCGTGGCGCGCTTCCGCCGCCAGCAGGTGGAGTCCATGAAGGTGCTCGCGGGCGAGAACGGCGTGCTCCAGGAGCTGCCTTTGGAGCTGGGCCAGTGGGTGACGCCCGGCGTGCTGCTCGCCAAGGTGGTGAAGCCGGAGAAGCTGAAGGCGGAGCTGCGGATCGCGGAGACCCAGGCGCGCGACATCCTGCCGGGCCTCAAGGCCCTGGTGGACACGCGCAACGGCGTCGTCGAAGGCACCGTGGCCCGCGTCGCCCCCGCCGCCAGCCAGGGCACCGTGCAGGTGGAGATCGCCCTGCCGGACGCGCTGCCCAAGGGCGCTCGACCGGACCTCACCGTGGAGGGCACGGTGGAGATTGAGCGGCTGGACAACGTGCTGTCGGTGGGCCGCCCCGCGGGAGCGCAGCCGGACAGCACGCTCGCCCTCTTCCGGCTGATGCCCGGAGGCGATGAAGCGGTGCGCATCCCGGTGAAGCTGGGCCGCGGCTCGGTGAACGCCGTGGAGGTGGTGCAGGGGCTGGCCGAGGGGGATCAGGTGGTGCTGTCGGACATGACCGCGTGGGATGCGGTCGAACGCGTGAGGCTGCGATGATGACGACGATGACGAACGACAGCGAGGCCCGGGCCCCGGGCGTGGTGCCGGGCAAGGCGCTGCTCCAGCTGGAGGGGCTCACCAAGGTGTTCGAGACGGAGGAGGTGGAGACGCACGCGCTGTCCAACATCCACCTCACCATCCGGCAGAACGAGTGGGTGGCCATCGTGGGCCCCTCGGGCTCCGGCAAGTCCACGCTGCTGGCGGTGCTGGGACTGCTCGACACCGCCACGCGCGGCAGCTACCTGCTGGACGGCCGCAGCGTGCTGGAGCTGTCGCCCGCGGACCGGGCCAAGGTGCGCAACCAGCACATCGGCTTCATCTTCCAGAGCTTCAACCTCATCGGCGACCTCACCGTCTTCGAGAACGTGGAGCTGCCGCTCACCTACCGCGGCCTGCCCGCGGCGGACCGCAAGCAGCGCGTGGAGCGGGCCCTGGAGCGCGTGGGCATGGCGCACCGGGCGCGGCACCTGCCCGGGCAGCTCTCTGGCGGTCAGCAGCAGCGCGTCGCCGTGGCGCGCGCCGTGGCGGGAGACCCGCTCATCCTCCTGGCGGACGAGCCCACGGGCAACCTGGACTCGAAGAACGGCGAGTCGGTGATGCAGCTGCTCTCCGACCTGCACAAGGCGGGCTCCACGTTGTGCATGGTGACGCACGACCCGGCGCAGGCGCGCATCGCCACGCGCACGGTGAGCCTCTTCGACGGCCGCGTCGTGCAGGACGAACAGCTTCGCTGAAAGGAAGGGATGCCCATGGACCGCGTGCTCAATGATCTGCGTTATGCGCTGCGCACCCTGCGCAACGCCCCCGGCTTCACGGTGGTGGCGGTGCTGACGCTCGCGTTGGGCATCGGCGCCAACAGCGCCCTGTTCAGCGTGGTGAAGGGCGTGCTCCTGACGCCGCCGCCCTACACGCGCCCGGAGCAGCTGGTGCACCTGGCGCCCGACTTCGCGGCCTTCGGGCTGAAGGCGGTGTCCAGCTCCGTGCCGGAGTACCAGGACTACGTCACGCACACGCGGGCCTTCTCCTCGCTCGCGGCCTTCTACCGGGGCGACGTGACGCTCACCGGCCAGGAGTCCCCCCGGCGCTTCCACGCCATCATGGGCACCGCCTCCTTCCTGCCCACGCTGGGCGTCACCCCGGTGCTGGGCCGGGGCTTCACCGAGGAGGAGGAGACGCCAGGGCGGGACAAGGTCGTCATCCTCACGGACACCGTCTGGCGGTCGGCCTTCGCGAAGGATCCGGACGTGCTGGGCCGCACGCTGCGGCTCGACGGAGTGGCGCACACGGTGGTGGGCGTGCTGCCGCCGGGCGTGGCCTACCCGGAGGACACGGAGCTGTACCTGCCCTTCGCCCCCACGCCGGAGTCGAAGGACGAGGCCCGCCGGGGCAACCGCAACCTCGCGGTGCTGGCGCGGCTCAAGCCCGGCGTGACGCTGGACGCGGCGCGCGCGGACCTGGTGCGCATGGGCGCCGAGCGCCCGCCGGAGCTGGTGCAGGACTACAAGGAAGCCGGCTGGTCCATGAGCGTCACGTCGCTGGAGGAGAGGATGGTGGGCAGCGTGCGCAAGACGCTGTGGCTCCTCTGGGGCGCGGTGGGTTTCGTGCTGCTGGTGGCGTGCTCCAGCGTGGCCAACCTGCTGCTCGCCAGGGCGGTGGCGCGAAGCCGCGAGGTGTCCATCCGCGCGGCGCTGGGCGCGGGGCGCGGGCGGCTGGTCGCGCAGTTCCTAACGGAGAGCGTGGTGCTGTCCGTGGTGGCCGGCGCGGTGGGCCTGCTGCTGGCCTTGTGGGGCACCGACGCGCTGGTGGCGGTGGTGGGGGACGGCCTGCCCCGGGCCCAGGCGGTGCGGCTGGACGTGCCCTCCGTGCTCTTCACCCTGGCGGTGTCGGTGCTCACCGGCGTGCTCTTCGGGCTGGTGCCCGCGCTCCAGACGCGCCACGCGGACCTGCACGCGGCGATGCGCGAGGGGGCGCGCGCCACGGGCAGCCACCGCACGGGCCGGGTGCGCGCGGCGCTGGTGGTGGCGCAGGTGTCGCTCGCGCTGGTGCTGCTGGTGGGTGCGGGCCTGTTCGTGAAGAGCTTCCTCGCGCTTCAGCAACTGGACGCGGGCTTCGACTCCGAAGGCGTGCTCACCGGCCAGCTGGAGCTGCCCCAGGTGGTGTACCCGGACAAGGCCCGGCAGGTGGCCTTCCAGCAGGCGTTGGTGTCGCGGCTCCAGGCCCTGCCCGGCGTGGAGTCCGCGGGGCTCACCAACGTGCTGCCCCTGGGCGGGGAGATGGACCACAGCTTCGACATCGAGGGGCGCACGCGGCAGCCCGGGGAGCAGTGGAAGGCGGTGGAGTTCCGCGCCGTCACCCCCGGCTACCTGCGCGCCCTGCGCGTCACGCCCCAGCAGGGGCGGCTCCTGGAGGACCGGGACGCCCCGGACGCGCCCTGGGCGGTGGTCATCAACCAGTCCTGCGCGAAGCTCTTCTGGCCCAATGGAGACGCCGTGGGCCACCGGATGAAGCTGCACGGCCCGGACAAGCAGTGGGCCACGGTGGTGGGCGTGATGGGCGACGTGCACGAGTGGGGCCTGGACGCGCCGGTGCGCCCCGCCGCGTACTACGCCCTCTCGCAGCTGCCCTTCCCCTCGCTGGGCATCGCGGTGCGGGCGAAGTCGGGGGCCCCGGAGGCGCTGCACACCGCGGTGGAGACGGAGGTGCGCGCGGTGGATGCGGACCTGCCGCTGTTCGACGTCCAGCCCCTCACGCGGCGCATGGCGGACGCGCTGGGCGCGCAGCGGTTGGCGGCCCTGCTGTTGGGCGTGTTCGCGGCGGGCGCGCTGTTGCTCGCGGCGCTGGGCCTGTCGGGCGTCATCGCCTTCTCCGTGGCGCAGCGCACGCGGGAGCTGGGCATCCGCATGGCGCTGGGGGCCGGGCGCGGGGACGTGCTGCGGCTCGTGCTGGGGCAGGGGCTGCGGCTGTCGCTCACGGGCGTGGCGGTGGGGCTCGTGTTGTCGCTGGCGCTGAGCCGGCTCTTGGGGTCGCTCCTGTACGGCGTGTCGGTGGACGACCCGTGGACCTTCGGCGGGGTGGCCCTGCTGCTCACCGGGGTGGCGCTGGGCGCGTCCTGGCTGCCTGCTCGCAGGGCCACGCGCGTGGACCCCATCATCGCGCTCCGGGCCGACTAACGTGTCCTCCGTGTCCGAACCCGCCCCGCCTCCCAGCCCGTCTCCGAGCCTGCCTCCGAGCCCGCGCCTCACCCGCGTCCTCGTCGCCGACGACCAGCCGGACGTGCTGGAGGCGCTGCGGCTGCTGCTCAAGCGTGACGGCTACACGGTGGTGAGCGCCCAGTCCCCGGCGGGCGTGAAGGCCACGCTGGACGCCGAGGACGTGGACCTGGTGCTGATGGACCTGAACTACGCGCGTGACACTACCTCCGGGCGCGAGGGCCTGGACCTGCTCGGCCAGTTGCGCGAGCGGGACGCGCTGCTGCCCGTGGTGGTGATGACCGCGTGGGGCAGCGTGGAGGGCGCGGTGGAGGCGATGCGCGCGGGCGCTCGCGACTACGTGCAGAAGCCCTGGGACAACACGCGCCTGCTGGCCACGCTGCGCACGCAACTGGAGCTGTCCCGCGCCCTGCGCCGGGGCCGGCGGCTGGAGGAGGAGAACCAGCACCTGCGCCGCGAGCAGGGCGGACGCTCCCCGCTGGTGGGCGAATCGCGCGCCATGCAGCCCGTGCACCGGCTCATCGAACGGGTGGCGCCATCCGCCGCGCCGGTGCTCATCACCGGCGAGCACGGCACCGGCAAGGAGGTGGTGGCGCGGCTGCTCCACTCGGCGAGCCCCCGCGCGGACCGGCCCTTCGTCGCGGTGAACTCCGGCGGCCTGTCCGAGGGCGTCTTCGAGAGCGAGCTGTTCGGCCACGTGAAGGGCGCCTTCACCGACGCGAAGACGGACCGCATCGGCTGCTTTGAATTGGCGGACGGCGGCACGCTGTTCCTGGATGAGATTGGCAACATGCCGCTCGCCCAGCAGGCGAAGCTGCTGCGCGTGCTCCAGACGGGCGAGCTGCACCCGGTGGGCTCGTCGCGCACGCGGCGCGTGGACGTGCGGCTGGTCAGCGCCACCAACGTGGACCTGGGCAAGGCGGTGACGGAGGGGAAGTTCCGCGAGGACCTGCTCTACCGGCTCAACACCGTGGAGGTGCAGCTGCCGCCCCTGCGCGAGCGACGCGAGGACATCCCGCTGCTCGCCGCGCACTTCCTCGCCGCGCAGGGCCAGCGCTACGGCCGCCCCGGCATCCACCTGGCGCCGGGCGCGCTGGAGGCGCTGCTCGCCTACGGGTGGCCGGGCAACGTGCGCGAACTGGAGCACGCGGTGGAGCGCTCGCTCCTGATGGCGACGGGGGACCGGGTGGAGGCGGAGGACCTGCTGCTCAAGCGCCCCAGTCAGTCCAGCGGGAGCGCCACGCGTTTGGAGGAGATGACGCTGGAGGAGGTGGAGCGCTACCTCATCGAGCGCTCCCTCACGCGGCAGGACGGCAACGTGAGCGAGGCGGCGAAGGCCCTGGGCCTGTCGCGCAGCGCGCTCTACCGGCGCCTCCAGTACTACGGCATCAAGGGCGCGCGGTGAGTCGGTGGCCCCGCGTGCCCCCCGTCCCGCACGACCTGCGCGTCGTGGGGCTCGCGGTCCTCGCGGGCCTGCCCGCCGTCGTCGTCTCGCTCGCGCTGCTGTGGACGGGGGACTTCAGCGCGAAGGTGCGCTGGACGCTGTCCGCGCTGGTGCTGGGCGTCCACGCCGGCGCCTGTCTGGCATTGCACGAGCGCGTGACAAGGCCCCTGCACACGGTGGCGGGCCTGCTGTCCGCGCTGCGCGAAGGGGACTACTCCGTGCGCGGCCGGGGTGAGCGTCCGGGAGACCCGCTGGGCGAGGTGCTCCTGGAGGTCAACGCGCTGGGGGACACGCTGCGCGAGCAGCGGCTGGGAGCGCTGGAGGCGGGCGCGCTGCTCGGGCAGGTGATGGAGGCCATTGACGTGGCGGTGCTCGCCTTCGACGCCACGGGCACGCTGAAGCTGGTGAACCGCGCGGGCGCCCGGCTCGTGGGCCTGCCGCGCGCGCAGCTCCTGGGCCAGCGGGCCGAAGCGCTGGGCTGCGGTGAGCTCTTGGAAGGCCCCGCGCCGCGCCGGCTGACGCGCGCCTTCGCCCAGGAGGGCGGCCCCTACGAGCTGTGGCGAGGGACGTTCCGCGAGGGCGGCCAGCCGCACCAGCTGGTGGTGCTCACGGACCTGCGTCTGGCATTGCGCGAGGAGGAGCGCGAGGCGTGGCGCCGGCTGGTGCGCGTGCTGAGCCATGAAATCAACAACTCGCTCACGCCCATCCAGTCCATCGCGGACGCGCTCAAGGACCTGGTGGCCCAGGTGCCGCGCCCCGCGGACTGGGAGGAGGACACGCGGCACGGGCTGGGCATCATCGCGCGCAGGGCGGAGTCCCTGGCGCGCTTCATGTCCGCCCACGCGCGGCTGGCGCGCCTGCCGCCGCCCACGCCGGGCACGGTGGAGGTGGAGCCCTGGGTGCGGCGCGTGGTGGCGCTGGAGCCGCGCCGTCCAGTGGCCGTGCGCCCCGGCCCCGCGCTCACGGTGCCCGGGGATGGCGACCAGCTGGAGCAATTGCTCATCAACCTGGTGCGCAACGCCGTGGACGCTGTCCTGTCCAATGAAGGGGGCGCGGGCGGTGTCTGGGTTTCCTGGGCGGTGCACGCGCCCGGCGCGGTGGAGGTCTGGGTGGAGGACGAAGGCCCGGGCCTCGCGGACACCGCGAACCTCTTCGTGCCCTTCTTCACCACCAAGCCCCAGGGCAATGGCATTGGCCTGGCGCTCAGCCGGCAGATCGCCGAAGCCCACGGAGGAAGTCTGCGATTGGAGAACCGCACCGACGGGCGCGGCTGCCGCGCCCGGCTCAGGCTCCCGCTGGACGCTCCGCGCGCGTGAAGCCCGGCTCCGGTGGTTCAGGGTCCGGCGCGACCAGCTGGTAGAGCAGCGCCGTGGCCGCCCAGAAGAACAGCGCGCTGAAGCTCACGTAGACCAGCTTCGTGCCGGGCCATATCTGGAGCGGGTGGTGGAACACCTCCGCCGCGATGAAGCCGCCCAGCCACTGGCCCGTCCAGCACAGCGCGGTGGCCCACAGCACGCGCAGCCAGGACGCCACCCGCAGCGGCCGGAACCAGTACGTGTGCAGGGCCCACAGCACCACCACCGCGCCGCTCCACATCCCCAGGCTGACGATGGAGAACCAGCGGTACGGCGACTCCGGATAGACCCAACCCCAGTCCCCGTTCATCCACCGGAACGCCACGTTCTGCGACAGCTCCAGCAGCCAGAAGCACGGCGCCAGGAAGAGCAGCTGCACCAGCAGGACCCGCCGCACCATCTCCGCCAGGCCCCTGAGGAGCTGCCCGTACGTCCAGGTCAGCCTAATCATTGGTCCCTCCTCGGTTGCGGGTGGGTGCAGTGCTCCACGAGAAGAACGCTGTCCCCTTTTTTTCTTGATTTATTTGATTGCACGGAACTGCCCGGTTGTATCCCACCCAAGCAATCCCAATGGGTTGGATGCCCAGACGCGCGCGGGGCCTACTCGAAGACGGACAGCTCCGCGAGCGAGGAGAGCCCCACGAGCCGCGTGCCCCCTTCGAACGTAAGGGTTTCCACGGACAGCCGGACGAAGCGGACGGGCTCGCCGTCGGCGAGGGGCGCATCGGCGAACACCGGCGTCTGGCTCCCCAGGGCGAAGGGAAGGTCTCCGTAGGGAGAGTCCTCCGGCGTGAGCGAGATGAAATGGGAATACATGAAGTCGAGCGCGTCGTCGGTGTGCCGCTCGACTTCACGCACGACGGTCCGGGTGAGCGGCCGCCACTGCTCGCCGTCCGCGCTGCCCTCCAGCAGGAGCCACTCCTTGCCTTCATAGCCCTGGAGGTAGCCCAGGCCGCGCACCACCGCGTGGCGGGGAAGCCCGGGCCGGGGCAGGGAGAAGACGACGCTGAGCACCTGCGGGGCGTCCACCCGGGCCACGATGTTCACGGGCTCCAGTTGGCCGTCCGTCCAGGGGCAGGTGCCCGGGAAGCGCGCCTCGCATGTCGCGCCGCGGCTCAGGGGGCGCAGGGCCCCGGCGGGCAGGGGCTCGTGCGCGGTGCGCCACTCCATCCGGAAGTCCACGCCGCCAGGCTCTCCGCCCAGGGGGCTGAAGTACCAATAGCCCACGCTGGCGGCGCGCAGCTGCACCCGGGGCGCGGCGAAGTCCTCCAGCACGTAGGGGGACGCGGTCCACGGGGACGTCGCGACCCGCTGTTGCCACAGCAGCGTGTCGCTCGTGGTGAGGAACACCCAGGGCTCCGGGGTCGAAGGGGGGATGGGATGGGCGGTCCCGTCGCTGAAGGCGATCTCCGTGAGCTTCGCCGTCTCCGGTGTCTCCAGCGGCGCGGGCGCGGGCGGGAAGGCCACGGTGGTGCCCTGCGGCCCTGACTCCACCCGCGGGTGGGCGTCCCACGGCTGGAGCGTGGGCAGCTCCACGTCGTCGTCGATGTAGAGCAGGGCGAACGTCCCCCGCCCCGCCTCGTCCAACGGC